>JBEEJJ010000032.1:0-10485 GCA_041169265.1 Actinomycetota bacterium
ACCGGGACGAGCGGCGAGGATGACCAGTTGGCCACCGTGCAACCCGTGGGTCATGGCGTCGAGCTCGTAGATGCCGCTGGCGACACCGGTGATTTCACCAGAGCTCTGCTCGGCAAGCTCCATTTCGGCGACTGCGTCTTCGAGAGACATGTTCAGTGCGGCATACTCATCGCGAAGGGCGGATGTGCCCACCGAGTAGATGTCGGCCTGAGCGGCGTTGACCAGGTCGTCGATGTCGCCCTCGGCAGCGTATCCGGCGCTTGCGATTCGTGTGCCAGCTTCGATCAGGCGCCGAAGGATTGCCTTTTCTTGCACGATCTTGGCGTAAAAGCCGGCATTGGCAGCGGTCGGCACGATCGAGGTGAGTGTGTGCAGGTAGTCAGCGCCGCCGACGCGCACCAGGGTTCCTAGGCGGGTTAGTTCGGCCGTGACAGTAATAACGTCGGTGGGTTCGCCGCGACCATAGAGGTTATAAACGGCGTCGTAGATCAGCTCGTGCTTCGGCGCATAGAAGTCGTCGCCCTTGATGAGCTCGAACACCTCGGCACACGCCTCCTGCGAGAGCAACATGCCACCGATCACCGATTGTTCGGCGAGTAGGTCGTTAGGCAGAACGCGTTCTGCAGAAGATGTTCCGGTGTTCATCGCCTGTGCCATTGACATTTTGACTCCAAAAACTAGGGGCTTGCGGCCGAAATTGACTACATACCGATGTCTAGCATTGACCACCGACAAAGTTAAACCAAACGAGGTTGTGCACTGGGATGTGGATAACTCGGGTGACACGCCGAACAACTTGTGAGCAACTTGTGGAGAAGCCTGTGCGATAACAAGCCAAAACACCCCTGTATCCCAGTAAATTGCTGGAATTGCTACTGTGCATAACTTATCTTAACAAACCCTAAACAAGAACCTTAGGGTTGTGGAGAAGGGGACTACACGACACGCCGCAATTGACTTTTGCACAAGTTATCCACAGGCTGTAAGTGGGCTGGAAACACGATCCTGGACATAAGAAAAGGGCGGCAGGCCCGAAGACCTACCGCCCTTGAGCGGAAAACCGCTTACTTCTGTGCGACTACCGCGAGGGTGATCGTTGCCACAACGTCGCCGTGCAGGCGAACGGTGGCTTCGTGGTTGCCGGTCGAACGAATCGGGGCAACAAACTCGACCTTGCGCTTGTCTAGTTCGCCGATGCCGGCTGCAACAACAGCTGCAACAACATCCGCGGTCTTGACGGCACCGAATAGGCGACCCTCCTTGCCGGCCTTGACGGCGAGGCGGATTGGGTTCTCTTCGAGGCGAGCCTTGAGGGTAACTGCTTCTTCAACGGTCGCAAGAGCGCGAGCGTCACGAGCGGCGCGGATCTGTTCGATCTGCTTCTCGCCACCCTGGCTCCAGATAACGGCAAAGCCGTTTGGAATCAGGTAGTTGCGAGCGTAGCCGTCCTTGACTTCTACGACATCTCCGGCAGCGCCGAGACCGGTAACTTCGTTGGTCAGAATGAGCTTCGACATTGCTGGTTCTCCTTAGCTTCGTCCTGCACCGGAGTATGGCAACAGGGCCATTTCGCGGGCATTCTTGACTGCACGGGCGATGAGACGCTGTTCCTGAACCGAAACACCGGTGATGCGACGGGCGCGGATCTTTCCGCGGTCCGAGATGAACTTCTTGAGGGTAGCGACATCTTTGTAGTCGATGACGCCAACCTTGATTGCCTTGACCGGAGCAAGCTTGTCGAGCTTGCCCTTGCGCATTGGCTTCTTGCCTGCGCGGTCGCTGTTGACTTTTCCAGCCATGATTTTTCTCCTAAAAAGCTTCTGTTTAGAACGGGGTGTCGTCGCCTGCGGCAGCGGTGCCTGGGTTTGCCCAAGCGTCGCCACCCTTTGCTGGCGCGGATGCGGTTGGCTCGCTGTTCCAAGGTGAGTCAGACACAGCGCGGTCACCGCCCTCGCGAGCGCGGCGGGTGATAGCAGCGGTTGCGTAACGCAGGGATGCGCCGATCTCGTCGATCTCAAGCTCGAGCGATGCACGGGCCTCTCCGGCTGCCGACTGATAAGCCGACGGTGCCTTCAAGCGACCGGTCACGATGACTCGGGCTCCCTTGGTGAGCGACTGAGAAACGTTCTCGGCCAGTTCGCGCCATGCGGTGCAACGTACCCAAACGGTCTCGCCGTCATCCCAGGTGTTGGTCTGACGGTTGAAGGTGCGAGGGGTTGAACCCACGCGAACCGAAACAACTGCCACGCCACCCTGGGTGTAACGGAGTTCTGGATCGTCGGCAAGGTTGCCAACGATCGTAACGTTTAGCTCGCCAGCCATTGTGACTACTCAGCCTTCTTGGCAGCAGGCTTCTTGGCCGGGGCCTTGGCCTCAGCGGAAGCCTTAGGAGCAGCCTTTGCTGGCTTCTCCTCAGCAGTCTTCTCGGCGGCCTTCGCAGGAGCCTTGGCAGCGGCAGCCTTAGGAGCAGCCTTTGCTGGCTTCTCTTCGGCGGCGTCGGCAGCCTTCTCAGCGGCGGAAACCTCTGGGACTACGACCGGCTTGATAGCGACAACGGCTTCGTCGGCACGCAGCACCTTGGTGCGCATGACGGCTTCGCTGATGCGTAGCTGGCGGTCGAGTTCAACAACATCTGCAGGCTTGGCCTTTAGATTGACGACGGCATAGATGCCTTCGGTCTTCTTGTTGATTTCATAAGCCAGACGACGACGTCCCCAGATGTCAACGTTGTCAACGGTGCCTCCACCGTTGCGGATTACGTTGAGGAACTTGTCGAGGCTTGGAGCAACGGTTCTTTCGTCGACTGTAGGGTCGAGGATCACCATGAGCTCGTATTGATGCATGACTAACCCACCTCCTTCGGACTAAACGGTTATGGGACTTCCATAACAGGAGGGTATTGGCATCTGTTGCAGATCACACCGGAAGGTGTTTTAGGCAACTTCCCTAGTCTACCGACTAGACCACCAAGCAAGCAACCGCCTTTCGGCTTCGTCTGGCCCGATGGCACCTTCGTCGAGGCGCAACTCGAGCAAAAACGCACGAGCCTCGCCAACTTCGCGGCCGGGTTTCAAACCGAGGATGCGCATGATGTCTTCACCGCTCAGATCGGGTCGAATCGCATCCATCTCTTCTTGCTCTCGCAGGGCGGCAATTCGCTGTTCCAAATCGTCGTATGCGTGGGCAAGGCGATCGGCCTTGCGCTGGTTGCGCGTGGTGACGTCGGAGCGGGTTAGCGCATGCAGGCGCGGAAGCAGCTCGCCCGCATCCCGCACATATCGACGAACCGCCGAGTCGCTCCAAGCCTGGTCGCCATAGCCGAAGAAGCGCAGGTGCAACTCGATCAAACGTGAAACGTCGCGGATGGTGTCGTTGTCAAAACGCAACGCTTGAAGTCGCTTTTTGGCCAACTTCGCTCCGACCAGGTCGTGCTGGTGGAAGGTGACACCGCCGCCGGCTTCGAGTCGACGAGTTGCGGGCTTGCCGATGTCGTGCAACAGGGCAGCGAGGCGCAACACCACGTCACCTTTGAGGCCGTAGTCGGCCTCATAAGAGATTGCCTGCTCAACCACTCGCAAGGTGTGCTCGTAAACGTCCTTGTGGTGGTGGTGCTCGTCGACCTCGAGGCGCAGTGCCGGAAGCTCGGGCAGCACACGCTCGGCAAGACCAGAATCGACCAGGGCCTGCAGCCCCAAACGCGGATGCTTTCCAAGAAGCAACTTGACCAACTCATCGTGCACGCGCTCGGCCGAGATGATTTCGATTCGATCTGCCATCGAGGTCATGGCGGCAAAAGTCTCTGGCTCGATTTCGAACCCGAGCTGTGACGCAAACCGAGCACCGCGCATCATGCGAAGAGGGTCATCGCCAAACGAAACCTCTGGAGCGCCGGGGGTGCGAATGACGCCGTCTAGCAAATCCTTCAACCCGTTGAAAGGGTCGACGAAGGTCTTGTCCGGCAGGCGAAGCGCCATCGAGTTGATGGTGAAGTCGCGACGAAACAGGTCGTCGTTTAGGTTTTGGCCGAAGGCAACCAGGGGCTTGCGGCTGTCAGGGTCATAGGTGTCGGCTCGATAGGTCGTGATCTCGACGGTGTCATCGCCAATGCGCGCACCGATGGTGCCAAACTCGCGACCGATGTCCCAGTGAGTGTCGGCGTATCCCTTGAGAACACGGACGATGTCGTCTGGTTCGGCAGACGTGGTGAAGTCGAGGTCGGGAGCCTTTCGTCCCAGAAAAGCATCGCGAACGGGGCCACCGACCAAAGCCAGCTCGAAACCGGCCTCGGTGAAACGACGTCCGAGTTCGCGAAACAGCGGACTGTCGGTAGTCCGCTCGAGGTTCGCTAGTGCTTCGGCCACCGTCTGCATGGGTTCAAGTTTGCCACAGTAGTCTTGGCAGTATGAATGACCGTTCGAGGCACATCCCCCGCACTCGGGTAACCGAGACGTCGGCGGGTGGCTTCGTGTTAAACCGGGATGGGTCGCACACCGTCGCACTTATCGGTCGCGAAAGCCGTGGTCGCCGCACCGATTGGTGCGTGCCAAAGGGGCACCCCGAGGGCGACGAAACGCTCGAGCAAGCCGCCGTGCGCGAGGTGTTCGAAGAGACCGGACTCGAAGTCGAAATCATCACGGCGCTCGGTGACATCACCTATGAGTTCAACGCCGGGCGAAACATCATCGTCAAAACCGTGCACCACTTTTTGATGCGCCAGATCGGTGGCGAGCTGACCGTCGAAAACGACCCGAACCACGAAGCCGTCGAGGCGGCCTGGTTCGATCTGTATGAACTGCACAAGGTGCTCAGTCACGAGAACGAGCGCCGAATGGCTCGCGCTGCCATCGAATGGGTCGAGCGCACCTAGCAAAGTAGTCTTGGCTTGTGCGTGAAACTATGAGTTCCGGTGGCCTACGCCCCGCGATTCGCCGAGCCCTAGCCGGCCTGAGCGCACTGGTCTTGATGCTTGGCCCAAGTGCTGCGAGCGCATCCCCGGTTGAAACGGTGACGAAGCCTGCGTCGATTCAGGCAGCGGTCACAGCCAGAAGCGCAAATACCGTCACCGACTTCGACATCAAGATCGTCAAGGGCAGCAACATCAACCTCGTGGCTACCGCCAGTCGTGTGCCGGTGCAGATACGCAACAACTACGACAGCGACATTCGCGTGCTGGTTTGGACTCGACCGAGCAACCTACGCGTAACCATGCCCAAGACCGTCGCCTTCACCGCGCCGGCAAACACCACCAGCAACGTGATGATTCCGGTCGAGGCGATTGCCAACGGTGAGGTTCGGCTCAACGTTTGGCTCACCACCTTCTCGGGCGTGCCGCTGGGTCACCCGGCCGTGTTGAGCATGAGCGTTCAGCGCGAAGTTGAGGGATCGCTGCTGGTCGGTTTCGCACTGGTCATCGTCACGCTCGGCGTGGTTGGTGCTCGCCGCATGATGAAACGTCGCAAGGTCGCCGAGTGAGCACCGGTCGTTCGTCACTGATCATGGCCGCCGGCACGGTCACCTCGCGTGTGCTCGGTTTCGTCAGGGCCGTGTTGCTCGCGGCAACCATCGGTGTCACCACCGACGCCGCCGACGCCTTTGGCGTAGCCAATCAACTTCCGAACAACGTTTATGCAATCATCGCCGGTGGTGTGCTCAACGCTGTTCTCGTTCCACAAATCGTCAAGGCGCGCAGTCACCACGATGGTGGCCAGGGTTACATCGATCGACTTGTGACGCTCATCCTCGTGGTTTTCGCGAGCGCAACCGTGCTCACCACCGTGGCCGCTCCCTGGCTCGTGTCGCTTTATACCAGCGGATGGAGTGCCAACCAGCTCGCGCTCGCAACCGCTTTTGCCTACTGGTGTCTACCTCAACTGTTTTTCTATGGGCTGTATTCGCTGCTCGGCGAGGTGCTCAATGCTCGCAGTGCTTTTGGGCCGTTCATGTGGGCACCCGTGCTCAACAACATCGTGGCAATCGGCGGACTCGCGGCCTATGTCGTTCTCTTCGGAGCCGACCCAACCGGCGAACGTGCAATCAGCGGATGGGGTGCCGACCAGATCTCACTTATCGCCGCCACCGCCACGGCCGGTGTCGCCGCTCAAGCACTGATCCTCCTGTTGTTCTGGAAACGAGTCGGACTCAAGCTCGGCGTCAACTTCAAGTGGCGCGGGGTCGGCCTTCGCCCGGCCGCCAAGGCAGCCTCGTGGACTCTCGGCATGGTGCTGGTGACTCAAATCGGCGGACTCGTGCAAACCGTGGTTGCCTCGAGCACCGTTGCAGCTCGTGCCGCCGAGGGTTTGGCAATCGCATCCATTGCTGCATCATCGATCGCCTGGCTCATCTTCATGTTGCCCCACTCGATCGCCACCGTGTCGATCGCGACGGCAAGCTTCACCAAGATTTCGACCCACGCAGCCGATGGCGAACTCGACCACTTCAAGCGTCAAGTCGGAGCGAGCCTGCGCGCCATTCTCGCCTTCAGCTTCTTCGCCACCGCGGCACTGATGGTGCTCGCCTATCCCGTCTCTCGCGTGTTCGTCGGTGAGTATCCGGCCACGGTAGCCCTCGGCAACGTGCTCATCGCGTTCATGGTCGGACTGGTGCCGTTCAGCTTCGTCTTCATGTTGCAACGCGCGTTCTATGCTCTCGAAGACACCCGAACACCGTTCATCTTCACGACCATCCAGACCGTGTTGTTCGTTGGTGCTGCGCTCGTGATTTCGCAAACCATCGAACCGCGCTGGTTGGTTGCCGCCTTGGCGCTGGCCAGCAGCTTGAGCATTCTGGTGCAAGCGATCATCGCCTACCGTCTGCTCCGCCGCAAGGTTGGCGCGTTTGAAGGGGTTGGGCTCTCTGGTGCAACAACACGGATGCTCACAGCCGCGGTTCTGAGCGGTGCCGCCGGTGCCGGCATCCTGGTTGGCACTTCGAGCCACCTTGCCGGATCTTTCGCACTGTCGTCGGTGCTCGGAGCGGTCACCGTAAGCGCGGGAATCGGTGCGGTGATGTTGGTGGTCTACTTCGTAGTCATCGCACTTCTCGGAGTCGAAGAAAGCTGGACCGCCTGGCGTGCGGTGGCGAAGGCGTTCAAGGGAATAACTCGCCGCTAAAATTGGCTCGACCCCTTCGAAAACAGGAGAGCATTTTGCGCGACGTAATCATCATCGGATCTGGCCCAGCAGGTTGGACCGCAGCCATCTACACCGCGCGTGCGGGGCTCAACCCGTTGCTCATTGCCTCGTCTGTTGAAGCCGGTGGCGAACTCATGAAGACCACCGAGGTCGAAAACTTTCCCGGTTTCCCTGAGGGACTGATGGGCCCCGACCTGATGGCGAACTTCCAGGCCCAGGCAGAACGCTTCGGCACCGAAACCCTGCTTGATGACGTTGTCGAGGTTGACCTGCGCGGTGACGTGAAGATCGTCAAGACTGGCGGTGGAAAGACCTTCGAAGCAAAGACCGTGATTCTCGCAACCGGCGCTGCCTACCGCGAACTTGGCCTGCCTCGCGAAAAGGAACTGAGCGGCCACGGAGTTTCGTGGTGCGCCACCTGTGACGGTTTCTTCTTTAGACAGAAGACCATCGCGGTCGTCGGTGGTGGCGACTCGGCCATGGAAGAGGCGAGCTTCCTCACCCGCTTCGCCGACAAGGTTTATTTGATTCACCGTCGTGACTCGTTCAAGGCTTCGAAGATCATGGCCGACCGTGCGCTCAACAACCCCAAGATCGAAGTGATCTGGAACTCCGAAGTCACCGAACTGCACGGAGAGCCAAAGCTCAGCGGTTTGACCCTGCGCAACACTGTCGATGGCTCGACCAGCCAACTCGACGTCGAAGGCTTGTTCATCGCAGTCGGAAACGACCCGCGTGTTTGGCTAGTCGAAGACCAGGTTGAACTCACCAGCGAGAAGTTCATCAAGGTCGAAGGCCGCAGTTCGAAGACCACCTTGCCGGGTGTGTTTGCGGCTGGAGACGTCATTGACCCGACCTACCGCCAGGCGATCACTGCGGCAGCATCCGGTTGTGTCGCGGCTCTCGACGCCGAGCACTATCTCAACGACCACTAGTCGCGGCTTAACGAATGCCCGTTGACGCGCTGCGAATGCCGGTTCGAGCGACTGCCCTTCCCGTTTGACGCGCTGCGATAGCTGGCACAACTCTTGATACTGCCCGCCCAATAACTGGGATGCGCGAGCGATGTTCCACGTGGAACCTTGGGAGTCTTGAAACACGCCGTCACGCGGAAATAACTGGGGCTCAATGGGGCTTACGATTTAGCAGGAACATTTGTTCGTCGAAACTCGTTTGAGTTCAACGCCCGAGCCTGTAGCAAGAAAGAGAACCATCATGGCCAAGAACGTAACCACCGCAACCTTCACCGCGGATGTGCTTCAGAACAGCAAGCCTGTTCTAGTTGACTTCTGGGCGGAGTGGTGCGGTCCTTGCCGCCAGGTCGCTCCGATCCTCGACGAGATCTCGGCCGAATACGGCCACAAGCTCGAAATCGTCAAGGTGAACGTCGACAACGAGCCTGCTCTCGCTCAGCAATACGGCATCATCAGCATCCCTGCACTTCAGGTGTTCCAGGGCGGTCAACTGGTCAAGCAGATGGTTGGCGCAAAGCCAAAGCCAGCTCTGCTCGCCGACCTAGCCGAGTTCATTAACTAAGTTTGGCTTCTGCCTAGCGGCGTTAGTCCGTTAGGCTTAACGAAACCCAGCGTTGCGTAAAGCAAATGCGCTGGGTTTTTGCCTAACTGGCAAGGCCCCACCCTCGGAGAAACATGACTAACTCAACCTCAAAGGGAACCAACTTCGATATCTGGTTGGATTCCTACGCGTCGCGCGCTCACTCGCTCTCGGTCAGCGAAGTGCGAGCGCTGTTCGCGGTGGTTAGCCGCCCCGAGGTCGTTTCTCTTGCCGGTGGCATGCCCTACGTTCACGCACTCCCGAAGGAACTCATCAACGAGGCCTTCCAAAAGGTGATGAGCACCCGTGGCGATCTGGCCATCCAGTATTCCGGCGGCCAGGGTGACCTCAAGCTGCGCGACCAGGTTCGCGAACTGATGGCACTTGAAGGCATCAAGTCTTCGGTCGAAGACATCGTGATGACCACGGGTTCACAGCATGGTCTCGACCTGATTGCGGGTCTTTTTCTCGACAAGGACGATGTGGTGCTGGCCGAAGGCCCCTCATACGTTGGTGCGATCGGAATCTTCCGCCACTACGAGGCACACATCGAACACGTCGAGACCGACCACGATGGCCTGCAGCCCGAGGCTCTCAAAGAGGCGATCGCCCGCCTGAAGGCTCAAGGTCGCAAGATCAAGTTCCTCTATCTAGTGCCCAACTTCGCCAACCCCTCCGGTGTGACACTCGCCGCCAAGCGTCGCGCGAAAATCATCGATCTTTGTCGCAAAAACGGCATTCTGGTGCTCGAAGACAACCCCTATGGCTTGCTCTACTTCGACAAGAAGGTGCCTGACGCTCTTCGATCGATGGACGAAAACGTCATCTACCTGGGGTCGTTCTCAAAGATTCTGGCTCCCGGCTTCCGCGTGGGCTATGTGCTGGCCCCGCCAGCCATCCGCGAAAAGCTGGTTTTGGCCCAGGAGTCGGCCATTTTGTGCCCATCCATGTTCAGCCAGTCGATGATCAGCGAATACCTCGACAGCGCCGACTGGCAGGGGCAAATCAACACTTTCCGCGACGTTTACCGCGAACGCAAGGATGCTGCGCTCGAAGCCATGGCCGAATACCTTCCGAAGTTATCCACAACCCGCCCAGATGGTGGCTTCTACCTGTGGATAACTCTGCCAGAAGGCATCGACTCGAAGGCGATGCTGCCGCTCGCGGTCAAGGAACTCGTGGCCTACACGCCAGGAACCGCGTTCTATGGCGACGGCACGGGTCAAGACAAACTTCGCATTTGCTATTCGTTCCCAACCCCTGAGAACATCAAGGTGGGCATCAAGCGCCTAGCGAACGTAATAAACCTGCAAACCGAGCTACTCGACACTTTCGCCAAGGGAGGCAAGAAGTGATTCCGAAGAACCGCGTGCAAAAGGGACTCAAGATTCAAGTTTTGGCGGGTGGAATCTCGCACGAACGTGAAATCTCGCTCAAATCGGGCCGTCGAGTGGCGGATGCGCTCACCGAAGCCGGTGCAACCGTCATCCTTCGCGAACCAGACAGCGACCTGCTCAGCAACATCAAGAAGGACAAGCCCGACGTCATCTGGCCGACCCTGCACGGCGCATCCGGCGAAGATGGCGCTCTTCGCGACATTCTCGCGCTGACCGGCGTGCCTTTCGTGGGTGCAACCGCACCCGCAGCCCGCCTAGCCTGGGACAAGTCGATAGCAAAGATTCTGGTCGCTCAGGCCGGCGTTCAAACGCCTCCGTCGATCACCTTGCCCAAAGACACCTTCCGTGAACTTGACGCGGATGGCGTGCTTCAGGCTGTGACCGCATCCCTGGCCTTGCCGCTG
>JBEEJJ010000033.1:0-10907 GCA_041169265.1 Actinomycetota bacterium
ACCCACCAACTTTTCGCCGGCACCGCGATCGGTGAACAGGTTTTTGTTGGGACGGTCGAAGTTGTTCGAGATCACCGCGTTGGCGGCATCGAGAATGTGTTGGGTCGAACGGTAGTTTTGCTCGAGCAAGATGGTCTTCGCGCCGGGAAAGTCTTTTTCGAACTCGACGATGTTGCGAATGTCTGCGCCGCGGAACGCATAGATCGACTGGTCGCTATCACCCACCACGGTGAGGCTGGCCGGTGGCAAAACCTCACCGGTGCGTGGGTCGACCTCGCTGAACTCGGCAGGGATGCGCTTGGTCAGCTCGCGTATCAGCGCGTATTGAGCCTTGTTGGTGTCTTGGTATTCGTCGACCAGGATGTGGCGGAACTTGCGTTGGTATTGAGCGGCGACCGCGGGAAAATTGCGGAACAAAAAGACGGTTTCAGAAATAAGGTCGTCAAAGTCAAAGGCGTTGTTGCGCTTGAGTTCACGCTGGTAGGCGCTGAAGATTTCGGCGATCATCCTCGCGGCCGGGTCTGATGCGTCGGTATTGCGCATGAAGTCTTCTGCGTCGTGCAGTTCGTTCTTGGCATTCGAGATCACCGAAGACACCAGGGCAGGGGTGAGCTTGTGAATGTCGGCACCCATCTCTTTGATCAATCGCTTGATCAGCGCTCGGCTGTCTCCCGAGTCGTAGATGGTGAAGTTGGGGTCGTGGCCCAAGCGCTCCGCCTCGCGACGCAAGATCATGACGCAGGCCGAGTGGAAGGTCTTGAGCCACATGCCGTTGGCGTCTTCACCAAGCAGATGTCGAACGCGTTCGCGCATTTCACCGGCGGCCTTGTTGGTGAACGTGATAGCCAAAATCTGGCTCGGCCAAGCCTCTTTGTTGGCCAGCAAATGAGCGATGCGGTGGGTCAACACCTTCGTCTTTCCAGAGCCAGCACCCGCCACGATTAGCAAGGCCGGGCCGCGGTGCACAACGGCGGCCCGTTGCTGCGGGTTTAGCCCGTCAAGCAGTGCGTTCGGGTCGGCAGCCGGGGTTGAAAAGAGGTCGAGTTGGGTCATGACTAGGCAAGTTTAGGCGTGGCCTGCGACATAGCCGAGCAGCAGGTCGGGGTGGTCGACGAAAATCCCGTCGGCATCGGTGTTCAAGAAGTGCTGAAAGTATTCTTCGACCGAATACAGGGCCTCTTCGACGCGGGCGGTCCAGGTGAAAACCTGAAAACCGAGGGCGTGAGCACGTTCGACCAGCCCGGTCGGTGCTCCAAAGTCGGCACTCGAAAACGCCGGCTTTTGCCCGAGCACCAGATCGATGTCAAAGCTCACGCCATGCACCTTGCCGACCAGATCGCTCAAAAACTGGTCACTCACATAGCGGGTCTTGCCGGGCAGGTGGTCTCGGTCGATCAAAAAGACGTACTCCCCGATTTCGCCCAGGCTCGCCCGAGCTCGAGTCAGCACATCCAAATTGAAAGATTCAAAAATCAGACGGATGCCGCGCTCGCGCCACCCGCTGGCCTCTACCTCGGCAGCCAATAGCTCGAGCACGGGTATGCCGAGCCCCTCAAAGTATGCGCCGTGCTTGATTTCGAGAATCACGGCCCGGTTGTTCAAGAAGGGGGCCGCCAAAAGTTCGGCGAGGGTCGGCACCTCGAACTGACCGTCAAACGCCGCCGAGCCAGGACGCCATTCGGGCAGACGCTCGGTGGCGCGAAGCTGCTTGATTTCGGCGAGGGTGAAGTCTTCGGTGAACCAATCCTGCACCGAGAGTCCGTCGAGATAGCCGGCACGCTTTAGGTGATCAAACTCGGGGCGGGAGGCAACATCCGTGGTGCCCGACAGTGCGTTTTCATGACGCAGAACCAGCACGTGGTCTTTGGTCGGCACGATGTCGCACTCGATCGCGAAGACCCCTTGGTCATAGGCGAGCTTGAAAGCCTCGAGAGTGTTCTCGGGACGATAGGCACACGCCCCTCGATGGCCAAAGACTTTAGGTTTCACACTCATGAGATTAGGCGAGCCAACTTAACGGCTGGTTACTCCCACTCGATGGTGCCTGGTGGCTTCGAAGTCACGTCGAGCACGACTCGGTTTACTCCGTCGACCTCGTTGGTGATTCGGTTCGAAATCTTGGCGAGCAGTTCATAAGGCACGCGAGTCCAGTCGGCGGTCATCGCGTCTTCGCTCGACACCGGACGAAGCACAATCGGGTGACCATAGGTGCGTCCATCGCCCTGAACACCAACCGAACGAACATCGGCGAGAAGCACAACCGGGCACTGCCAGATTTCTCCGTCGAGGCCAGCGTTGGTCAGCTCGTGGCGAACGATGGCGTCGGCTTTGCGAAGCAGGTCGAGGCGCTCTTTGTTGACTTCACCAACGATGCGAATGCCGAGACCTGGGCCGGGGAACGGTTGACGTTGCACGATTTCGTGCGGCAGGCCCAGTTCAGCACCGATCGCGCGAACCTCGTCCTTGAAAAGAGTGCGCAGCGGTTCGACCAGTTCGAACTGAAGGTCGTCAGGCAATCCGCCGACGTTGTGGTGACTCTTGATTCCGGCGGTCGCTCCGCCACCCGACTCGACTACGTCTGGATAGAGAGTGCCCTGCACCAAAAAACGAATGGGGCGGTTGTCTGCCTTCGACTCTTCGATCAGCGCGGCCTGCGCTTCTTCGAAGGTGCGAATGAATTCGCGACCAATGATCTTGCGCTTGGTCTCAGGGTCGCTCACGCCGGCGAGCGCATCCAGGAACTTCTGTTCGGCATCCACGACAACCAAACGGATGCCCGTGGCAGCCACATAGTCACGCTCAACCTGCTCGGCCTCACCCTGGCGAAGAAGGCCGTGGTTGACGAACACGCAAACCAGTTGGTCGCCGACCGCCTTGTGCACGAGTGCCGCGGCAACCGCCGAGTCGACACCGCCCGAGAGCCCACAGATCACGCGGTCGCTGCCGACCTGCGCGCGAATCTTTTCGACCTGCTCGGCAATAACGTTGCCCGAGTTCCAGGTTGGTGCGATGCCGGCTGCGTTGTGCAAGAAGTTCTCGAGCACCTTCTGACCGAACTGCGAGTGCTTCACCTCGGGGTGCCACTGCACGCCATAAATCTTGCGCTGCGAGTTGGCGAACGCTGCCACAGGGGTGATGTCGGTCGAAGCCAAAACCTCGAAGCCTTCGGGTGCTTGCATGACCTGGTCGCCGTGGCTCATCCAGCAAATCTGTTCGGCAGGCTGCCCCTCGAGAATCTCGCCACGATCGCTCACGCGAAGTTCGGTAGCGCCATACTCTTTGATTCCGGATCGATCGACGCGACCGCCGAGAAGGTTGGCCAGCGTTTGAAAGCCGTAGCAAATGCCAAGAACCGGAACACCGAGCTCGAGAATCTGCGGGTCGAGTTGTGGCGAGCCATCCTCGTAAACCGATGAAGGTCCACCAGAGAGGATGATGGCAGCAGGGTTTTTGGCGCGCACCTGCTCGGCGGTCACGTTGTGGTGAACGATTTCGCTAAAGACACCGGCCTCGCGCACGCGACGGGCAATCAACTGCGCATACTGCGCACCAAAGTCAACGACTAGAACGGGCTGGTTAATTGGAATCTCCCTTGGCTAGGCGACCGTAGTGACGCTCGGTAAAGAACGAGAGGAAAGGCACCACGCCACCGGCTGCCATGACCAGAAAGCGAGTGAATGCCCAACGGGTTTCCGACCACACCCGAAAGCAGGCATAGAGGTAAAACACATAGAGCCAGCCGTGCACGATCAAAGAGATCGAGGTGAGGTCTAGGCCAACTTCGGGGAGCCCTTCTTTGAATCCGTCGGCGGTCGTCGTGAAAGATTCGAGGGTTAGCAGGCCGTTCGGGCCGAGCGCCCAAAGTTCTTGGTTGGTTGCCAACCGAATCACATAGAGGACGGTTATGGTGAGCAGAAAGATACCCGTTGTAATCGAAGCGACCCGAAAGAGCTTGATTGTCGACGCGGATGCGGGGCGATGTTGGGCTGCGGGCATGCCTCTAGTTTAAGCCACTCGAGGCCGGTGTCTCTGTCGTCTCGGTCGTCTCAGCGGTCTCGGTCTCGAGACGTTTGCGCTCATCCTGAACCAAGCGACCCCAGAGGAACACAGCAAAACCGGCAAACAGCACCCACTCGATGGCATAGAACGCGTTGAGCAGGTTGACCTCGGTCTGCGACTTGCGGATGCCTATTTTGATTGGCTCGCCGCCCTCGGCCAACGGCCCAACCAAAGTGCTCTCGCTGATCACGAAACCCGGATAGACCACCGGAGGTCTGTCATAAGACCAAACGTTGATCAACTGTTCAACCGAGAGCGAGTCGAAAAGTTCAACGCCGCTAACGGGGCTCGGCTTTGGCGCTTCGCTCGGCTCATAACGGGCCACCACCGCAAAAGGGGTGTCAAAGGCGAGAGAAGCCTTTGCGGCGTTCGAGCAGGCACGCGAGGCCGCATCCGCGGTTTTGAAAAACGCGTTGGCAACTACAACGTGCACGGCACCGGGGCTGATGTCGACGGCCGCATCGAATACGGTCCAGAAGCCTGTCTCGGCGGTGCCATCGGCGAGAAGTTGTTGACGGTTTGCCACGACCACGCAGCTCGAGGGCCAGAGCCAGAGCGTTTCAGAAACCCTGCGGTCGGCCTGCGGTTCGATGAACGGCTCATTCGGCTGAGCTAGTTTGCCAAGTTCGATTGTCGAAGCGAGTGTTTTGTCATCGGTGGTCACTCGGATGCTGCGCGAAAGTTGCCAGTTGCCAAAAAGCGAAAACAGCACGGCGACCAAAATCGCCAGAGCGAGTCCCGCCAACCACTTGGGTTGCCGTGCGACCTGCCAGAAGCTTGGCTTCATTTAGGCCTGGTAAGGAGCGGCAACTACCTCGACGCGCTGGAACTCCTTGAGGTCGGAGTAACCGGTGGTCGACATTGCCCGACGCAGCGCGCCGATGAGGTTCGAGGTGCCGTCGGCGCTGGTCGATGGGCCGAGCAGAATCTGCTCGAGGGTGCCACCGGTGCCAACCTCGACGCGGTGGCCGCGTGGAAGTTCGGCGTTGTGCGCCTCTGCGCCCCAGTGCCAACCGGCTCCCGGAGCCTCGGCCGCGCGAGCCAAAACCGAACCGAGCATTACGGCATCGGCACCGCAGGCGATCGCCTTGACGATGTCGCCCGATGAACCCAGACCACCGTCGGCGATCACGTGCACATAGCGTCCACCCGACTCGTCCATGTAGTCGCGGCGAGCGCCAGCCACGTCGGCAACAGCGGTCGCCATCGGTGCGTGGATGCCCAACACTCGTCGAGTGGTCGAAGCAGCTCCACCACCGAAGCCAACGAGCACGCCGGCGGCACCGGTGCGCATGAGGTGGAGAGCCGCGGTGTAGGTTGCAGCCCCACCGACGATTACGGGAACATCGAGTTCATAGATGAACTGCTTGAGGTTGAGCGGTTCGCGAGTCTTCGAGACGTGCTCCGCCGAAACCGTGGTGCCACGAATAACAAAGAGGTCGACTCCGGCGGCGATAACGGTCTTGGCAAACTCCGCGGTGCGCTGCGGCGACAAAGCGCCAGCCACGGTCACTCCTGCGGCACGAATCTGAGCTATGCGGTCGCGAATCAGTTCTGGCTTGACCGGCTCGGCATAGATCTGCTGCATGCGAGCGGTGGCTTGCTCAGGCGAAAGCTTGGCGATTTCGTTTAGTTGCTGTGACGGGTCTTCGTAGCGAGTCCAGAGACCCTCGAGGTCGAGAACACCGAGTCCGCCGAGCTTGCCGATGGCGATCGCGGTCTCTGGCGAGACCACGGAGTCCATCGGCGCTGCCATTACCGGAAGTGAGAACTTGTAGGCGTCGATGTTCCAGTCGGTTGATACATCGGAAGTGTCTCGGGTGCGACGCGATGGAACGATTGCGATGTCGTCGAAAGCCCAGGCTCTCGTGCCGCGCTTTCCGCGACCAATCTCAACTTCACTCATGTGACCCTCCTAGCGGGTTCCGTAGTTTGGAGCCTCGACGACCATCTGAATGTCGTGCGGGTGGCTCTCGCGCAGACCGGCTGCGGTGATGCGAACAAACTTGCCGCGCTCTTGAAGCTGGTCGATCGACTCAGCGCCGACATAACCCATGGATGCGCGCAGTCCGCCAATGAGCTGGTGCGTGACCGAGGCTACCGAACCACGGTAGGGAACACGTCCTTCGATGCCTTCTGGCACGAGCTTGTCTTCACGCAGAACGTCGTCTTGGAAGTAACGGTCTTTCGAGTAGCTCTGAGCCTGCCCACGAGACTGCATCGCACCGAGCGAACCCATTCCGCGGTAGGTCTTGAACTGCTTGCCGCCAACGAAGGTGATGTCGCCAGGAGCCTCGTCGGTTCCGGCGAGGAGCGAACCGATCATCACAGCGTTCGCACCGGCAACCAATGCCTTTGGAATGTCACCCGAATACTGAAGTCCACCGTCGGCAATGACCGGTACACCGGCTGGCTTGCAAGCAAGCGAAGCCTGGTAGACGGCGGTGACCTGTGGAACTCCGACGCCGGCAACGACGCGGGTGGTGCAGATCGAGCCTGGGCCAACGCCAACCTTGACGCCGTCGGCACCGGCGTCGACCAGTGCCTGAGCGCCCTCACGGGTTGCCACGTTGCCACCGATGATGTCAACATCCTTGGCGAAAGGTTCTGCCTTGAGCTTTGCCACCATCTCGAGCACGGCGCGGTTGTGGCCGTGCGCAGTGTCGACCACGAGAATGTCAACGCCGGCATCGATCAACGCCATCGAACGCTCCCACGCGTCTTGGCCCACACCAACAGCGGCGGCTACGAGCAAGCGGCCGGCTGCATCCTTGGATGCGAGCGGATACTTTTCGCTCTTGTCGAAGTCTTTGACCGTGATTAGTCCGCGCAACTTGTTCAACTCATCAACCAGAGGAAGTTTTTCGATGCGGTGCTGAGCGAGCAGCGCGATTGCCTCGTCCGGGCTAGCTCCAACCTTGGCCGTAATAAGCGGCATAGGAGTCATGACGTCTTTGACCAAAGTGGTGGTTCGCTGCACGTCGAGCACGAACCTCATGTCACGATTTGTAACGATTCCAACGAGCACTCCGTTGTCGTCAACCACAGGCAAACCAGAAACTCGGTAGTGTCCGCAGAGCGCGTCGACCTCTTGGATGGTCGCATAAGGAGTGGTGGTGACCGGGTTGGTGATCATGCCGGCTTCGGAACGCTTGACGATGTCGATCTCGGCGGCCTGGCGCTCGAGCGAAAGGTTGCGGTGCAGCACGCCAATACCGCCCTGTCTCGCCATGGCAATGGCCAAGCGAGCCTCGGTCACGGTGTCCATGGCCGACGAAAGAAGAGGGATGTTGATCTCGATGCGCTTGGTGATGCGGGTCTTGGTGTTGACCGCACTCGGCACCAAATCAGACTCGCCTGGCAGAAGAAGAACGTCGTCGTAGGTCAGACCAACAAAGCCGAACGGGTCATTTTGCGTCATAAGGGTTCCTCCACCGAGATAGTGTTCTCCAAGTCTATCTATTGCGGTAGTGTGACTAGAAATAGCGCACAGGCTATGAACACTTTGAAGTAAACCAATGGAGGTTGGAGTGAGCTACCAACTAAGAGCAACGCTCAGTCGCTTCGGTCGACTGGCAGCAGCGCTGGCCATTCTGCTCTCGATTTTTGTCGGTCCGGCCGCACTGGCCGTAGACGCTAATGACCCGGGTAACCCAAATGGTTCGGCCCTGCTCATCAAGGGCACCGTCAAGAACGAGAAGAAGCCCGTCGAAGGCGTCGAATTCCATGTAACCGGAAACGGTGTGGATGAGAAGGTCAAGTCAGGCGCAGACGGCAAGTGGGTTTTAGAGGTAGCCAAGAAGGGCATCTACAAGGTAGAAATCAACCTCGAAACCTTGCCTAAGGGCGTCGGCCTTCGCGACCCAGAAGCCAACGTACGTGAAGCGAACCTGACAGTCACCAACACCGCTGCCGTTCTGTTTCCGTTAGGCAAAGACACTCGAGTGGTGCAGCCACTAGGCGACCAGATTCTCATTCGGTTATTTGCCGGTCTCAATCTCGGACTCCTATTGGCGGTCGCCGCGATCGGAATCTCGCTCATCTTCGGAACTACAGGTTTGAACAACTTTGCTCACGGCGAGATGGTGACCTTCGGTGCGATGTTCACCTGGCTCTTCCACGTTGAAATGAAGCTTCCTCTGCTGTTGGCAGCTACTTTCACCATCATCCTGGGTGGCGCGTTCGGTTGGCTCCAGGACTCCGCCCTCTGGAAGCCGCTGCGAAAGCGACGACTGGGCTTGAACCAGATGATGATCGTCTCGATCGGTCTTTCGATCGTTCTGCGCCAGGTGTTCATCCTCTCGTTCGATGGTGACACCAAGGTGCTTTCGAGCGAATACGAATCGGTGCAGCTCGGCCCGGTTTTGACCACAAGCTCTTCGCTCTGGTCGATGCTGATTAGCGTTCTCACCCTAGGTTTCGTGGCCTGGTTCCTAACTCGCACCAGAATCGGTAAAGCCGCCCGTGCTGTTTCTGACAACTCGTCGCTGGCTTCCGCCACGGGTATCAACGTCGAACGAATTATCCGCATCGTTTGGGTGATGGCCGGCGCTCTGACCGGTCTCGCTGGAATCCTCTACGGCCTCCAGTTCCAGGCGAACTACCTGCTTGGTGCTCAGATTCTCCTGCTGCTATTCGCAGCGGTGACTCTCGGTGGCCTAGGAACCGCTCTCGGTGCAACCGTGGGTGCGATCATCATCGGATTCGTGGTCGAACTTTCGGCCCTGATCATCCCGATTGACCTGAAGTATGCAGCCTCGCTCATCATCCTGATCGTCGTATTGCTGGTTCGCCCACAGGGTGTTCTCGGCAAGAAGCAGAGAATTGGATAGCCGCAGATGGACATCTTGAATATCCTCAGCCTCGCCCTCGGCGAAATGCTCAGCCCGACCACCATCACCTTCGTGCTGTGTGCCATCGGACTTTCGGTTCACTTCGGTTACACCGGTCTCTTGAACTTTGGCCAGGCCGCATTCGCCGCGGTCGGTGCGTATGGCATGGCCATCGGAATCATCACCTTCCAACTGCCGCTGCTTTTGGCGGTGGTGATGGGGCTGGTTTGCTCGGCCATCTTTGCGCTCATCCTAGGTATTCCTACCCTGAGACTGCGTGCCGACTATCTTGCTATCGTCACAATCGCCACCTCCGAGGTGTTCCGTTATTTCATGACCACCATCGGCTTCTCGAAGGTCACCGGTGGTTCGAACGGCCTAAGCCAGTTCGGCAAGGAATTCTGGGCGATGAACCCGATTCCAGAGGGCAACTACAACTTCGGCTTCGTCACCTATCGAGCCGACCAGCTGTTCGTTCTGGTCGTAGGCTGGGGCACCATCATCATCGGTGCTCTCGTGCTTCGGTTGCTCATGCGTTCCCCTTGGGGGCGAGTCTTGAAGGGCATCCGTGAAGACGAGGATGCGGTGCGCAGCCTCGGCAAGAACGTGTTCGCCTACAAGCTCCAAGCGCTTATCATCGGCGGAATGTTTGCCAGCATCGGTGGCATGATCTTCGTGCTCAACCTTTCGAACGTTCAGCCGCAAACCTGGACCACCAACTTCACGTTCACCATCTGGTCGGTGTTGCTGCTCGGTGGTGCTGCCACCATCCTCGGCCCAATCGCGGGTGGAATGATCTTCCTTGCGCTGATTAGCCTCACCCAGGGCATCATGGGCGCCATGGTCGAAATGGGCTGGCTGCCGTTCCTGACTCAGCCCGACGTCGCACAGATTCGCTTCATCCTGATCGGCTTGTCGCTGATGTTGCTGGTGATCTTCAGACCGCAGGGTCTGTTCGGAAACAAGAGGGAGACTCAGTTCAATGGCTGATTCAACTCAAGTCACAGACATCGCAATCGGTCCGGCGGGTCCGGGTTGCAAAAAGGTCGACCCGATTCTGGTGGCCGACAACGTTCGCCGTCAGTTCGGTGGCCTAACCGCCGTTGACGTGGCCCACGTCGAGATTCCTCGAGGCCTCATCACCGCTCTCATCGGCCCCAACGGTGCCGGAAAGACCACCTTCTTCAACTTGCTCACCGGCTTCGACAAGCCGAACGAGGGCAGCTGGTCTTTCGAAGGCAAGAACCTTGCTGGCGTATCCCCATACAAGGTCGCGCGCCTCGGCATGATTCGCACCTTCCAGCTCACCAAGGCACTAAGCCTTCTGACCGTGATCGAGAACATGCGCCTCGGTGCTCAAAAGCAACCTGGCGAAAACTTCTTCGCAGCCCTGATTCGCCCGCTGTGGGTCAAGCGTGAGCGCGAAATCACCGAAACCGCGGATGCCCTGCTCAAGCGCTTCAAGCTCGATGCCAAGCGCGAAGACTACGCTGCCAGCCTCTCGGGTGGACAGCGCAAGTTGCTCGAGATGGCTCGTGCACTGATGAGCAGCCCGAAGTTGGTCATGCTCGCGCAAGTTGCTCGAGATGGCTCGTGCACTGATGAGCAGCCCGAAGTTGGTCATGCTCGACGAGCCGATGGCCGGTGTGAACCCAGCTCTGACTCAGAGCTTGCTCGACCACATCAAAGACCTCAAGTCGAACGGCACCACCGTTTTGTTCGTCGAACACGACATGCACATGGTTCGCCACATCAGCGACTGGGTCATCGTGATGGCCGAGGGCAAGGTTGTGGCCGAAGGCCCACCATCCACGGTGATGAAAGACCAGGCCGTGATCGACGCCTACCTCGGCGCACACCACGACACCGACCTAGGTGCCGTCTCGCCAAAGACCGACACCACGACCCTGCGAGAGACCGCCAAGGAGACCGACTAATGAGTGACAAGTCTCTAGTGGTTCACGCGGATGACCTGGTCGCTGGTTATCTGCCGGGCATCAACATCCTGAACGGATG
>JBEEJJ010000034.1:0-10713 GCA_041169265.1 Actinomycetota bacterium
CGGCACCGACCTGATTTCGAAGCTGGTGAACACCCCGCCAACCGATGGAATCGCACTGACCGAGCGCGACTTCCACACCAACTTCCTGTTGCTCGTCGTAGCCGGCAACGAGACCACTCGCCACACGATCAGCCACACGATGCGCAACCTGATCATGAACCCAGATCAGCTGACCTATCTTCAAGAAAACCCCGACAAAATCGAGTGGGCGGTCGAGGAGTTCCTCCGTTTTGCCAGCCCCGTCTATCACTTCCGCCGCACCGCAACTCGCGATGTCGAGTTCAATGGGGTGCAAATCAAACAGGGCCAGAAGATCGTTCCATGGTTTGCTTCTGGCAACCGAGACGACGCGATTTTTGCCGAGCCGAACAAGATGGATGTGACGCGCAATCCAAACGAGCACATGACATTCGGTCGCGGTGGACCGCACATGTGCCTCGGAAACGCTCTCGCCCGCATCGAGCTTCGCGTGATGTTCGAAGAACTCATTCGTCGCGTAGACAAGGTCGAGATCGCGGGAGAAGTCGACTTCTTGCGCAGCAACTTCGTTCACGGAATCAAGCGATTCCCGGTGACGGTGACTACTCGCTAAGGTCGAGTCCAGAGATTTGGTCGATGAAGGCGTCTACCAACGCGTAGGTGCGGGCGATTGCAGCCGGCTCTTCAGCTCTGGTCATCTGCATGAGCACTGTCGGGTCTTGACCGTCGGCCTCTACCTTGGCGTCGCCTCCCCAGTCCAACCAGCCTTTTAGACCGCTGGCGACAAGTTCCGGGTGAAACTGCACCGCGAGGCAGTTTGCATAGGTGAAAGCCTGTGATGCAAGGGGGTTTCGTGCGATCTCGACGGCCTCAGCTGGCACGGTCCAACGGTCGTAGTGAAACTGAAACCAAGGGCCAGAAGAAACCAGATCTGGTCGATCGGACATGATGGCAGTCCATCCGATCTCACCCTTTGGAGCTGGTGCGACCGAGCCGCCAAGGGCTCGAGCAAGCAACTGCCCACCAAAGCAGATTCCTAGGATGGGCTTCCCCGCTTTTGCGGCGGCGCGAATCCACTCGATCTCGGGAAGCAGCCAGTTGCCGATGCAGGCGTCGTCCCAGGCTCCCCATGGTGCTCCGAGCGGAACGAGCACGTCGTAGTCGTCTGCCTTTGGAAACTCAAACGGGATGTTCGGCTCACCGAACTGCGCCTCGGGAACCACCAGGATTTCTTCGGTCTCAAAACCGCGCTGTCGGAATCGGTCGCCTACCGGTCCGGTTGGGCTGACGTGGTCGTGTTGTATGAACAGAACCTTCATTCGAAACCTAACTAGTCGGTAACATTTTGCGAACCGCAAAGTCGTGCAGTCGGCTTAGCACTATTATTTCGTTTGAGCCCTAACGATTGTTAGAGTTCGGTCAACTTGTTACAAAGGAGTTGCAATGGCCACCGATCTTTTGGCCCTACGCGCCGACCTGCAGAGCCGCGACATCGATGTTTTACGTCTGATCTATCCAGACGTTTTGGGTTTGACCCGATCCAAAGACTTGCTGGTCAGCCAACTAGACAAAGGCGCTCATAACGGCCCCGCATTTTGCCAAGGCGTTTGGGTCACCACCACTCGAGGTGGAGTGCTAGACGCAAACAACATCGCGAGCGATGGGCTCCAAGACCTGGTCAGCCAGCTTGACCCAAACACCATCACCGAAATGCCATGGGAACCAGGCGTCGCATTCGCAATCGCCGATGCTTTCAACCCAGACGGCTCGGTCAACCTAATGTCACCGCGCTCTGTGCTCAAGCAGGTCATCGCCGAATACAACGCCCTCGGCCTTCAGCCCGTGGTTGGCCCGGAGCTCGAGTTCTACATCGCCAAGCGCACCAAAAAAGGTGGCTTCAAGCGGGCTCACGCCAAGACCGGCATGGTCTACACCACGGGCGTGCAAACCGACCCCGATGGCCACTTCTTGACCTTGTTGCGCACCCTCGACCAGATGGATATCGGGGTGTTCGCCGGCAACGCCGAGTTCAGCCCATCCCAGTATGAAATCAACCTCTACCACTCCGAGGCGCTTGACGCAGCCGACCGCACCTTCAAGTTCAAGACCGCGATCAAGGATGTTGTGGCAACGCTCGGCCAACATGCCACGTTCCTCGGCAAGCCTTGGAGTGACGAGGGCGGAAGCGGGTTCCACCTGCACTTCTCGGTTACCGATATGGCCGGCAAGAACCTGATGCACGACGGTGGCAGTGGGCTTTCGGAGGTTGCCAAACGGATGATCGCAGGCGTAACCGCGAACGCTCAAGCACTTGCTGCTTTCACCAACCCAACAATCAACGCATACAAGCGCCTTGGCCCTGACACTCTTGCTCCTTACCGCGCTAACTGGGGTTTCGACAACCGCAGCACGATGCTCCGCGTTCCGCCAGAGCGCGGTTCAGGCACTCGCCTAGAGGTGCGCATCGGTGACGGTGCGGCGAATCCTTACCTGCTGATTGCGGGCATCTTGGCGGCTGCTCTCGACGGCATCAAGCGAGAGCTAGAGTGCCCTGAACCGGCCGAAGGCATGGCCTACGACAACGAATCGGCAGAGATTTTGCCGATGTCGCTAACCGCGGCACTTGACGCACTTGAGGCAAACAAGAACCTCAGCCAGCACATCGCCCAGGAACTGATCAACGTGTTCTTGGTGCTCAAGCGAGACGAGGTTGAGCGCTACGAGGCTGAGGTTGCCGAACCGACCCGCGACGTCACGCAGTGGGAAATCGACGAGTATTTCGAGGCCTACTAAAGCGTCAAGAGTTGGCGATGTCGCTAAGCCCTTCGACCGTGTAGAAACCAGCCCCGTCTTTGAGTTTGGCGCGTTTGCGAACTAATTATTTTGTGAGCGATCTTCGATCAGCGTTCCGCCGTTGAAGGTCACGCCGACCTCGCGGTAGTAGCCACCCAAGATTTCTTTTACTGGAAGTATCGAGTTCAGCTCGTCCCACTGTGAATCACCCAGCGTGAGCTCGGCGTCGCCGAACCAAGGCTGACCGAGGTCTGCATCGACACCACCCATCGCGATCAGCTGGTCCATCGAGTTTCCCGCTCCAGGCGTGATCGATGGCATCCAACGGGAGTGCAACATCTTGTGGCCATTTACAAAGCCGTTTGATTCGGAAGGGCCTTTGAGGGTCACTACAGCTGAGGCGAGCCGGTGGTCGTATGCGGCGAGGGTCGCGCCGAGCTTTGCGCCGGCTTCCAACTTTGGCGTCGCCTTGCCATGGTTGAACACTCGAGTCACGTGCACTGACCCAAGTTTCTTCGGGTAACCCTGGAACCAACCGCGGGCAATCGCAAAATCTTTGGTCACCCAGATGGCAACGCAGCGCGAGTAGGTCACGCCATTCTTTTTGCAACGAACAACCACAAATGCCTCGAGATATTGCGAGCGGATGGGGTCCAGTAGCTCGGCGCCACCCTCGCTGCACGACTGCCAGTCCGCCCAGATGATCGCCACAGCACCCGGTTCCTCGTCGGCCAGCTCGATGTCGGCTGGCAAGATCGCGCGAACATTTGCTGGATCTGTCAGATACTCAACGGTCAGCAGAGTGCCCGAGTAATACCAAGGCATATTCGGCACTAGCGACGATTTTCCCGTCGGGGTCAGTGGGGCGATGAATCCGTTGAGTTCGCTCATGTCGAAAAGCCTAGCGAATCGTTCGCTTCCGAACAAAAACTCGGCGAGGACCCCTTTATAACGATTCGACAAAGCATCTTCGTTAGTGCCCGTATGAACTTGACGGTAGTTCAAGACTCCGCCAATCTTGGCTTAATCGTTTAGTCCCTAACGATTATTTACTCAATGAGGAGATCTCTTTATGTCCGAACAAAATTCGGGTACTTCACTCAGTAAAGGCAAGCTTGGCGTAGCCGGAATTGTCTTCTTCGTTGTTGCAGCGGCCGCACCGCTTCTGGGTATGACCGGTGCCGTTCCAGTCGCCATGTTCCTAGGCAACGGAGCGGGAGCTTCGGGAACCTACCTTGCCGTCGGTTTGATCCTGGCGCTCTTCGCCGTTGGATACTCAGCGATGAGCCAGAAGGTGACCAACACGGGAGCATTCTTTGCCTATGTAGGGCGCGGTCTAGGACGTAACGCCGGTGTGGCATCTGCGTTCGCCTCCATCGTTGGCTACGTCACCATCCAGCTAGCCATCTATGGATTCTTTGGTGGCGTCATGTCTCTCACCTTCGCCGGCACAATGCCTTGGTGGGGCTGGGGCATCTTCGCATGGGCAGCCGCCACTGCACTCTCACTCTTCAGCGTTGACATCGGCGCCAAGGTGCTAGGCGCGCTCATGATTCTTGAGGTCGCTGTGCTTGTGATCACGGCTGTCGCGATCCTCGCAACCAACACTGGTTCGATTGACTTCGTCGCTGCCTTCTCGCCTGATGCGATTCTCGCCGGTGGAATCACCGGTTCGGCGGGTATCGCGATCGCTTTCGCTTTTGCCTCCTTTATCGGCTTTGAAGCAACTGCAATCTATGGAGAAGAGTCGAAAGACCCAAAGCGTTCGGTTCCTAAGGCCACCTACTGGGCCATCGGTTTGATCACGGCACTGTTCGCACTGGTTTCGCTAGCGATGTCTACCGCGATGGCCAGTTACAACAACCCAGAAGGCCCAGAGGGACTCCAAACGGGACTTTACGGTTACATCGCGGAGTTTGGTGCTCTCGATCCAGCAATCGGTCTAACCAACCCAGCTGGCGTGCTCCAGCACATGGCTGACGTTTCGCTCGGCGGAAACTGGATGTCGACCATCATGGGCTACTTGGTTCTCACCAGTTGCTTCGCTGGAATCCTTGCTTTCCAGAACGCGATCTCGCGCTACTTCTTCGCCATGGGACGCGCCGGCGTTATGCCAGCGTCGTTCGGTCGCACCAACTCCAGCGGTGCCCCACAGAACGGTGTCGTGCTGACCTCGGCCTTGGCCCTGGTGGTCATGATTGCGTTCGCTGGTGCTGGTCTCGATGGAATCGGAAACCTGTTCACCTGGATGAGCGCAATCACGGCTGTTGCGATCATGTTCGTTGAAATTCTCGTGAGCATTGCGGTCATCGCCTACCTTCGCAAAGACGGTTCGGTGAACGTTTGGAAGTCGACCATCGCACCGGTTCTCTCTGCAGTTGGTCTGGCCGGAGGTCTTTACCTTCTGATGAGTCGTTTCAACCTGCTCGGAAACCTAGCCGCCGAAGGTGTAGACCCAACGGCAGCAGATTCGGCTTGGAAGCTGTCGGTCATGGGCTGGGTGTTCGTGCTCTCCCCATTCATCGCGGCTGCCATCGGTTTCTTGGTTTCGTCCGTGTCGAAGAACAAGGATGAGCTCGGAGCCGACGTTCTGTCGTAGTTTGCCAACACAAAGAATTGGTGCCCGATCGAAAGGTCGGGCACCTTTCTTTTCGCCCCTGGACCAACTCACCATGGATTTCGTTTGGCTACGAATGGTTTTCGTGCCAGACTGAAGGCATGTCAGCAATGAGGCTTGAACATGATTTGCTCGGCGACTTCGAAATTCCTTCGGTCGCCTACTGGGGTGTTCACACCGCCAGAGCCGCTCAAAACTTTCCAATCTCAGGCGTTCCAATCGGGCACTACCGCAGCCTGATCCGTGCGCTCGCCATGGTCAAAGAAGCGGCCGCCGAAGCCAACTTCAAGGTCGGCGAACTAGACGGTGAACTGCGCGACGCAATCGTCAAAGCGTGCCACGAGGTAGCCGAGGGACAGTTCGATTCGCAGTTCATAGTCGACGCCATCCAGGGCGGTGCAGGCACCAGCACAAACATGAACGCCAACGAGGTAATCGCGAACCGAGCGCTAGAGCACCTCGGACGCGAGAAGGGCGATTACTCGTCCTGCCACCCGCTGAACCACGTGAACATGTCGCAGTCCACGAACGACGTGTATCCAACCGCCCTCAAGGTCGCGTTGATTCTCGAGCTCAGGGAGCTCATCCGCGCGATGGAGCATCTCAGAACCGCATTTGGCAACAAAGCTAACGAATTCAAAGATGTCATCAAGATGGGCCGCACACAGTTGCAGGATGCGGTGCCGATGACCCTCGGCATGGAGTTCGCCACCTTCGCGCGCATGACCATGGAAGACGAACAGCGTCTTCGCGAGGTGATCCCGCTGCTAAGCGAGATCAATCTGGGTGGAACGGCAATTGGCACGCAACTCAATGCCCCCAAGGGATACGCGGCCGCGGCATGTGAGCACCTAACCAAGATTGCCGGCATTCAGTTTGTCGTTGCCGAAGACATGGTCGAGGCAACGCAAGATGCTGGCGTGTTCGTAATGGTCTCTGGAGTTCTAAAGCGAGTAGCAGTGAAGTTGAGCAAGACTTCGAACGACCTTAGATTGCTTTCGAGTGGACCTCGAGCCGGACTCGGTGAGATAAACCTGCCCCCTCGCCAAGCGGGGTCTTCAATCATGCCTGGCAAGGTGAATCCGGTGATTCCCGAGGTCGTCAATCAAATCGCGTTTGCCATGATCGGCTATGACATAACCGTCACAATGGCTGCCGAAGCGGGGCAACTTCAGTTGAACGCCTTCGAGCCAATCATGTGTCGTGCTCTGATGATGGGCATCACCCAACTACGCCAAGGTTGTTATGTGCTGGCCGATAACTGTGTCGATGGCATCACCGCGAACGTCGCAAAATTGCGGGCGGATGTTGAAAACTCGATTGGCCTTGTTACAGCGCTTTCGCCCACGCTTGGCTATGAAAACGCCACCGTTGTTGCGCAAAAGGCACAAGTCGAGAGAAAGACCGTTCGTGCTGTGGTCATCGAGCTCGGGCTAATGACTGAAGCGGATTTCGACGCCGCGATCGGCGATGTCGAAAAACTCGTGCGACCGAACGGTTAGTCTTCTTCTCCGCTGCGACGCTTTGCGAGAATGGCAGCTTCCTGAGCTTCACGCTTGCGCTCCTGAGCACGAAGAAGAAAAGCACCGATCACCGAAACGATGGTGATTACAACGATTCCGCCGATGAGCCCATCCTCGGGAGAAATGCCCCAAGCACGTTGCTGATCGGCAGCTTTTGTGGTCACCGGTAACAGTTCTTCCTCGCCACTGCCCAGTGTCGCGATCAGGGATGCGTCGCAGGCTCCCGGAGGCTCGCTCTCAAAGCCCGTCGTGTTGACAACGGTGAATTCGTAAGAGCCCTCGACAGCGTGGCCATCGGCCGAAACTGCCCGCCAGTTGACGACATAGTCACCCGGTCTTGACGGAGCAATCGCCTCCATCATGAGGCCGCCGTTCACCGAATCAACGCACCCATCTGCCCACTGCGCATTGTCTGGACCAGCTGGACCCTGCACCGAAATGACGTTGCCATTTGCGTCACCGGTTAGCAGGTCTTCAGCGAACTTTAGGGCAAGAGTGATGCGCCCAGCCTCAACGGTTTCTCCAGCACTTGGCGAAGTGCTCTCGAGATCTGCGTGAGCACTCGCACTAACCGACGTTGTCAGGGCTGAAGCAGCAACGAGAAGCAAGACGATAACGGAACGAAAGGCTTTCATGCCTTAAGCCTAACCTTCGCGCGCGGACTAAAATCGAAGCCAGGGGCGTTGGACCATTGGTTCCACGATTTTCAGTTCAGGAGAACACGTGTCAGATCGCAAGCCGAAATTCGCCTACTTCAGGCAGGTATTGATCGGTGCCGCAAGCGGCCTAGCGCTGCTTCTGGTTCTTGTGCTCGGAACCTCCCTGGGCGGCGCTCCGAGCGCTAATCCAACCGAATCCCAATCGCCCTCGAGCTCTTCCACTCCAACTCCTTCGGTTACTCCATCTTCGAACCGAACCTGCTCGGTTGCAGACCTAGCCAAGGATGCGCGCCTCGCGACATTCTCGGGTGTCGTCTTGAAGGCAGACACCGGTGAGGTGTTGTTCGACCGAAACGCCGCCGTGCCGGCGGCCACCGCATCCGTGTTCAAGATCGTTACGGCTGCCGCAGCTCTTCAGGCTCTCGGCCCAAACTTTGTGGTCGATACCAAGGTATTTGCGGACCCGGCTAACCCTGGCACGATCATTTTGGTTGGTGGTGGCGACCCGACACTCTCGGCAACTGCACCGGGCCAACAGTCGGTTTATCAAAATGCCCCAAAGCTCAGCGATCTGGCTGTCAAGGTTTCACAGTGGGCGGCTTCAAACTCGATTAAGGTGAATCGAATCGTGCTCGATTCGACCCTTTTCGCAGGTGGCACCGCCGCATCGAAGTGGGATTCGAGCTGGGAACGAAGCGAGCAAACTCAGGGCTACATGAGCGAGGTGACCGCGCTTCAGGTGGATGGCGACCGAGCGAGCCCGTCGCGCGAAACCTCACCAAGGTCGACCACTCCTGTGATGAACGCCGGACGCAAGTTCAAGGCGGCGCTGGGGGCTACCGCAACGGGTGCGACTCTGGTTGAGGGCAAGTTGCCAGCA
Organism: Actinomycetota bacterium; assembly: GCA_041169265.1. Classification (GTDB taxonomy): domain Bacteria; phylum Actinomycetota; class Actinomycetes; order Actinomycetales; family Microbacteriaceae; genus Rhodoluna. The sequence goes on from JBEEJJ010000034.1 coordinate 8,452, forward strand.
GGCGCAACCGAGGTGGCCAAGGTCACTTCGCAGACAGTCGACAAATGGATCAAGCACATGTTGCTCGTCTCAGACAACACCGAGGCCGAATACTTAGCTCGCCTGATCGCAATCAGGCAGGGTTACGACGGTTCGTTCGCATCCGTGGGCATTGCCATCAAAAAAGCACTCTCGGCAACCAACCTCGACATGTCGAACCTTGTTATCAAAGACGGTTCGGGACTCTCGGCCAACAATGCTGTGCCACCACAGTTCGTTGCTCAACTTCTTGGCTTGGTCAACGAGGGTTTCAATGACTTCGAGATCATCGGCCAAGCCTTGCCTGTTTCAGGCGAGTCTGGCTCGCTGGCAGCTCGCTTCAAAGGCGACAACGCTGACGCAATCGGCAAGGTGCGCGCGAAGACAGGCTGGATCAAGACCGGTTACACGCTGGCGGGTCTGATCGATGCCAAAGATGGAACGAAGCTTCTCTTCGCCGTCTACGCCCTCGGCAACGTGAAGGATGACGCCAAGCTCGCCATCGATAATCTGGTGACCGGCTTCTATCGATGCGGTGACACTCTTTCGAATGAATAACTCGAGACCTGCATCCGCTTAACGGAGAGAACATGACCAGAGCGCTATTCATAATCGACGTGCAAAATGACTTTTGCGAGGGCGGATCGCTCGCGGTGGCTGGCGGCGCAGCGGTTGCCGCAGGAATCACCGGGTTTCTAGAGGCTCACCGAGGCGAATATGACGTGGTGATCGCTTCACGCGATTGGCACGACGCAGATAACGACAACGGGGGACACTTCGCCACTCCTCCATCAACGCCGGACTTCGCCGAGACTTGGCCCGCTCACTGTGTTTCAGGCACTCTAGGGGCCGAATATCACCCCAACCTCGATGTCGGATTCATCGATGTTCACATCGAGAAGGGGCAAGGCAAACCGTCGTATTCGATTTTTGAGGGAACCACGCCCGATGGCACACCTCTATCCGACTTGCTCGCCGAACTTGAGGTCGACCAGATCGACGTAGTCGGTATCGCCACCGATTACTGCGTTCTCGCATCTTCCCGGGATGCCCTGAACGCAGGTTTTGAAGTGCGAGTGATTCCCGAGCTCACCGCCGGGGTTGCCGCCGATAGCACGGCAGCGGCACTTTTGAGCTTGAAGGAATCGGGCTGCCAACTTGTCTCGCTCTAAGCGGGGCACTGTGGCAGACTGTTAGCATCCGAACGAGTCTTCGCAACGAGAAAGTAAAGCAATGTCGCTGAACGAGAAAGACCTCCTGGCTCAGGTGCCAACCCAGCTCTACATCGCGGGCAAGTGGGTTGATGGCCACGGTGCCGCGCCAATCGCCGTGGAAGACCCTTCAACCGGAAAAGCACTACTCCAGATTGAGAACGCCAACGCCGAAGACGGCATGAACGCCCTCAAAGCAGCCGACGAAACCCAGGCGAGCTGGTCTCGGGTTGCCCCGCGTGAACGTGGCGAGATTTTGCGTCGGGCGTTCGAGCTGGTCAAGGCTCGCTCTGAAGATTTTGCAACTCTGATCAGCCTCGAGATGGGTAAGCCACTGGCCGAAGCCCGAGGCGAAGTTACCTACGGCAACGAATTCTTGCGCTGGTTCAGCGAAGAAGCTGTGCGAATCACCGGCCGCTACGGAACCTCACCAGAAGGCACCGGTCGCATGTTGGTGGCACAGCGTCCGGTTGGACCAGCGTTCGCGATCACCCCATGGAACTTCCCGCTAGCGATGGCAACTCGCAAGATTGGCCCTGCGATTGCAGCCGGATGCACGATGGTGGTCAAGCCAGCCGAACTGACTCCGCTGACCACACTTCTGCTGGTCAAGACCCTCGAAGAAGCTGGCTTGCCAGCCGGTGTGGTGAACGTGATCACCACCAGCACATCTGCAGCAACATCCGGCCCTATCATCGCCGACCCGCGTTTGCGCAAGATTACCTTTACCGGCTCGACTCAGGTGGGTCGCAAGCTGCTCGAACAGTCGGCCCAGTTCTTGGTTTTCGAGGATGCCGATCTCGAAGCTGCCGTGACAGGCGCGATGCTCGCCAAGATGCGCAACATCGGACAGGCCTGCACCGCAGCCAACCGCTTCATCGTGCACGAATCCGTGGCAGAGGAGTTCGGCGACCGGCTCGCCGAAAAGATGGGTGCACTCAAGCTTGGTCGAGGAGTCGATGCCGACACCACCTGTGGCCCGGTGATCAACGAGAAGGCTCGCGAGAACATGCAACGCCTGGTCGACACCACG
>JBEEJJ010000035.1:0-18688 GCA_041169265.1 Actinomycetota bacterium
TTCACCGAGCGAAGTGATGATGAAGTCGCTTTCGGCCAGCGGCACGAGTTGCGGCACTCCGCCACCGAGTCCGGTGCCGAAAAGGCCTCCGTGGGCCAGACCAAACAGGCCTTGCACCAGCTGATACGAACCACCTACCGCGTCATAGCGCTCCGGGTTGAATGCGTCGAGCCATGCTCCAAAACGACCGGCCACATAGTCCATCACTTGCGAGGCCACGAGCGCACCGGTCACAAACATGCCTAGACCTACGACCACATATATCGCTCGTCCGGTTGCCACATAAATCATCACCAGGAACAGACCGAAATAAAGCAGGGATGTTCCAAGGTCGCGTTGCAGCACCAACACCGCAAGGCTCGCCACCCAAATCACAAGAATCGGTCCGAGCTCGCGCGCTCGCGGAATGTGGATGCCAAAAAATGTTCTTCCAACCACAGCGAGTGAATCTTTGCGCGAAACCAGGTAGCCGGCGAAGAAGATGATCAGAGCGATCTTTGCCAGCTCACCCGGCTGGAAGGTAAATGGACCAATCCCGATCCAAAGTCTCGCGCCGTTGATGGTCAGGCCGATGAACGGCAACATCGGCAGCAGAAGAAGCACGATACCCGTAGCCATCGCAACGAACACATAGCGCCGAAGGAACAGCTGGTTGGGCACGAACCAGACGACGACGGCGCAGGCGGCGATAGCCACCAGAGTCCAGACCACCTGCTTGACGGCGAAGAGGTCGGTTGCGCCGGCTGCCACCTTTGCAATGTCCAAGCGATAAATCTCGGCGATGCCGAGCCCGTTCAAAAAGACTGCGATCGGCAGAATCAGCGAATCCGCTTCGGATGCGCGACGCCGAAGGATTCCGTGAACGACAAGAGCGATGAGTGTGAGTGGCGCCCAATAGAGCCAAAAGTCTGGCCGAACGATTTCTAGGGTGCTTAACTGAATTTGAATCAGTTCGAAGGCGTTGATGCCGAACACGAAGAAAAGCAATAAACCTTCGATATTTCGATTGCGAGGCACAACCCGCATCACCTTCGGCATCGTGCCGGTCAGAATCGGGCTAACCATTGCCGTCTCCCGAGGTGAGCTTGTCGATGATGCGATAGGCGTCGGTCAGGTCGGTTGCATAGATCGTGCGCTCGAGCAAGCCCTGGTGGTATTCGCTCAGGTCGTCGACCAGCACATCCGTTTCTGAATACACACTCGAAAAACCGAGTGGGCCCAATCTCTCGCGAATGCCCTTGTAAATAGTCACGTGACCGTTCGATTCCCCCACATAGAACTTGGTCTGCGTGTATTCATAGCCCCACCAGAGGCCGGCGACGGCGACGCCCGAGATTGCCAGAATCGTCATGATTTGACGGAGTCTTCTAAAACGGATGCGCCGATAGGTATCGGCCATGACCTTCTCGAGATATTCGGCCGACTCGGGTACGAAGTCGGTCGTCTCCTCGGAGCCTCGGAAGAAGCTGGTCAGCGCGCGGGGGTCAAACAGTTGCAGCACGCTCTTGCCCTTGCGCTCGGCGATTACGACATCCTTGGATGCCGAACCAACGTAGAGCGGAGTCGGCTCGAAGTCTGGGCGAGCTCCTGCACTCAACACGTCGACCATCACGATGGTCACGTTGTCGGGAGCTCCAGCTTCGAGAGCCTCACCCAAGAGGTCCTGGGCAACATCCTCGGCTGGGGCTTTGGTTCTCAAGTTGCGAGCAATCACGGTGTCGTCGACATAGCCGCACAGCCCATCGGAGCAGAGCATCCAGCGGTCCCCCGGCAGAGCATCCTCTACCCAGGTGTCAACCTGTGGGCGTTCGGGTGTGTCACCGAGCACACGCATCAGCACGTTTCGGCGCGGGTGAATCAGGGCCTCGGCCGGTGTGATTCGGCCGGTGTCCACCAACTTCTGCACGAAAGTGTGGTCTTTAGTGATCTGCTCAACATTGTCATCTCGCAGGCGATAGATGCGCGAGTCTCCGATGTGCGCAACCACAGCCTTTTCACCGGTGAACATAAGCCCCGAAAAAGTAGTTCCCATGCCCGCAAACGTCGCGTGTTCGCGAACCGTGGCAACCAGTTTTTCGTTTGCTTCGAGAATCGCTGAGAGCAGCACCGCGCCTGCATCCTCTGGCGTCGCATAAAGGTTGTCGATCTGCGCGATCTGCTGCGCGGCCATCGCCGAGGCAATGTCTCCACCCGCGTGCCCTCCCATGCCGTCGGCCACGAAGTGCAACTGATAGCCGGTGTATCCGCCGTCTTGGTTGCTGGAACGAACGCGTCCGATGTCGGATACGGCATAGGTGACCAGCTTGAGCGGCATGTTTTTAAGCTCGCAACTCGAAAACGGTCTTGCCGATCTTGACCGGGGTGTTCAGCTTGACTACCGCGGGAGTGCCTACTCGAGCGCCAGCCAGGAAGGTTCCGTTGGTCGAGTTGAGGTCTTGAATCAACCAGTCCTCATTCATCAAAACGAGTTTGGCGTGCTGGGTCGACGCATATTCGTCGTTCACCACGAGGTCGCTGTTAGGCGCACGTCCAATATGAATCTCGCGCCCTTCGAGTGAAATTTCTTTGCCGGCGTTTTCGCCTTCGATAATCACCAAACGGGATGCAGCACCGCTGGCAACACCGACCGATCCGGCCGTGACGCTCACGGCAGCGGTTGGTGCGGCCGGAATGATTGGCGTCGAGAGAACCTGAGGTGCGTTGCGAACGCTGGCCTTCGAAACCACCTTTGAGCCAAAGATGTCGGCGCGAATAACCGAGATGATGCTGAAAACGAAGATCCAAAGCACCACAACGAAGCCCATGCGAACCAGAAAGAGGGCGAGCTCACTCATTAGTCACCGTCTTTGCGATCAGCTTGAAAACGAAGTCTGAATGTCCGGCTTGAATCTGAGTGTCTGCAACGATGCCGATCTCGGTGATCGGGCGTCCGTCAACCTTGGTGCCGTTGGTCGAACCGAGGTCGCGAACACCAGCCTTTGCCCCATCCCAGAGAATTTCGAAATGTTGGCGGCTGAGCCCGTTGTCGTTGACCTGGATGTCTGCGCTAGCATCGCGACCGACCACGGTGCGAGCCTTGTTGAGAATGTAGCGCTGGCCGGCAACCTCTAGTGCGGGGGTCCATTCGACCTGCACGGATGCGGTGCTCGAGGTGACTCGCACCTGGCCCAGGTTGAGCGAACCGTCTTCACCAACGTTGATCAACAGAGCGGCACCGAACTGGTACTTCTGTCGTTGCGCGTGACGGGTGGCCTGGTCGTTTAGTTCGAGCAGCAGGGTTTCGCCCAGCGACTGCATCCGCTTGAAGTCGGCCGAAGACAAAAACACCGTGTATGAATTCGGAGCGAGGATGCGGTCACGATCGACTATCGAGGCTTTCGCATCCATCTCGCCTTTTATCGCGGCGCTGATCTCAATGGGCTGCAGCTCGCTCTTGAAAGTCTTGGTGAACGCACCGGTGACGATGCGCTCTAGACCCTTTTCAAAACCGTCGAGAATGCCCACGAGTTCCTTTACTTTCCGAGACTTCAGTTTAACCTTTGGCCCTATAAGGATGCGGGATGGCGGGGTCACTAAACCTCTGGTAATCTCGACTAGTTGCCTACTGAGTAGGTAGCGCGCGAGTGGCGAAATGGCAGACGCGCTGGCTTCAGGTGCCAGTGCCTTCACGGGCGTGCGGGTTCAAGTCCCGCCTCGCGCACACAGTTTTGCAATCGATGTTTGAGTGCGCTTCTCACATCCGGCTCTTAGAGCTTTCACATAAATCAGGGATTATCTGGGCGTGCCCTGAGAGGTTCAGCACAGCCGCCTGAATTTCGTGGGGGTAGGACTAACGACCGAAATAGGTTCGAAGAGTCCCCCTACGAAAGGATTCAAAAATGGACAAGAACAAGATCAAGCGCGGTGCAGTTGTAGCCGCTTCGGCAGCCACCATCCTCGGATTGGTTTTTGCGACTCCATCGTTCGCAGCCACCAGCAAGAGCGTGAAGGCTGCATCCAGCTCCAGCAGCTCAAGCTCCACCACCCCTGCTGCCCCATCCTTCGCCGGCGGCGACCACAAGGGCAAGGGGCACGGCAAGGGGCACGGCAAGGTCAACGATGCAAACCGTCCTGCTCCAGTTAGCAAGACCGTGACCGTGGATGTTCCTGCAGACGGCAAGACCTACAAGTTGGTTGTTACCGACACCACCGTGCGTCCTGCTCCAGTTGGTGCACCAGCCGGTCTGCCAACTCCTCCAAAGCACACCCGTGTCATCGATGTGACCGGAACCGGTTCGCAGACCATCACCATCGACAACCTGCGCCCAGGAACCTACTCGGTCGAACTCGTTGCAGTTTCGTCGAGCCAGTCGCTAACCGTCGAAGCACCGGTCGTTTCGACCACCCCAGCACCAACCGTTACCCCATAATTAGCGTTTTCAACCTCTCCTTACTAGAGCAGAAGACCCCCGAGTGATCGGGGGTCTTCCGTTTAATCCAGGCGGTTTTGAACCTAAGGAACGACCACCGTTCGGGTGCTCTTTACCTGATCGATCTGCACCGTCACCGAGTAGCTGCCCTTCGCCGTCTTCACGATCACGTTCTCGCTGTCGGATTTGGCTAGGAGCAGAACCCATTTCTCGGCACCGTATTTGACGAGCACGGGCATGCCAGCAGCATTGAGGATGCGCACCTTGAACTGACCGGCACTCAAAATAGTCGAGTAGGTAGGGGCGGGCTTCCAAGTAACGGTTTCGGCGACTTGCGAGATCAAACCTTTCGCGCTCTTCACGGTGAGCGTCAGGGTCTGAACCCCGACTTCAGTTGCACCGCTGGTGAGATTCACATCGAACATTCCCTTGGCATCCGAGGTCGCCGTGGCCGAAACCAGTTTGCCTGCTCCCGACGTTGTCAGTGCGACGGCAGTGTTGGCCAGCGCTGCACCACTTTTGTCGGTTAGCAGGTAGCTCAACTTGACCGGCTTGCCGGAGATACCGGTGGCAACACGGGTCGCGCTCGGAGCGATCTTCATCGGGGTATCAAACGACACCACGGCGGCCTTTGAAACCCAACCGGCGCTTCCGCTGATTTGAATCGAGAACTTGCTAGTCGTGGTCACGTTGCCAACACTGAAGTTGAACGTTCCGCTGCCCGAGCTGTCGAGTTTGAGGTAGCAGCCGTTTCCGCTGGCCGGGCCTGGGTCACAGGCGGTCGAGCTTGCAGCCGCTCCGGCTTGCACGGCAAAGGTCATGCCCTTGGTGATGTCGAAGAACTGGATGTGCACGAACTTGCCTGCGTAGTCGGCCGAAGTCTTGAACACTCCGCCGAGATCCTTGGCGTCGCTACTCAGGGTTGCGGCAGCGGTGCCATCAGCGGCTGCCACCAGTGCAACTTCGCTGCCACGGTCGGTGAGCTTTAGGTGAGTGATAGGCGCACAGATGCGGGTGTTGTCACCGCCACAAATCAATGCCGTGGATGCGGCATCCGCAGGTGTCGACTGCGATATGCCAACGATGGCGGTTGCGGCGACTAAGAGGGCTAGGGCGGCCCTGATGGCGCGCGTGACCGAGGAGGAAAAAGAGTTGAACAATGTGGGCGGCTTTCTGCTTCATCAATAAATGGAGCGCGCACACACCCGTGCTCTAACAGTAGCGGTGTTGGCGGTGCCTAGGGTCTTCCAGGTTTTGCCGCGTTGTCGCGCTGACTACCCTACGGCTTCGCGCTTGCGACCGCGTGTGTGGCTTGGCTGGCACTCGAGGTTCTCGGGTTTCGCAGCGCACGCATCGCAGAGAAGCACTAGGTCACGGCATCCGAGGTTGGCACAGTTTCTGAACTTGCTCGTTGCCTCGCCGCAGGTTTCACATTCACCGATGGTCTTGGCCTTGTCGGTGAAGTCGATGTTTAGGCGGTCGTCGAACACATAGAGCGAGCCCTCCCAGAGGCTTTCGTCGCCCTGGGATTCGCCATAACGCACGATGCCACCGTCGATTTGATAAACCTCTTTAAATCCGCGCTTGATCATGATTGCGCTTAGGATTTCGCAACGAATGCCACCGGTGCAATAGGTCACGATCGGCTTGTCTTTAATGTCGTCGTACTTGCCGCTTTCGATATCGCGGATGAAGTCGTGCGAGGTTTGCACGTCGGGAATGATCGCGTTCTTGAACTTGCCGATCTTGGCCTCGAATGCGTTTCGACCGTCGAAGAAAACCACCTCGTCGCCGCGTTCGGCAACTAGCGCGTCAACCTGAGCCGGTTTCAGGTGGGTGCCACCGCCGACCACTCCGTTGATGTCGACCTGAACCTCATCTGGCGCATTGAACGCGACCAACTCTGGACGAACGCGCACGCGCAGTCGCGGAAAGTCGTTGCCCGTTCCTTCAGACCACTTGAAGTCAATTTTTTTGAAACCGGGATATTCCTTGGTTTGCCGAACGTATTTCTTGAGGGCACTCATGTCGCCGCCCAGGGTTCCGTTGATTCCGTGCTTCGAAATTAGGATGCGTCCTTTGAGCCCCAGCGATTCGCAAAGGGTCTTTTGCCAAAGCTTGACCGCTTCGGGGTCTGCGACCGGGGCGAAGCCGTAATAAAGGATGATCTTTTGAAGTTCCACTCTGTCGATATTAGCCATCGCTAAAACGGCTCGGAAAATTCTTTTGCACGAAAGTTGCATTATTACTACATAGCATTTATGCTACGAGGCATGGGACGTAAACCTAAAGATCAAGAAGAGCGGGTAATCAACCGCATCGAAGAGCTTCGCCTGGCCAGCGGGATCAGCCGCCAAGACCTGGCCGATGCGGTTGGTGTGCACTACCAAACGGTGGGTTACATCGAGCGTGGTGAATACTCGCCGAGCCTCGTCCTCGCACTTCAAATCGCCAAGGTTCTTGGCACCCCGGTAGAAAACATCTTCAAACTCGAAGAGGAGCAGGATTAATGGCATTCAAAATCCGAATTGGTCGTTTTGTAATCGTTGAGGCAGACAGAGATGCTGCAAAGGACATGAGCGAGCTTGAACGCGGAGCGCAACGCATCGAGCAGGTCGTCGAATCCAAGGTGAAAAACTGGATCAAGAACGACCGATTCTTTGATGGTTTTAGAAACACTTACGCGAGAGTCATCCTCTGGATTCTTGGCAACGTCGTTCTGTTCGGTGGCCTTTATCTCACCTATACCAATGAGTCTGGCTTCATCCCGTATGCGATTTTTGTATTTCTTATGGTCATGGCGCAGAAGCTGTCGGTCAGATTCGTCTTTGATAGCGAGGGCGATCTGATCGACGAATACCAGAGGGCTAGAAGAGACCGCGCCTATCGGCGTGCCTATCGAAACGTCACTGGGGCTTTCACTGGGTTGATCGCTATCGTGCTCGCCTTTGGCTATTTCCAGTTCTATCAAGAGAACGGGCATTTCAGCCTGCTGCCCTCAGCTTTTATCGAATTGAACCTCGACAGCTACAGAGTGCTGGTGCTCTTGGTTTTTGTAATGGGCTTCTTTTCGCTTCAGCCCTATTTCGCGTGGGGCTTCAAGGGTGAACCATTCCGTAGCAAAAATGAGCCGAACGAATAACTTCAATAGGATAAACGCATGACAATGAAGCCAGGCCTTGACGTCGAAAACTTCGACCTCAACACTCGACCACAAGACGACCTTTTTCGCCACACCAACGGCGTTTGGTTAGACACCTACGAGATTCCAGCAGACCAGGCCGTGCACGGCTCGTTCTATCTGCTGCGCGATGCATCCGAGGAGGCCGTCAAGCAGATTCTCGAAGAGGCACAAGCCGCCCCGAAGCCGGGCGTGAGCCAGCAGATCGGTGACATGTACGGCTCGTTCCTCGACGAGCAAAGGGTCAATGAACTCGGTTCGGCACCGATCGAAGCCGACCTCAAGCGCATCAGCGACGCATCCCTCGACGAGCTGTGCCACCTGCTCGGTGAGTTCTCACGCGAGGGCATCAGCGGTCTGTTCGGCATGTATGTGAACAACGATCCTGGCAACCCCGAGCGCTACCTCGTGAACATGTTCCACGGCGGTCTCGGATTGCCAGACGAATCTTATTACCGCGAAGAAAAATACGCAGACTTCCGCGACGCATACGTGCCTTTCGTTGCCAACATGCTTCAGCACGCGGGCTGGTCGGCCGACAAGGCAGACACGGATGCACGCGCAATCATGGCGTTCGAAACCCAGCTTGCGACACACCACTGGAATGTGGTCGACAGCCGCGACGCCGAGAAAACCTACAACCTGTTTAGCTATGACGACCTCAAGGCGCTGACCCCGACCTTCAACTGGGACCTCTGGCAGAAGGGCTCGAAGATCTCGGCCGACACCCTGTTTGAGTCGGTCGTGATGATGCCGTCGTTCTTCGAAGGAATCGCATCCGTTTTTAATGAGGACAACCTCGCGAGCATCAAGCTCTGGGCGGCCTGGCAGGTCATCAACTCGATGGCCCCATACCTAAGCAACGACTTCGTGCAGACCCGCTTCGACTTCTATGGCACCAAGCTCACCGGTCAGCCAGAGATGCGTCGAAGGTTCGCTCGGCGAGGCCGTCGGCGAAATCTATGTCGAAAAGCACTTCCCACCTGCCGCCAAGGCGCGCATGGATGAGCTGGTGAAGTGGCTCATCGAGGCATACCGAGTCAGCATCGAAAACCTCGACTGGATGACCGCCGAGACCAAGGCCAAGGCTCTGGTCAAGCTTTCTAAGTTCAACCCGAAGATCGGTTACCCGAACAAGTGGAAGGACTACTCGAGCCTCGAGATCAAACGTGACGACCTTGTCGGCAACGTTCGCCGCTCGAACGCTTGGCAGACCGACAAGGAGGCCGCCAAGATCGGTGCTCCGCTAGACCGCGACGAGTGGTTCATGACTCCTCAGACCGTGAACGCCTACTACAACCCTGGCTTCAACGAGATTGTCTTCCCGGCCGCCATTTTGCAGCCTCCGTTCTTCAGCCTCGAAGCCGACGACGCCGTCAACTTCGGTGGAATCGGTGGTGTCATCGGTCACGAAATCGGTCACGGATTCGACGACCAAGGTTCGAAATATGACGGGGATGGCGCGCTCATCTCTTGGTGGACCGACGCCGACCGCGATGCTTTCGAGCAGCGCACCAAGGCGCTCATCGAGCAGTACGGTGCGCTGACCCCAGCCGGCCTGAGTGATGAATACAAGGTCAACGGCGAGCTCACCATCGGTGAGAACATCGGAGACCTCGGCGGAATCATGATCGCCTGGAAGGCATACCTGTTGAGCCTGAACGGTGCCGAGCCTCCGGTGATTGACGGACGCACGGGTGCAGAGCGCTTCTTGCTTTCGTGGGGACAGATTTGGCGAGGCAAGAGCCGCGAGGCAATCGCGATTCAGCGTCTGGCCACCGACCCCCACTCGCCGAGCGAGTTCCGTTGCAACCAGATCGCCAAGAACTTCGACGTGTTCCACGACACCTACCAGACCCAACCGGGCGATGGCATGTGGCTTGAACCTGCCGAGCGCGTCAGCATCTGGTAAATGAAACTCTGGTTTCGCCTGGTCTGGGTTCTGCTCAGTTACCGTTTTCGACCATCCTTGAAGATTACGGATGTGGGCAGACGCAAGTTTCGCGTTTGGCCAACCGACATCGACATCTTTGGGCACATGAACAACGGTGTCTATCTCACACTGATGGATGTTGCCCGATTTGACCTGCTCAAGCGCACCGGTGCTTGGGGCATGTGTGCGAGGGCGAAGGTGCATCCGGTGGTGGTTGGCGAAACCGTGACCTTTCGCAAAGAACTGAAGCCTTGGAAAACTTTCGAGATCGAGACCGGCGTGCTGGGTTGGAACGAGATTGCATTCTTCATTCGCCAGCGCTTCGTGGTCGACGGCCAGATTCACGCCGAAGCGGTTGTGCGGTTGCGTTTCTTGAAGAGCCCGAAGGGGATTCCAACCCCGGATGAGGTGCTCGAGATCATGGGCGGCTGGCATGCTCCTCGCCCAGAACTCCCGGAGTGGATTCACGAGTGGGAGAAGAGCGTCGCGCTGCCGAAGGGCCGTGAAGACACCCCGAGCCTTTGGCCGGGTCGTCGCGTCGGCTAGCGAACCGTCAAATCAGACCCTTGCGAGTGTTGGCTCGAGCGCGCTAGTCGGCTTTGGCGAACAAGGGCACCAGACCATCGGTGCCGGCTAGCTGCCCGTCGGCAAAAACAAAAAGCGCCTCGAGATCTGACTCGCGATTTAATCTCTCAACCGCGCGCGGACCTTCGGCAAACGTCGCGGTCGCCCAAACATCGGCGCGCACCAGGTCATCGGCGATGACCGTGACCTGAACCAATTCGTTTTGCGCCGCATCCGGGTTTTTCGGGTTCCAAATGTGGTTGCCGCGCTCTGCCGAACCCGAGGTAGCCACCGCGCGCATCCTTGTGCCGCCAAGGTCAAACACGGTTAGCACTCCGGCTTCGGGGCTAGCGATGGTGATCGGCTTGGATATTGCAATTCGCCAGCCAACACCAGGAATGAGCCCGTCGGCCAGCCACACATCGCCACCGGCATTGAGAGCGAAGTCACTGACGCCGGCTTGCTCAAGCACCCGCGCCGCCTCGCGGGCAGCCCAAGTCTTGACCAAACCACTCGGGTCGAACGTGTGCTGAGGTGTGAACGCCTTGAACCAACCGTCGGTTAGCTTCTCCCAACCCTCGCAGGCGTCCCAAATTTGGTCGACAACGGGCGGGCAGTCAGCCACAGAAGTTTTGCCTCGGGCAAGGCGGCTCAGCGGAGATTCCGGTTTGTAGAGGCTGAAGATTTCATCGGCGGCGTGAAGCGTGGCACAGGCTCTAAAGATTGCCTCATCGAATTCGCTCTGGCTCAACTCGGTTCGACCAGCAAAGCGAAAGACCGTGCCCATGCACTGTTCTAGGTGGTCAAACTCGGCCATCGATGCCTCTTTCGTCTCTATGAGAGTTTAGAGATAGCCGAGTCGAGAGCTTGTTTAAATGCCTCGGTGGTGAAGGTGGCTCCGCTTAGGTTGCCGAAGTTAGAACCCTGGGCTTGAATCGCATAGTCGGTTAGATATGGAAACGCTTGGTCACGTCCGGCGGTGGCGTCGGCCTGAACCATGTTCACCGCGGTGATTTTGCCGCCGCTTCGAACTACTTCGACCTGAATCACTCCATAGGGATACTGAATCGCGTCGCCGGTTACGGTCATGTCGGTGTTGCCAGAGGCGGTTGCGCTCGACCCTCCGAGCAGCGAACCAGCGTTTAGCCAGAGATCCACGCCGACGCCACCGACGATTGCGAAGATCGAGATGACTGCCGTCGAGCGCACCCAGGTGCGCTTCTTTCCAGGGATGGGTTCGGTTGTGTACGGCGACTTAGCGTGCTGATGGTTAGAACTGTGCAAGTGCGGAATCCAATGATTGAACGAAGGCGTCAGTTGTGTAGGTAGCGCCACTGATGTTGCCGAAGTTTGAGCCCTGGGCCTGAATCGCATAATCGATCAGATAGGAGAATGCCGCAGAGCGTCCGCCGGTTGCACCGGCCTGTAGAAGTGTGATGTCGGTGATCTTGCCACTTACCTCGGTTACCTGAACCTGAATGGTTCCGTAGCGATAGCGAATGGCGTCACCTGTTTTGGTCACGGATGCGGAACCCGAGGTCGAGCCGCCCGAGGTAGAGCCACCCGAGGTAGAGCCACCGGAGGTTCCTGGGTCGGTCGTTCCGCCAGAGGTAGAACCGCTCGAGGAGCTACCTGAGGTGCTGCCGCCGGTGGAGCTGCCACCGCTTGTGCTGCCCGAGCCTGAACCCGATGAGCCACTCGAGCTGCCGGAGCCCGCAGAACCGGTTGAACCGCCGGAGGATCCAGTCGAGCCAGAAGTCGTGTTGCCCGAGTTGTCGGTGGTCGAGCCGTTGCCGGAAGTTGTGGTGTCCGAGGTGCCTGTGCCAGCATCCGTGTTGTTTGTGTCGGTGGTTTGACTCGTGTTGCTGCCGAGACTGGTTAGTGCGTCTTGGTTGGCGAAGGCGGCCGGCGCTTCGATGCCGAACTTGTATGAGGCGGCGAGCACGCCGAGTGAAGCCAGGCCGACGATGGTTTTGGTTGTGCTTCTCACCAGGCGAACTCCTCTGCGTGAATCTGGGCGGCCGGCGTTCCGGCTCGCTGGAGGCTCTTTTTGACCACTCGGGTCCAGGCTGCGGGGCCACAGATGTAAACGTCGGACTCCGAAACCCAAGGCATCATCTGGGTGATGCGAGCGTGGTCTGGAATGTTAGCTAGGGATGCTGGCATCCACGACTGCGGGTGGGCTCGGTTTCCGGCAAGCACGTGCAGATTGAACCCGCGCTCGCGAGCTATGAGTTTGAGCTCGTCAAGTAGCGCTGCATCCTCTTCGCTTCTGGTGCGGTAAATCACCGTGATGTCGCCAGGACGAGCGGCCATCGACTCGGCCAGTGCGCGAATCGGTGGAACACCGATGCCGGCGGCGATCAGAACAACCTTTTCGCGACTGCGACGGTCCTCGGTGAACACACCGTAGGGGCCTTCGAGAATCACGCGGGTGCCAGGCTGCAGGTGCTGAATCTTGGCGGTGTCATCGCCGCGGTTGCCGATGCTGAAGCGAACGTAGCGCGAGTTGGGGGCAGCCGAGATCGAGAATGGGTGCGGTCTCCACCACTGGCTCTTGGTCAGCACGCGCAACATGTAGAACTGACCGGCCTTGCCTTGCAGTTTTTCGAGACGCTTGCCTTTGATGTAGACCGAAACCGTGTCGCTCGATTCGCGAACCACCGCGTCGACTCGAAGGTCGTGACGAAGAGATTTCACAATCGGTGCGAGGATGCGGTACCAAACGATGTTGCCCGCAACGAAGATGTAAAGGATGATCCAGAACGCCGACTGAACCGGCTTGCCGGCGATGTCGCTGCCGGTGCTGAACTGGTGCGGGATGGCGAGCAGAACCGATGCGTATGAGATCAGGTGGATGACATACCAGGCCTCATAAGAAAGCTTTTTGCGCGCGATCTTGATGCTGGTCACCACGACGACGATCATCAGAGCCAGCGAAATCGTTGCGGTAAGAATGTCTGGCACGTTTCCGATCAAGAACATGAGTTCGTCGATCACGTTCTTGCCGTCGGTGATGGCATAGCCGATGGTCGATGCCAAGAAGTGGGCAATTACTAAATAGAGGATGGGCTTGCCGAGTTTTTTGTGTGCCTCGGTTGCTCGGTCGTGTCCATAGAGACGATCGATCCATGGCACTCGAGCGATGAGCAACATGTGGATTAGCAGCAGATCGGTTGCGACCAGAGCGGTGAGTCTTGAGAGCGCACCTAGCGCGGATGCGACATCCGTGATTTGAGCGATTGCGCCGTCGATTAGGAACATTGCGACGACGGAAACAACTGTTGACCAAGCGAGGATTTCGACGAAGTCTTGTGATCGCTTTAGTCGAAGAATCTTGCGCTCGCCGAGACGAACTCGGGTGGTTGGTGGAACCAGAACCAGGGGTGGGCTAACTGCGGCGGATGTGCCGGCTTCGCCTTGGATGAGCCTGAGTTCTGGAGTCATGGCTCTACCCTTTCGGCGTAACTTGGGAGTTTGCTGAGAACGGGCTGGATGTGCGGTTGGAATCGAAACAGCTCGGGTCACCGCTTCGTGTGTCGCGCATCCCCTTCATCTGTGGCTAAAGGGGAGTAATCTGAGCGCATGACCGAGCTTCCCATTGTGCGCATTTTTAAGGACTCCCACGGGGTCGACATCACCTTTTATGAATGGCCGGTGGCGAAGCCCCGTGCGATCGTGCAACTCGCCCACGGTCTGGGCGAGCACGCGCGTCGCTACGACGACATGGCCGCGCGCCTCAACCGAGCCGGTTATAGCGTCTATGCCGACGACCACCGTGGTCATGGCGAAACCGGACTCCGCCAGGTGGCAACCGGTCAAACCAAGGTTCTCGGCAACCTCGGCCCTGGCGGCCTCCCAGCTGCCTACGAGCAGGTGCACGAGTTCACCAAGTTGATTGCGACCGAGCATGCCGGGGTGCCAATCATCCTGGTCGGTCACTCCTATGGTTCGTTTATTTCGCAGAAGCTGATCAAGTCTTATTCCGACGAGTATGCGGCCGTCGTGCTTTCGGGCTCCGCGCTGCTTACACCGACCGGGCTCAACCCGATGCCACTCAACGCGAAGTGGGCCAAGCAGCCGGGCGCAACCGGCTATGAGTGGCTAAGTCGCGACCCCGAGGTTGGCAAGAAGTTTGCCGCCGACAAGAAGTGTTTCTATGCCGACCCAATCAAGCTGTTCGGTTTGGGCAACGCGTTGAAGCTCTATCACACGCCAAAGCCGACGATTCGAAAAGACCTGCCGATGCTCATCCTGGTTGGTGCCGATGACTCGATTGGTGGTGGCAAGTCGAACAAAGCGCTCGCCGATGCCTATTTGAAGGTCGGCCTGTCTGACGTCACGCTTATCGTTTATGACGATGCTAGACACGAGGTTTACAACGAAATCAACAAAGACGAGGTCTTTGCCGACCTTCTCGGTTGGCTCGACTCGCTCGAGGTCTAAAAACCGAGTTTTGGTTCAGGCGACCCACCCGTTTGAATCAATCCGACTACACAAGGGGATGAAGTGAGCGACTGGGGCGAAATCGGCTGCTTTGCTCTGATCTTTTGGATCTTCTTCAGCAGCAAGCAGAAACAACGCATTCGCGAAGAGGGCAGGGTTCGAGCCGAGGCTCGACGAGCCGAAGCATGGGATGCACAGCTGAGGCGTGCAGAAGACGTTGCCGCTGGGCGGGCCGAACGGCCGATTGGTCCGGCATGGTCGCGACGCACGGCGAAACAGCAGGAACGTCGAAAACTAAACGTCGACCCGATGACCGGTGCTCCCGAGCCGATCGAGTCAGACGGCAAGATCAACGAGGGTGACGTCCGAAACGGCCCCAGCGGCTATCAGCCGGGGGCCTATCAGGGTGGCCTGGGATCAGTAGAACTTCGCTATAACGACGACGAAGGTTCGAACCGCTAGTCGCGCTTCGGCAGGCGGCAGGCGGCAACCGCCTCATCGATGTCGACGCCGAGAAGGTCGTGCTGCTCGGGGTGGCGCTTTAGCCACATCACCGTGTAGCTGCAAACCGGAACCAACTTGAGTCCACCGGTCGCGCGTACGTCGTCGACAAGTCCCTGCATCAGAATGCCGGCGAGCTGCTTGCCTTGGTGAGCTGGGTCGACCTCGGTGTGCACGAGGTGCAGCTGTCCGGGCATCCGTGAATAATCTGCGTGGCCAACTTTTTCGCCGTCGAGCCAAATCTCGTAACGGTTCTGGTCGCTGTTGTGAATCACTTCGGTAGTCATGCTGTTAATCTCTTTCTGTGCCGACCAACAAACTCATCGAGGCAGATAACCTCTCTGTTTTGAAGTCTATGCCCGACGAATCGGTGCAGTTGATTTATGTCGACCCGCCATTTAACACGGGTCGCACCCAGCAGCGCGGCCAGGCAACCACCAAGCGCAGCGACAGCGGCAACCGCGTTGGCTTTAAGGGCCAGCGCTACGAAACGATTCGCCAAACCGTGCTGAGTTATGACGACGAGTTTGCCGACTACTGGAGTTTTCTTGAACCTCGCCTCGAGCAAGCCTGGCGGGTGCTCGACAACTCGGGCACTCTCTATGTGCACCTCGACTTCCGCGAAGCTCACTATGCCAAGGTGCTTCTCGACGCGCTCTTTGGACGCGATTGCTTCTTGAACGAGATCATCTGGGCCTATGACTATGGCGGCAAGTCGAAGAGTCGTTGGCCAGCCAAGCACGACACCATCCTGGTTTATGTAAAAGACCCGCAGAACTACTTTTTTAATTCGGATGAAGTAGACCGCGAGCCTTACATGGCACCGGGTTTGGTGACTCCAGAAAAAGTCGCGCTCGGAAAGCTGCCTACCGACGTTTGGTGGCACACCATCGTTTCGCCGACCGGCAAAGAGAAGACGGGCTATCCGACTCAGAAGCCCGAAGGCATTTTGCGGCGGGTGATTCAGGCCTCGAGTCGCCCCGGCGATTTGGTGCTCGACTTCTTCGCGGGTTCGGGCACGACAGGTGCGGTTGCGGCGGCGCTCGGCAGAAACTTTGTGTTGATCGACCAAAACCCGCAGTCAATCGCGGTTATCACCGAGCGGCTCAAAAACGCAGGGGTCGAGTTCGATACTTCGCGGGCAAGCTAGCCGCAAACACCACCGCAAAGGTCAGCGCAATCACGATCGCGCTCATGGCCATCGCCATTCCATAGTTGATTCCACCCGGGCGGCTGACCAGTTGATAAAGCACGGTCGGCAGAGTTGCTTGATCGCCATAGGCGAGCAGACTTGCGGCTCCGAACTCGCCGACCGAAACGATTGCCGCATATCCGAACGCCGCGGTGACCGCCTCGCGAGCCATCGGAAGCTCGATGCGGAAGAACGACGCCAAAGCACCTGCTCCATCGGTGGCCGCCTGCTCACCAAGCTCTTCGCTGCTCGCGTGAAGCGCCGGCTGCACGATTCTCACTACGAGTGGAAGGGCCATGAGTCCTTGCACCAGCGGAACCACCAACCACGAAGAGCGCAGCGGAAACCAGCCAGCGCCGAAGCTGATCAGGTAGCCGAATCCGAGAACAATCGTTGACACCCCGAGCGGCAATAGAAAGACGACGTCGAGGATGCGGTTGGCGAAGTGTTGCCACCTAGTCTTCGTCGGGCGAGTGAGAAGGTAGGCCACGAGGGTGCCGATGGTGCCAGCGAGCAGCGTGGCGACGAGCACGTTTCGAAGTGAGTTGAGCGCCGCTTGTCCGAGCGTGATGTCGAGCAGATCTCGAGCGCCGTTGGTGCCAAGAGCCGCGAAGTTTTCCAAGGTGAGTGAGCCGGTCGAATCGGTGAACGCTCGATGCAAAATCAGTGCGAGAGGTGCGAAGGTGAGTGCAATCGAAACCCAGGTCAGCACGACTGCGGGCAGGTCGCGTCGATCGATCTCGCGTTTGCCATCGTCCGCGTCTTGAACCTCGAAACCGATGCGCGAGCGAGAACCACTGGTGCTGATTGCGAAGGCGAGGATGCTCAGCGCGGTTTGCAGCAGTGCCAGAGTACCGGCTTCTTGCAGGTCTAGATATTGTGTGGCGGCGATCGCGATTTCGGTTTCTATCGAGTTGATCAACCCGCCTCCGAGCACGAGCACCAGACCATAGCTCGCGCTGCAATAGAGAAACACTGTGAACGTGGCCGAGATTATGGCTGGACGAAGTTGAGGCAGACTGACCGACCAGAAGATGCGCAGTCGGCCGGCACCGGCGAGTGCAGCGGCCTCTTCTGTGTCGTGTGACTGCGACACCCAGGTCGAACCGACCACTCGGGTGATCACGCTGAAGTTCACAAAGATGTGGGCCGCGATAATCCACAGGATCGGGCTATCGAAGAAACCCTCGGCCGCCGTGCCGCCGTGCCAAACCCCCTGTTGCCTGAAGACAGTGAAACCGATCGCGGTGACGATGGTCGGCAGGGCGAATGGCACGGTCAGCAGAGCACGAAGCAATCTCGCACCGCGCGTGCGCTTGCGATAAAGCACATAGGCGGCAGGCAGGCCCATCACTAGGCAAACCAGTGTAGACAGCACGGCTTGCCAAAGCGTGAACCAGATGGCGTCAGTGACCCGAGGTTCGGCAAGCGTGCCGAGCCAGTCGCCAACCAGCCCGAGCCCCAGCACCCGCAACATGGGCCAATAGAACAGCACCCCGATCACTAAGACCGGAATCGTCCAGAGCCCGATTCGTTTGAGCATGGCTAGTTGAGTCTCGTGCCTGCTACTTGCCAGACACGATGTCGCGCCACTGATCTTGCCACTTGCTGCGGTTGGCGTCGAAGTCGAGCTTGCTCACATCAACGAACGACTCGGATGCTGGCGCAAACTTCGCCCACGCGTCCGGCAGAGCTACCGAGGTGTCGGCCGGGTAGACATAGTTGGCATCGGGCATCGCAGCCTGAAACTCCTTTGACTGCATGAACTTGAGTAGCGCGCGAGCGCCCTCGGGGTTCTTGGCGTTCTTGAGCACGCCCGCGTATTCGACCTGTCTGAAACATTCGCTGTTGATCGATGCGGTGGTGCTTTCGCCGGTCGCCTCATCGATGGTGAACGCCGGGCTCGACGAATACGAGAGCACGATCGGAAACTTGCCTTTGGCCCCGCCGCCCGAAAACTCGACGTAGTAGGCGTCTTCCCAGCCGGCCGTCACCTTCAAACCGTTGTCGCGCATCCGTGCCCACCAGCTCTGCCATTGGCCTTCGCCGAGGGCACCGACGGTTGCGAACAAGAACGCCAGACCGGTGGACGATGTTGTCGGGTTTTCGACCACCGTCAACCCCGCATACCGCTTGTCGGTGAGTTCTCGCCAGGTGGTCGGAGCCGCCAGACCTGCCTTGGCAAACCACTTCTTGTCGTAGTTGAAGCAGACGTCGGCGTAGTCAATCGCAACCAGGTCGCCGTCGATGATGTCGTTGGCTTTGGCCACGCCGGCAAACGTGTTGTCGATGCCGAAGACCAGGTCGGCGACCGGCGCATCCTTGGTGAGCACGAGCTTGTTGGTGAGTTCTCCGGCGTCGCCGAGCTTCGAACTTCCCTCGAGATAAAAGCCGGTGTCGGTCTTGAACTTGTTGATCAGTGCATCGGGGATGATGAACGAATCGTGGCTCGCAACGGCGAC
>JBEEJJ010000036.1:0-10303 GCA_041169265.1 Actinomycetota bacterium
TGCCGCGGTTATCGATGCGTTACGACTGGTTCGCCTGCCGTATCACCTGAGTGCATTCACCCAAGCTGCCGCCGAGGCTGCCCTTGATCACGCATCCGTGATGCTTGCCGCCGTGGATGAGATTAGACACCAACGCGATCGACTGGTTACTGAGCTAGAGAGCATGGGGCTTGACCCATTCCGCAGCGACGCCAACTTCGTCCTCTTTGGTGGGCTGGAAGACCCAGCCGAAGTTTGGCAAAAACTGCTCGATCGGGGAGTGCTAGTTCGCAACGTTGGCATCGACGGCACGCTTCGAGTGACAGCGGGAACCACATCCGAGACCAGCGTCATTCACAACTAGACTTAAACCATCCCCAATGTCGCTTTTGGCGAAAGGTAATTCCATGAGCAGGTCAGTTTCGCTGCAGCGCAAAACTTCGGAGTCGTCCATCGACTTGACCATCAATCTTGACGGCACCGGTAAGTCGTCGATCGACACCTCGGTGCCTTTCTTCGACCACCTGCTCACCGCATTCGCTAAGCACTCGCTAATTGACCTAAACGTGAAAGCCACCGGCGACACCCACATCGACGTGCACCACACCGTCGAAGACACGGCAATCGTGCTCGGCCAGGCCATCAAGCAGGCGCTCGGTGACAAGACGGGAATCTCACGTTACGGCGACGCAACGGTTCCACTGGACGATGCTCTGGTGCGAGCAGTAGTCGATGTTTCTGGTCGCCCTTATCTGGTTCACACCGGTGAGCCTCAGGGGTTCGAGTACCACCTGATCGGTGGTCACTTCACGGGTTCGCTGGTGCGTCACGTTTTTGAAGCCATCTCCCTAAACGGTGGTCTAACGGTTCACGTCACCGTGCTAGACGGGCGCGACCCGCACCACATTGCCGAAACCGAGTTCAAGGCTTTCGCTCGCGCATTGCGCAAGGCTGTCGAGCTCGACCCACGGGTTCAGGGAGTCCCTTCGACCAAGGGTGCTCTGTGACAGCTCGCCGCGTAGTCGTATTGGACTATGGCAGCGGCAATGTTCACTCGGCTCTGAAGGCGCTGGCTGCTACCGGCGCGGATGTTGAGCTCACCTCCGACCGAAGCAAAGTTGAAGCTGCCGACGGACTTGTCGTGCCCGGTGTCGGCGCTTTCGCGGCCGTTATGGAGCAGCTCACCGCCATCGGAGGTGACCGACTCATCGATCAGCGTCTGGCTGCCGGCCGTCCCGTGCTCGGAATCTGCGTGGGGATGCAGGTCATGTTCGAACTCGGAGTGGAGCACGGCTTGGAAACCGCAGGTCTCGGTCAGATGCCAGGCACGGTTGAAAAACTTTCATCGCCTCGCTTGCCTCACATCGGTTGGAACCAGGTCGAGCCGGCAGCTGGATCGACTCTTTTCAAAGGCATCGAAAACGAGCGCTTCTATTTCGTGCATTCATACGGGGTCACCGACTGGAAGCTCGAGGCCACTGGGGCGTTCATCCCGCCGAAGGTGACCTGGGCCGACTACGACCAGCGCTTTGTCGCAGCATTCGAATCTGGGCCGCTTTCGGCAACCCAGTTTCACCCCGAAAAGTCCGGTGAAGCCGGCATCCAGCTTCTGACCAACTGGGTTTCGACCCTCTAGGAGAAACATGTATGAATATCTAGAACTTTTGCCGGCCGTGGATGTGGCCGACGGCAAGGCCGTGCGACTCACTCAGGGTGAGGCAGGAAGCGAAACCGATTACGGTGACCCTGTCGAAGCCGCGATGCAGTGGATCAACGCTGGAGCCGAATGGATCCACCTAGTCGACCTCGACGCAGCGTTCGGGCGTGGTGAAAACCGTGCAATCATCCGCGAAGTTGTGAATGCCGCATCCTCGGTGAAGATTGAACTTTCCGGAGGCATTCGAGATGACGCTTCGCTCGAGGCTGCTCTCGAAGCAGGAGCCACTCGCGTAAACCTCGGCACTGCGGCGCTCGAGAATCCCGATTGGACCAGCAAGGTCATCGCTCGCTTCGGCGACGCGGTTGCCGTCGGCCTTGATGTTCGCGGTACCACTCTCGCAGCTCGCGGTTGGACCAAGGAAGGCGGAGACCTTTTTGAGGTTTTGGCACGCCTCGAAGAAGATGGATGTGCCCGCTATGTCGTGACCGATGTGACCAAAGACGGCACCCTGAAGGGTCCAAACATCGATCTGCTTCGCCAGGTCATGGACCGCACCGACAAGCCCGTGGTGGCCTCGGGGGGAATCTCTTCGCTGCAAGACATCACTGACCTTCGCGCCCTCGTCAGCCTTGGACTCGAAGGTGCAATCTTGGGGAAGTCGCTCTATGCCGGCAAGTTCACTCTCGAGCAAGCTCTCGAAATCGCGAATCGACGCTAGGCAGAAGCAAATGGGCGAGCACGACCACCGCTACAACCAGAACCCGCTAGCCGATTCGGCAGGGGTTCCTTGGGAGGGGCGCGCCTTCGAGCCGAACAACTTCGCTGGTGACGATGGCTCGGCAGATGCCAACCTGATTTCCTCGATCGAAGCGCTACGCTCTGGCCACGGATCGGTCGAGCAGGTCGTTGATGCATTTCGCGCCGCTCGGCTTCTGGTGCCACTGTTAGCCAACCTCGGTGAATCTGAGGTGGGGGCTCACGGTCAGGTCGTTGACAAGAGTGCAGACCTTTCGATCGTCACGGTCGAGACTCCCGACCAACAGGATGGGCTGCCCGTGTTCAGTTCGGTCGACTCGATGAAAGCGTGGAACGAAACGGCTAGGCCGGTTCCTGTCGATGCCGTGAAGGCCGCGCTCGCCGCCGCCCAGGAGGGAAATACTCGCATCATCCTCGACCCCGGCAGCGCATCCGAGTTTGTGATTAGGCGTCCTGCGATTGCCGCCGTGGCTCAGGGTCTCGACTGGATTCATCCAGCCAAGGATGAGCGGGTGCGCGCCGCCTTCGTCGAAGCCACCGCCGGTTCTCCCGAAATCTTGGGTTTTGAGGTTCGCGACATTGACCCACAATCGGTGCTTGCCGCGGCCGAGATTCAACTCGAACTTAGGCTCGTCGCTGGGCTCGATCGCGAAGAGCTTGATCGCGTCTTGCAGGGGTTGGCGAAAGCGCTCGCCGAAAGCCACGACATCGCTGAGTACGTGGATTCCCTAAGAGTGAAACTGGTTAGTTAACCGGCCCGGTGTACTTTTCGCCGGGGCCTGAGCCTGGCGCATCCTTGATGACCGAAGCCTCACGAAACGCGAGTTGAAGTGCCCGAAGGCCGTCGCGCAGAGGGCGTGCGTGGTGGTCGCCCACTTCAGCCGCGGATGCGGTAACCAAGCCGGCAAGAGCGGTGATCAGTTTGCGCGCTTCATCCAAATCGGCCGGATGCCCATCCTCGCCGAGCCCAACCTGCACCGCAGCCGCACTCATCAGATGCACGGCCGTGGTGTTGATGATTTCGACGGCAGGAACCTCGGCAATGTCACGGATCTGACCGCTTACGTCGGTGAACGAAAACGATTCTTGAGATTCTGACATTTTGGGGCTTCTCCTTTTGGGTTTCTATCTGATAGGCTAGCCGATGGCTCCGAGGACAACTCGGTCAGAAGTGGATTCATTTCCCACCCGCGTTCATCGCTTCAAAAGATGGCCGGGTAAAGCTTGGAAACTTTCGTTTCTGTGCGCTCCAGTTTCACTGAGGCGTGGCCGTTTGTCACGTCAGAGGAGCAGCAATCAGCGATCCACGCATCAACGACCGCATCCGCGTACCCGAGGTTCGACTAGTCGGACCAAACGGTGAGCAGATCGGTGTAGTTCGAATCGAAGACGCACTACGAATGGCTCAAGAAGCAGATCTTGACCTAGTCGAAGTAGCGCCAATGTCGAAACCACCGGTTGCGAAGCTAATGGACTTCGGAAAATTCAAGTACGAAGCAGCCCAGAAGGTTCGCGAGGCACGCAAGAACCAGGTAAACACGGTTCTGAAGACGGTTCGATTCGGGCTCAAGATTGACTCCCACGACTACGGCACCAAGCGCGGACAAATCGAACGCTTCTTGAAGGCCGGCGACAAGGTCAAGGTGATCGTGGTGTTCCGCGGTCGCGAGCAGTCTCGCCCAGAAATGGGCATCAAGCTGCTCCAGAAGCTTGCCGAAGAAGTGACCGAATTTGGTTCGATCGAGTCGACTCCGTCGATCGATGGACGAAACATGGTCATGGTTATCGGTCCGCTAAAAAACAAGGCTGAGGCCAAGGCTGATGCAAAGCGTGCTGCTGACAAGGCAGCCGCGGCAGCAAAGCCAGAGGCAGAAGGGGCAGCGGAAGCTGCCGAATAGAAGGAGAAAGTAATGCCAAAGCAGAAGACTCATTCCGGAGCAAAGAAGCGTTTCCGTTTCACCGGTAGCGGCAAGCTCATGAAGCAGCAGATCAACATGCGCCACAACCTCGAGCACAAGTCGAGCCGTCGCACCCGTCGTCTGAACCAGGACCAGGTCGTTTCGGCTGCCGACTTCAAGACCATCAAGACCCAGCTCGGTAAGTAAAGAAAGACTTTAGGAGTAAGAAATGGCAAGAGTAAAAAACGCGGTTAACTCGCACAAGAAGCGCCGCACAGTTCTCGAACGCGCCCAGGGATACCGCGGCCAGCGTTCGCGCCTCTACCGCATGGCCAAGCAGCAGATGCTACACTCGCTGGTCTACGCATACAACGACCGTCGCGCTCGCAAGGGTGACTTCCGTCGCCTCTGGATCCAGCGCATCAACGCAGCTGCCCGTGCCAACGGCATCACCTACAACCGTTTCATCCAGGGTCTAAACCTGGCTGGCGTTGAGGTCGACCGCCGTATCCTGGCCGAGCTTGCAGTCAACGAGCCAAACACCTTCGCAAGCCTTGTGGCTACCGCGAAGGCAGCTCTTCCAGCAGACACCTCGGCTCCAAAGGCCTAGCATGCTGATTGATCCCAAGGCGAACCGAGTTCGCGGGGTCGCAAAGCTGAATAAGAAAGATGCCCGGTCTGAGACCGGGCTCTTTCTGCTTGAAGGCCTGCAAGGCCTAAAAGAAGCGCTCGACCGTCCAAAGTTGATCCAAGAGATCTATGCAACCGAATCTTCGGTTGAAGCCAACGCGGAGTTGTTCGCGCGAGCCAAATCGGCTCGCGTTGAAGTGACTTTGGTCAACGATGCCGTGCTCAAGGCCATGGTCGATACCCAGACGCCTCAAGGCGTTCTCGCCGTGTGTCAGCAACTCGACGTTTCGGTCGATGGCATTCTGGCGGAGAACCCCAAGAGTTTGGCCCTGTTAGCCAACATCCGCGACCCAGGTAACGCCGGTACTGTTTTGCGCGCCGCCGACGCTGCAGGTGCCGACGGAGTCTTGTTCAGCGACAACAGCGTTGATGTTTATAACCCAAAGGTTGTTCGCTCGACCACGGGTTCGCTCTTCCACGTGCCAATTTCCACCGGTTCCGACATTCTCGAGACCATCGCGGCGTCTAAAGCCGCGGGTCTTCAGGTGTTCGCAGCAGACGGAGGGGGAGTTGCTCTTCCAGACCTTTCTCAAGCCGTGCTCGCCAAACCCACGATGTGGGTCTTCGGGAACGAAGCCTGGGGATTCGAGCCAGAAGTACTTGCGGCGGTCGATCGCGTGGTAGCAGTTCCGATTTACGGCGCAGCCGAAAGCCTGAATCTGGCTACCGCGGCAAGCATTTGCCTATACGCCACTGCCTTCGCTCAGAACCGCTAGTTGGTAGGCTAAAAACCTATGTCTGACAACATTTCGATCACACCCGAGTCGGTTTCTTCAGCCGTCGCGGATGCCGTCAGCGCGATCGCGGCAGCATCCGATTTGGTAAGCCTTCGTGCGCTAAAGGCCGGTGCGGTCGGCGAACAGTCAGCCATTGCCAAGTTAAACGGCCAGCTCAAGAATCTTTCTCACGATCAGAAGGCCGCTGCCGGAGCTCTCATCGGACAGGCTCGTGCCTCGATTCAGGAGGCCTTCGCCGCTCGCGAGCAAGAGCTCGAAACCGCCGAAGAGGCCAAGCAGCTCGAGGCCGAATTTGTTGATGTCACCGCGGCACCGAGCCCGGCAAGAATCGGAGCCAGGCACCCGCTTTCGCTGCTTCAAGATCAGATCAGCGATATCTTCGTCGGAATGGGTTGGGAAATCGCCGAAGGTCCAGAGCTCGAAAACGAGTGGTTCAACTTCGATGCACTCAACTTCGATGCCGATCATCCGGCACGCGCGATGCAAGACACATTCTTTGTCGAGCCAATCGAGTCGCACCTGCTGCTGCGCACTCATACCTCGCCAGTTCAGGTTCGATCCCTGCTCGAGCGTGAACTACCGGTCTATGTGCTCTGCCCCGGTCGCGTGTTCCGCACCGATGAACTCGATGCAACGCATACCCCGGTCTTTCACCAGGTCGAAGGTCTTGCAATCGACAAGGGTCTGACCATGGCCGACCTGCGCGGAACGCTCGAGCATTTTGCACGCCAAATGTTCGGCCCAGAGGCCAAGATCCGCCTGCGTCCATCGTTCTTCCCGTTCACCGAACCTTCTGCCGAGCTTGATGTTTGGCACCCAAACGCCAAGGGTGGCGCACGCTGGGTCGAGTGGGGCGGATGCGGCATGGTCAACCCGAACGTTCTGAAGGCCGCGGGCATTGACCCTGAGGAATACCAAGGTTTCGCTTTCGGCATGGGCATCGAGCGCACGCTCATGTTCCGCAACGGCGTTCTCGACATGCACGACATGGTCGAGGCCGACATTCGTTTCAGCCGTCAGTTCGGGGTGGTGCTCTAATGAAGGTGCCTATGTCCTGGTTGGCCGAAGCCGCCACGCTTCGCCCAAACGCAACTCCAGAAGACGTCATGGCCGAACTGGTCAAGGTCGGTCTCGAAGAAGAAGGCGTTCACAAGTTCGAGGTTCAAGGCCCGCTCGTTGTCGGTGAGGTTCTCGAGTTCGTCGCCGAACCCCAAAGTAACGGCAAGACCATCCGTTGGTGTCAGGTTCGCGTCGCCGCAGCCGGCAAAACCGCGGCCGATGGCGGAGCCGACGTTCGAGGCATCGTCTGTGGAGCGTCAAACTTCGAGGTTGGTGACAAGGTCGTAGTCTGCCTACCCGGTGCCGTTCTACCCGGCAACTTCGCAATCGCAGCCAGAAGCACCTACGGTCACATCTCCGACGGCATGCTTGCCTCCGGCCGCGAGCTCGGGCTGAACGACGATCACGGCGGCATTTTGGTATTGCAGCGCATGGGTCTCGATCCAAAGGTTGGCACCGACGCACTCGAGCTGCTTTGCCTAGACGACCAAGCCGCCGAGGTCAACGTGACTCCAGACCGCGGCTATTGCTTCAGCATCCGCGGTATCGCTCGTGAATACAGTCACGCTACCGACACCTTGTTCCGCGACCCCGCCGGGCACGCTCATCCAGAGCAGGTGCACGGCTTCTCGGTTGTCATCGACGACGTTGCTCCGATTCGTGGCAAAGCCGGCTGTGATCGCTTCATCGTTCGCGCCGTTCGCGACATCGACCCGAGCCGCCCAACCCCGCCGTGGATGATTTCCCGTCTGAAACTCGCAGGGATGCGCTCGATCTCGCTCATCGTCGACATCACCAACTACGTGATGCTCGAACTGGGTCAGCCGTTACACGCCTATGACCTCGACAAGTTGACCGGCGGCATCACGGTTCGACGCGCCAAGCCGGGTGAAACCCTAAAGACTCTCGATGGGCAGGTTCGCAACCTTCACGTCGAAGACCTACTAATTACCGACGAGTCTGGTGCCATCGGTTTGGCCGGTGTGATGGGTGGAGAAACCACAGAGGTGAGTGACACCACCAAGAACGTTCTGATCGAGGCTGCACACTTCGACCCGATCACGATCGCACGAAGCGCGAGACGCCACCGGTTGCCGAGCGAGGCATCCAAGCGTTTCGAACGCGGAGTTGACACTGCAATCGGTGCGCATGCAATCGCAAGAGTCGTTCAGCTGCTCGAAGTTCACGCGTTCGGGTCTGGCGACAGCCTTGGCGCCGACGTCAACAACGTCGAGCCGGTTCAACCTGTGGCCCTGCCACTTGAGTTTGCCGAGTCGCTTGTCGGTGTCGCATACACCGAAGATGAAATCGTCTCGACCCTAGAGGCGATCGGTTGTCAGGTTTCGCTTGATAGTTCTGTGCTCACCGTGACCCCACCTACCTGGCGCCCTGACCTAAGACACAAGACCGACCTCGTCGAAGAAGTCGCAAGAATCAACGGGTATGACCGCATCGGAGCAAGACTTCCTGTTGCACCTCCGGGTCGAGGTCTCACCAAACGCCAGAAACTTCGTCGCAACGTCTTGACCGCGCTGGTTGGCTCTTCAGCTGTTGAGGTTTTGAACTACCCGTTCCTGTCGGCAGAGGCAAACCGCTGGTTTGCACGCGAGGATGACTTCTCGGTTCGCCTCGCGAACCCGCTTCAAGAAGAATCGGCCGAAATGCGGCTTTCTTTGCTTCCAGGGCTGATGGATGCCGCACGTCGCAACCTATCGCGCGGACTGACCGACCTTGCTCTTTTCGAAGAGGGCAGTGTGTTCATCCCCGCCAACAAGGTGGTCAAGACTGCTGATTTGCCGGTAGGAAATGAGCGCCCAAGCGAAAAGCAGCTCAAGGCGGTGCTCGACACCATCCCAGACCAGCCCAAGCACTTGGCTGCCGTGTTACTCGGCGACCGCGTCGATGCCCAGGTTGGGCTAAAGCCGGTGGCCTATGACTACAGCGACGCGATCCACGCTGCCCGTGCCGTGGTCGAATCGGTTGGCGCTCGATTGACCGTTCGTCAGGGGCAGCACAAGGGGTTCCACCCCGGACGCACCGCTGAACTCGTTGTAGTCGAGGGCGGCAGAATCGTGCCGATCGGATTCGCCGGAGAACTCGATCCGTCTCTAACCAAGTCACAAGATCTGCCGAGACGGGTTGCGGCGTTCGAGCTGAACCTCGACAAACTGTTTGCACTAGCGCCAGAGGCGCTTCAGGCTAGCCCGATTCAGACTTTCCCTGCCGCCACTCAAGACTTGTCTTTGCTGGTTGCTCAGGATGTGGTTGCGGGCGATCTACTTCAACTCATCAGGCAAGAGGCAGGTGAACTTCTTGAAGATGTGCGCCTCATCGATGATTACCGCGGTGCGAACATCCCAGAAGGCACCAAATCGCTCACGTTTGCACTTCGATTCAGGGCTGCCGACCGCACCCTGACTCAGGTCGAAGCCACCGCCGCTCGCGACAACGCAGTTGCAGCCGCAAAAGCCAAATACGGCGCAGAGTTACGCGCTTAGCAAGAGGAGCAACCATGGTTTACACCGTTGCGATCGCCGGAGCCAGTGGGTACGTCGGCGGAGAGCTGCTGCGTCTGATTGCCAAACATCCACAGCTTCAGGTCAAGACCATAACCGCCAACAGCAACGTGGGCGAGAAGGTTTCGAAACTGCATCCGCACCTAGCAAGCTTTGCCGAACTGGTTTTCAAACCAACGGAAGCGCAGACGCTGGCCGGGCATGACATCGTGTTTCTCGCGCTTCCGCACACCAAATCGGCCGAAGTTGCGGCATGGCTGTCGGATGACACTCTCGTGCTCGACTGCGGTGCGGATTTCAGGTTGCAAAGCGCGGCCGACTGGAAGAAGTATTACGGTTCAGAGCACGCCGGAACCTGGACCTACGGCATGCCTGAGCTGGTTCTGGCGGCCGGCGGCAAACAGCGCTCGAGACTTGCAGCCACAAAGCGCGTAGCAGTGCCAGGCTGCAACGTAACCGCGATCACTCTCGGTTTAGCGCCGCTCGCGGCTGCTGGTTTGATCGAACCCAAAGACATCGTTTCGGTACTTTCGGTTGGCACCTCGGGTGCAGGTCGCACGCCAAAGGCCGAACTTCTTGCCAGCGAAATCTTGGCTGGTGCATCCGCCTACGGAGTCGGTGGCGTTCACCGCCACACACCAGAAATCGAGCAGAACCTGCGCGAGGCTAGTGGTCAAGAAGTCGCCATGAACTTCACGCCTGTTTTGGTTCCAATGACCAGAGGAATCTTGGCGGTCAACACCGCAATCGCCAAGCCGGGTGTCACAGCGGATTCAGTGCACAGCGCTCTGGCCGACGCATACTCTGCCGAACCATTCGTCAAGGTGCTGCCTCTCGGGGAGTTCCCAAACACCTCGAGCACACTCGGTGTCAACACCTGCATCATCGGCGCATCTTTCGACGAGCACACCGGACGCGTGATTGTCGTGTCGGCAATCGACAACCTGGTGAAGGGCACCGCCGGAGCAGCGATTCAGTCGCTCAATCTCGCCCTCGGCCTGCCCGAGA
>JBEEJJ010000037.1:0-9804 GCA_041169265.1 Actinomycetota bacterium
TCCACGCCAACTTCGGCGCAGTCACGGTGCTTTCCGGCCACGTATGAATGTGATCCCGGGTCGTCACCGACGAGCAGCGTGCCAAGACCGGGGACGATGCCGCGCTGCTTGAGAGCGACGACACGCTCGGCAAGTTCTGCCTTGATCGCCTTGGCCGTGGCCAGACCGTCGAGCTTGACCGCGGTCATGCGACTACCAGTTCTCGAGACCGTCGTAAAGCGGGTAAGCCTCGGTGAGCGCGCGAACGCGAGCCTGAAGCGCAGGAACGTCTGGGTTTGGCATCAGCACGTGAGCGATGATGTCGGCAACCTCAGTGAACTCGGTCTGGCCGAATCCGCGGGTGGCAAGCGCAGGGGTTCCGATGCGAACACCCGAGGTGACCAGTGGCGGACGAGGGTCGTTCGGAACCGAGTTGCGGTTGACGGTGATGCCAACCTCGTGCAACAAGTCTTCGGCGAACTTGCCGTCGATCGGGGCGTTGCGAAGGTCGACCAGCACCAGGTGAACCTCGGTGCCACCGGTGAGAACCTGAACGCCGTTGGCTGCAACGTCGGCCTGAGTGAGGCGCTCGGCGATGATGCGAGCACCGTCAAGAGTGCGCTGCTGGCGGTCTTTGAACTCAGGCTGCATGGCGGCCTTGAAGGCGACTGCCTTGGCGGCGATCACATGCATCAGCGGGCCACCCTGCTGACCTGGGAACACGGCCGAGTCAATCTTCTTGGCATACTCTTCGCGGCAGAGAATCAGACCCGAGCGAGGGCCTGCGAGGGTCTTGTGCACTGTGGTCGAAACTACGTCTGCATAAGGAACCGGGTTTGGGTGAACGCCGGCGGCAACGAGTCCGGCGAAGTGGGCCATGTCGACCCAGAGCTTTGCGCCGACCTCGTCGGCGATCTTGCGGAACTCGGCGAAGTCGAGGTGTCGGCTGTATGCCGACCAACCGGCAATCAGAACGGCAGGCTTCACTTCGTGAGCGCGAGCACGAACGATGTCCATGTCGATCAAGAAGGTCTCAGGGTTCAAGCCGTAGGCGTGAGCCTCATACATCTTGCCCGAGAAGTTCAGGCGCATTCCGTGTGTGAGGTGGCCACCGTGGGCAAGTTCCAAACCGAGGATGCGGTCGCCAGGGTTAGCCAGTGCCATCAACACTGCCGCGTTGGCGCTCGCACCCGAGTGTGGTTGCACGTTTGCGTGCTCGGCACCGAAAAGTGCCTTGGCGCGGTCACGGGCTAGGTTTTCGGCAACGTCGACCGCCTCGCATCCGCCGTAGTAACGCTTGCCGGGGTAGCCCTCGGCGTATTTGTTGGTGAGCACCGAACCCTGCGCCTCGAGCACGCCGCGGCTCACGAAGTTTTCGGAGGCGATCATCTCGAGGGTGTGGCGCTGGCGGTCGAGCTCGGCCTTGAGTACGGCTGCGATCTCTGGGTCGGTTTCACTCAACGCTAGGTTGAACGATGAAGGAAGGCTAGACATGTCGGGGCTCCTAAGAGTGTATGGCTCGGATGTTGGCCCAGGCGCACGACCAAAATGCCTATCGCTCCCCGATGGAAACCCATCTTTAGCGCCAGTTGCGATGAGGTAATTCTAACCCACACCAAGCGACCGAATCGGCTCAGAACCGCCCTGCAACCACGCGGATGAATAAACTTGAGCCTATGACTTCTGCCACTAAACACTGGGTTCTCACGCTGGTCTGCGACGACCAGCCCGGCATCGTGCACGCCGTGACCGGAGCCATCGTGGCAGCCAACGGAAACATCACCGAATCAAAGCAGTTTTCGTCTGACGACACCGGCCGTTTCTTCATTCGCCTGCAGATCGAGTCGTCCGCCGAGCGCTCGGAGTTCGAGGCTCAACTCGCACCGGTGATCGCCAAATACGACATGACTTCTCACTTGGATGAGGTCGGCCGCAAGGTTCGCACGCTCGTCCTGGTTTCGAAATCGGCGCACTGCCTCAACGACATTCTGTTTCGCCAGCGCTCGGGTCAGCTTCCGATCGAGATTCCGGCTGTGTTCGGCAATCACGGCGACCTAGCCGAGCTGGCCTCGTTCTATGGACTACCTTTCGAGACCCACCAAATCACGGATGCGGGCACTAAGGCCGCGTTCGAGCACATGTTGCGCGACTACATCCGGGCGGCCGGAATCGAACTGATCGTTCTCGCTCGCTTCATGCAGGTGCTTTCGCCCGAGTTCGTTGCCGAGTTCGAAGGCCGCATCATCAACATCCATCACTCGTTCTTGCCCGGATTCAAGGGCGCGAACCCTTATGCCCAGGCGCATTCGCGCGGTGTGAAACTGATTGGCGCGACCGCACACTTCGTGACCGCCGACCTAGACGAGGGCCCGATCATCGAGCAAAACGTGGTGCGCGTGAACCACAGCCACTCCAAGAAGGAGCTGGTTTCGATCGGACAAGATGTCGAATCGAAGACCTTGGTTCAGGCCATCCGCTGGTTTGCGGAACACCGCGTTTTGCTCGACGGCGAGCGCACCATCATCTTCGAGTAGCGACCCGACCTCCAACCCGAGTCCAGGCGAGGCCGACACCCGCCGAAAGCGCTAGCAGTGCGCCAACATCCGCCGTTTTGAGTCGCCTAGGTTGACTCACGGATGCGGCCCTGAACGTCGTGGCACCGCGCGTGGTCGAACCGCTCGAGGTCAAACCACGTGGACGAGTGAATCCGCCGCCCGTGATCGCAGCCGGATCGACATCGATGATCACGGTTGCCGATTCAACCGGTAGAGCTGGGCCAACGTTGCCATTTGCGTCTCTAGCCGAACCCGCCGGAACCCCGATTTTGAGCGTGCCCGCGCCACATGTGGTTGTGGCTAGACGGTAAACGGTGCCGACCGTCACCTCGGTGAGTGCAAACTTGCAGTTCTTGGCGGTGCCGCTCCAGGTGAACGTGTCGAGAGTGACACCGGTCACGGCCTCGCTGTAGGTGAGCGTGAAACTCGGGCTGGCGATTTGGCTTGCGCGCGCATCCACCGTGATGGTAACTCGTGGCAGCTGATCGTCGATTTGCACCTCTGGCGAGAGACTGTCGGTGGTCGGGCCGGTATTTCCCGCCGAGTCAGTCAACGAGTTTGCCTTGAGCGAGATGGATGCCCTGACTCCGTCGGCGCAGTCGGTGACCCACATCGAATAGCTGGTTCCGGAGCCGGTGAGCTTGGTGATCTTGCAACCTGTGCCCGAAACCACCCAGTCGGCACCTGTCGTGTCCATGCCGGTCACGCTCTCGCTCATCACAAGATCGAATACCAGCAGGTCGTTGCGCGAGGACGCACCCTTGGTGATGCTGGTCACCGCCGGAACAACGCGGTCAACCGTGACCGTGTTCGAGGTCAACGCCGCGGTTGGGCCGGTGTTCGCAGCGATATCGGTTGCGATGTTGGCCTTTAGGGTGAGTGCCGCGGATGCGGTGGTCGAACAGCCCGTGAGCGTGACGCTGTAGCTCATGCCAGACCCAGTCACGGTGCCGATGGCGCAGCCCGTGCCGGTCGCAGTGAACGAGGAGGCCGCGATACCGGTGACGTTTTCATCGGCCGTGACACCGAAGGTTAGGGTGGTTGCGTTGTTTGGTGAAGCTGGTGCGCTGATTGTGAAAATCGGCTTTTTGCGATCGAAAGTCAGAGTGGTCGAAGTTGCCAGAGCGCTTGGTCCGTAGGTCGCCCCGACTATCGAGTCGGCCGAAAGATTGAGCATCACGGTTCCGTCGGAACAGTTTGCAACGGTGACCACATAAGACGCATTCGATCCGGTGATCGAGCTCACCGTGCATCCCGAAGCCGTGCCCGTGAAGGTCAGGTCGGTGGCGTCTAGCCCAAGGATGTTTTGGTTGAAACTCAGGTTGAATGTGGCCGTGGTTGCATTGCTGACCGAGGATGCGGGGGCAAAGGTGCTGACGGTCGGCGCGTAGTTATAGGTGAGCACAACCTGACCGTTGCCGGTCTTGACTCCCTGGGAGTGCGAGATCGTCGAGGTGCTCGCGATGCTGGCATAGGACGAACCACCGCCACCGCCACCTCCATCGAGACCAGACGGGATGCCGTCGCCTCCGCCTCCGCCGCCACCGAAGTAACCCCCACCGCCACCTCCGCCACCCGCGGTCGATCCGTTTCCACCGGTGCCACCCGTGGCACTCGCGCCTGCGGTTCCGGAGTTAGCCGAGTTTCCGGCTCCGGCATTACCTCCGGCGAGTTGGGTTGCTCCACCACCGGCACCGCCCTGCCCGGCAGTTCCGGCAGCTGCGATGGTCGAACCGCCGGCACCACCGGTGCCGCCGACCCAGCCTCCCGTGCCGCCTCCACCGCCGGCGACCACCACTCGGTCGGTAACCAAAGTTGAGGTTCGCAAGTCGCTTGCACCACCGCCCGAGCCTTCGTCACCGTGACCGGTGCCGGAAGTTCCTCCCCCGTTGAAACCGCCGGTGAGCCCCGACCCGGTTTTGCCTTGTCCGCCGACGTAGACATAGAGCGTGGTTGGAATCGTGGTGAACTGCCCAGAGATCTTGCCGCCGAGGCCGCCGCTGCGCCCGCCTTGAGCACCGTAAACGTCAAACCACATGGTTCGGATGCCCGCAGGCACCGACCACTGGTAGTAGTCGCCGGTGTAGTCGAAAGTGATCGTGCATGAGCCGTTGGCGCACACGGCGGTTGGGTTTAGGCTGACGGCTTGGGCGGGTGTTGCCACCAGAGCGCTGGCGAGAGCCGCGAGCGCTGTGACCACGGCGAGACCGCCACGGAGTCTAGATGAACGCTTGAATCGTGGATGTTTGAGAATCTGCATTGTGGAAATGTAAAACTCCCGCCAAATTCATGACGGGAGTTTTCCACAGTTTGAGCTTCAAGGTCTCAAAGACCTCGCTCGAAGCTCTAAGAATCGAGGCTCTGAGAGCTAGCCAAGGCGAGCACGGAGGTTCTCGGCAAGGGTTGCCATGAACTCGTCCGTGGTCTGGTAGCCCTGATCGCCGCCGACCAAGAGCGCGAGGTCCTTGGTCATGTGGCCAGACTCGACGGTCTTGATGATTACGTCCTCTAGGGTCTCGGCGAAGTGCGCGACCTCGGGGGTGCCGTCGAGCTTGGCCCGGTGCATCAGGGCACGAGTCCAGGCATAGATCGAGGCGATCGGGTTGGTCGAAGTCTTCTTGCCGGCCTGCCAGTCGCGGTAGTGACGGGTCACGGTGCCGTGAGCGGCCTCGGCCAGCGCGGTAGCACCATCCGGGGTGGTCAGCACCGAGGTCATCAGACCGAGCGAGCCGAATCCCTGTGCCACGGTGTCGGACTGCACGTCACCGTCGTAGTTCTTGCAAGCCCAAACGTAGCCACCCTCCCACTTGAGCGCGGCCGCGACCATGTCGTCGATTAGGCGGTGCTCATAGGTGAGGCCGGCAGCCTTGAACTTGTCGGCGTATTCGGCGTCGAAAACCTCTTGGAACGCATCCTTGAATGCACCGTCGTAAGCCTTCAAAATCGTGTTCTTGGTCGACAGGTAAACCGGGAAGTTGCGGGCCAGACCGTAGTTGAACGAGGCACGGGCGAAGTCGCGGATACTGTCCATGTAGTTGTACATACCCATGGCGACACCACCGTGCTCGGGGTAGTCGGCAACGGTCATGGTCTGCGGCTCGCCGCCGTCGGCAGGAGTCCAGGTGATGGTCACGCGGCCAGCGCCAGGAACCTTGAAGTCGGTGGCCTTGTACTGGTCACCGTGAGCGTGACGGCCGATGACGATCGGCTTGGTCCAGCCAGGGACGAGGCGCGGCACGTTCGAAATGATGATCGGTTCGCGAAACACAACTCCGTCGAGAATGTTTCGGATGGTGCCGTTCGGCGACTTCCACATCTTTTTGAGTCCGAACTCGGTCACACGTGCCTCATCCGGGGTGATGGTAGCGCACTTGACGCCTACACCGTGCTTCTTGATGGCGTGTGCCGCGTCGATGGTCACCTGGTCATCGGTGGCGTCGCGGTGCTCGATCGAGAGGTCGTAGTAT
This sequence comes from Actinomycetota bacterium, assembly GCA_041169265.1. Classification (GTDB taxonomy): domain Bacteria; phylum Actinomycetota; class Actinomycetes; order Actinomycetales; family Microbacteriaceae; genus Rhodoluna. The sequence continues at coordinate 6,002 of JBEEJJ010000037.1, forward strand.
TCGAGATCGACGTCTAGAAACGGCAGAATCAGCGAATCTTTGATGTTCTGCCAGATGATGCGAGTCATTTCGTCGCCGTCTAGTTCGACGACCTTGCCAACAACCTTGATTTTCGACACAGTTAGAGTTCCATTTCGTTACTTAGGAATCGGATAAGAGCTATCCACCTGGTCTTAAGCCTATCGGTTCGACAGCATAGACTTTTGCCTATGACAGCCAGACAGCTACGACGTATTCTGACCGCGATTGCAACCTTCTCGCTGGTGCTGACAGGAGCAACCCTCAGCCCAGCCAAGGCCGAAACCACCTTCTATCCAGCACCAAACAAGGTGGTGAACGAGAGCACCGTGGGCATTCAGATGTTCCTCTACCCATGGACGTCGATCGCGAGCGAGTGCACCAACGTGCTTGGCCCATCCGGCATCGACTGGGTGCAGATTTCGCCTCCGCAGGAGCACATCCGCGGCGACCAGTGGTGGGTTCACTACCAGCCGGTCAGCTACAAACTCGAGTCGCGTCTCGGCACCCGCGCCGAGTTCTCTGCCATGGTGCAGGCTTGCAACAAGGCCGGTGTGATGATCATCGCCGACGCGGTCATCAACCACATGGCCAACTCTGGCGGCACCGGTTGGGCCGGCTCTGACTTCTCGAAGTATGAATACCCAGGGCTTTATGGCGAAGACGACTTCCACGGCACCATGTCGATGGACGAACCGCGCTATTGCGACAGCAACATCGAAAACTACGACTCCCTTTGGGAAACCACCAGTTGTATGCTCGGCGGCCTGCCCGACCTGGCAACCGAAAAAGAGTCGGTGCGCAACAAGATCGCTGCCTACCTGAACGACATGATCAGCCTCGGTGTGGCTGGTTTCCGTGTTGATGCCGCAAAGCACATGGGAGTCGCCGACCTCAAGGCTGTGGTCGACAAGCTCAACCCAGTCAACGGCCGTCAACCGATCATCATGTCGGAGGTCATCGGCGGTGGCGGTTCGAACGCCCCGTTCGTCGAGTTCGGCTATGCCTGGGCTTGGTCGATGCCCGACCTGCTCGCCAGCTCGCTCGCCCAGCAGGGCCTGCGCATCAGCCAGTCAGAAGACTGGAACGTGAGCTTTAACGGCAGTGCCAAGACCATAACCATGGTTAGCAACCACGACACCGAACACCATGGCCCGACATCCCTGGCTTATTGGGAGGGCAAAAAGTATCAGCTCGCCCACATCTTCATGCTGGCGACCAAGTTCGGAATTCCGCAGATTTACACGGGATACAGCTTCAGCGACGAGCAGTATGGCCCAACCACCGACCCGAACAGCGGAAAGGTGATGCCAGCCAAGTGCCCAAGCACGCAAACGGTGCCGAGCATGATTACCAAGGATGGTGTTTACACCTGCGTGCAGCGCTGGAAGGCCATTCAAGGCATGATCGCCTGGCGTGACGCAGCTGGAACCGCGAAGCAAACCCGCAGCTACTACACGAAGTATGCGGTTGGAAAGATCGCGCAGTTCAACCGAGGCACCAACTTCATCGCGATGAACCCGACAACCACGAGCCAGAAGGCGACGGTCAAGACCTTCTTGCCAGCTGGAAGTTACTGTGACCTGATTTCGGGTGGCAAGGCTCCGAAGAAAACCAAGTCAACCTGTGTCGGCACCAAGATCGTCGTCAACAAGCTAGGTCAAGCGGTTATGACGGTGCCGGCGATGAGCGCAATTGCGTTCGGCGCATTCACCAAGCTGCCTTAGGGGTTAGACCAGCGACTCGCGCCAGGCCTTGTGCATCTTGGCGAACTTGCCCGTGCCGGCAATCAGTTTGGCGGGGGTGTCGTCTTCGATGACTCGTCCGTGTTCCATCACCAGCACGCGGTCGGCAATCGACACCGTCGACAGACGGTGAGCGATGATGACCGCGGTGCGATCGGCGAGCAACGTCTTGAGTCCGTGCTGCACGAGACGCTCGCTCGGAATGTCGAGCGAAGCGGTAGCCTCGTCCAAGATCAAAACCGCGGGATCGGCGATGAACGCGCGAGCAAACGAAATCAACTGACGCTGTCCGGCGCTCACACGGCCACCGCGCTTGTTCACGTCGGTGTCATAGCCATCGGGTAGAGCCGTGATGAACTCGTGCGCACCCACGGCCCGTGCGGCTGACTCGATCTCTTGCTTCGAGGCACCGGGCTTGCCCAGGGCGATGTTGTCGGCGACTGAACCAGAGAACAGATAGGCCTCCTGAGTCACCATGACAACGGCTCGGCGCAGGTCTTCGTCGCTCAACTTGCGAAGGTCGATGCCGTCGAGACGCACCTCGCCCTTGACTGGGTCGTAGAAGCGAGAAATTAGCTTCGCCATGGTCGATTTGCCGGCTCCGGTGGTTCCGACGAGAGCAATGGTTTGGCCCGCAGGAATGTCGAGCGAGAAGTGCGGCAGCACCTCTTTGCCATTCGAATAGGCGAACTCAACGCCGTCAAACTCCACGTGCCCCTTGGGCTCGGCTAGTTTGACCGGGTCGCTCGGGTCGGCCACCGAAGGTGACTCCTCGAGCACGCCCGAGATCTTCTCGAGACCTGAGTTAGCCGACTGGAACGAGTTGTAGAACATCGCCAACTGTTCCATCGGGTCATAGAAACTACTCACATAGACCACGCAAGAAAGCAACACACCAACGGTGAGGTCGCCTTCGAGAACTCGGATGCCGCCGAAGAGCAGCACGGCAGATGCCGTAATGCGACCGATCAGAATCAGGCCAGGGTCGAAAATACCGAACAACTGGATGACCTTGCCGTTGACATAGCGGTAGTCCTCAACCAACTCGGCGTACTTGTCTTGGTTTGCCTTCTCCTTGCGGAAAGCCTTGACGGCGCGAATACCGGTCATGGTTTCGACGAAGTGAACGATGAGCTTGGCCGACGCAACGCGGGTCTTGCGGTAGTTCAGGCGCGTCTGCTTCTGGAACCAGCGGGTCAAGAACCAGAGCGGGATGAACGAAATCAGCACGATGCCGAACGACATTGGGTCGAGCCAGATCAGTGCGATAGCCGTGAAAACCATGTAGAGCAGTCCGGCAATCATTTCGTTTCCACCGGAGTTCAACAGCTCCATGATCGAGTCGAGGTCGTTGGTCTGACGCGAGATGACTCGTCCAGAGGTGTAGGTCTCGTGGAACTCGACGCTGAGCTTTTGGGTGTGAGCGAAGATTCGTCGACGCAGTCCAAGCATGATGTCTTGGTTGATGCGTGCCGCAAACCGCACGAATGTCGCAATGAGGGCCGACGACAGAATGGCAGCCGCGACATAGACGCCAACCACAGTCCAGAGCGACGTGAAGTCACCCTTGATTGCCTCGGGAAGCGACTTGTCGATGATCACGCTGATCAGGAATGGCAGCGAGACGCGAAGGCTCTGTGCGCCAATGACGAGCGCGAGGCTCACCCAGAGGCGATTTCGAACCGGGCGGATGATCGACCCGAGCAAGCGCATCGAACGAGCTCGAATCGCCTTCTGCTCTTCTTTGCTGAGCTCAATCTTTTCTTCGTTTTGAACGCCGTGCATCGACATCTACTTCACCTCGATCAGTTCGCCAGCGGCATCCAAGCTGCTGATCACATAGCGGTAGTGGTCGTTAGTGGCGAGCAATTCGCTGTGCTTGCCGAAGGCGGTGATCTTGCCGTCCTGCATAAGCGCGACGCGGTCGGCCAGTTGAACGGTGGATGGGCGGTGGGCGACGATCAACGCGGTGGTTGCCTTGAGCACCGTGCGCAGCGCATCCTCGACCATCGCTTCGGTGTCTACGTCGAGCGCCGACAG
>JBEEJJ010000038.1:0-9799 GCA_041169265.1 Actinomycetota bacterium
GGCAAGTCCGAGCAGCACCGTCTCGGCCTGGTCGTTGAGGGTGTGTCCGAGCATTACAAACTTGGCGTGAGTTTCGGCGAGTGCCTGATCGAGTGCGGCATAGCGAGCCTCGCGAGCGGCCGCCTCTGGTCCACCATCCCCGCCCACCGTGACGGCGAGAACCAAAACGGGATCGAGCCCGAGTGCACGCAGGTTCTCGGCGGTCTGCTCGGCAACCACCTTGGTGATCGCCTGCAGCCCATGCTCGACCACGACAGCACCGACTCGAATCCCAGCGCGTTTTCCTTCGAATGCCGCGGCTGAGGCCAGCGCCATCGAGTCCGGACCACCAGAAACCGCGACGAGCACCAAATCTCCAGCGACTAGGGATGCCGCATCCCAGTTTTCGCGCACGGCACGACGGACGTCGGCCATCGCCGGGGTGAGCCTTGGTCGTGTTGGCACGAGCGCCTTTCGGTAAACTCTCTTTCAGACAACTCTATTTAGGAGCATCATGGCACACGACGTAGTTATCGAAATCCCTCGCGGAAGCCGCAACAAGTACGAAGTCGATCACGAGACCGGTCGCGTTCACCTAGACCGCGTTTTGTTTACCCCGTTTGTTTACCCAATCGACTACGGCTACTTCGACAACACCCTCGGTGGCGATGGAGATCCGCTAGACGCGCTGGTAATGCTCGAGTTCCCGGTCTACCCAGGCGTTGTCTGCTCGGTTCGCCCGGTCGGTGTGCTGACCATGGAAGACGATGGCGGAATCGACGAGAAGCTAATCTGCGTGCTCGACAAAGACCCACGTTGGGCACATATCCAAGACATCGAGGATGTTCCGGCACAGACCAAGAACGAACTCAAGCACTTCTTCGAGCACTACAAAGACCTAGAACCGGGCAAGTGGGTCAAGGTTGGCGACTGGCAAGGCAAGGCTGTTGCCGAGCGTCTGATCGCTGAGTCGATTGAGCGCTTCAAGGCCGAAGGCCACTAAAAGGTTTAGGCGCTGGGTCGACCAGCGTAGGGGAACATTTCACCCCAACGAATGGGCACGATACGCACGACTGCTCCCGGTCGCGGTGCTTCGAGCATTAGTCCATTACCGACGAACATCACCACGTGATATTTGTCTCCATTGAAAACATTCGGTTCGCGGGTGTACCACATCAGATCACCAGGCTGCATGTCGCGAAGCGGAATCAGCTTCTTGGCGAAAGCCATGGTGTTGAACTGGTTCGTTGCCGAGTGCGTTCCGATATAAATGCCGGCAGCTGCATAGGCCGCCTTGGTGATTCCAGAACAGTCCCAAATGTTCGGACCCATTCCACCCAGAACATAAGCCTCACCCAGTTGAGCCTTGGCAAAGTTGATGGCTTTGTCGACCTTGTCGGTGTCTGGTGCCCCAACGTCATAAAGGTCTGGTGCCACCATATTGGTAGTGCCCTCGTTCTGGCGACGCTCGGCCGCGATGCCGTCGGCACGAGCCTTAGCTAGCGCTGCCGAAGTGTTCTGCAAAGAAGCCAACTGGGCATAGAAAGTCTTGTTCAAAGCCTTGTTTTCGTCGACCTTAGCCTGCAAAGCGTTCGCGGCCGCTTGTGCCTTGGCGTAGGCATCCTTGGCAGTTTGCGCCTTGGTTGCGAGTTCAGCCTTGGCAACCGCCAACTCATCGGCAAGAGACTGCGCATACTGCTGCTTGGCAATTGACTTGTTATAAAGTTCGTCGCTTTGCTGGGCTACCTTTTCGCTGGCACCCAGTTGGTAAAGCAGGTCGTCGGCCTGGTCGGCATTCAAAAGCAAATTCAGCGAGGTACCGGCAGCGCCGTTGCGATACATCTGGGCGGCGAGCTGACCGAGTTGACGCTGAGCTTGATTTGCCTCGGCCATTGCGGTCTCGACCTGACCTTCGAGGGTTTTAACCTTCGAGGCAACCGCGTCTACGGCATCCTGAGCTTGGTTATATTTCTCACCCTCGATAAGCGCTACGGTCGCGAGGGCGTCAGCCTGTGCTCCCAAATCTTCGATGATGGCCTGAAGTTTGTCGATCATCGCTCGCTTGGCAGCTACTTTTTGTTTGGCTGCCTCAACCTCGGCCCAAGTTGGATAGCTTGGTGTGGCCCAGGCAGGGCCGACCACGGCGCCACCAACAAACAAAGCGAAAACGGCGGCTACGGCAACCAAAAAGCGACGGATGCGGACACCCCGAGCGCGTTCGATTTGCAAAGCCATGTCTTAAGGGTAATCGTCAGGTTGCTAAAAACGCCATAAGGAAGGTAATCTTGGCTCTTGGTGCTATCAAGCACCGCGCTTTTCGGCCCCATCGTTTAGTGGCCTAGGACGCTGCCCTTTCACGGCAGTAGCACGGGTTCGAATCCCGTTGGGGTCACCAAGGGCGCGGGTTGAAAGCAACGAGGTCCTGTAGCGCAGTTGGTTAGCGCGCCGCCCTGTCACGGCGGAGGTCGCGGGTTCAAGTCCCGTCAGGATCGCTGGGTGTGAAAACATCCATGGCTCTGTAGCTCAGTTGGTAGAGCGAACGACTGAAAATCGTTAGGTCCGCGGATCGATGCCGCGCGGAGCCACGAAAAGTCCCAGATCTCACGACTGGGGCTTTTTGCTTTAAGTTGAGAATGTTGTCAGCGCTTCTTCGACAACGCCAAAACCGCAAACCGAGAGGATGAGCATGCTGACCATCTTGCTCGGCTTCTCGACTGCATTGGTTTATGGGTTTGCCGACTTTTTCGGTGCCGTGGCTTCTCGGCGAATCCGACCAGTCACGGTGACCGCGGTCGCCGGTGCCGTCGGATTGGTGCTGCTGCTCGCGCTCATCCCCGTTTTTGGCTTCAGCGCCAACCCGGAGGCAATCGGCTGGGGAGTGTGGGCAGGGCTTTGGTCGGCAGTGGCTCTGACCTGCCTCTATGCCTCTTTAGCTCTCGGGCCGATTTCGATCGTCTCGCCACTCAGTGCCGTGGTTTCTGCCATCGTGCCGGCCGCCGTCGGCATCGCCACCGGCGACTCGTTTTCGGCATGGGGTTGGCTGGCGCTGGTCTTGCTGCTGGTCGCGGTGGTGCTCGTCGGGTTCATCCCTGGCGAAGACGTTCGCATGCCGAGCGTGCCCGCTTTGCTTCTAGGAATCGGTGCGGGAGTCGGCATCGGCGCGGTTCTCATCTGTCTCGACGCCGCACCCGCCGATTCGGGACTCACGCCGGTTGTCATGTTGCGTGCCGTGAGTGCGCTCGTCCTCGGTCTGTTTTTGTTGTTCACAATTCGCAAAACCCGCAAGGATGAGGCTTCTACCCCTGACAAAATGCGCAACTTCTGGCTAGCCACGGTTGCTGCCGGAGCTTTTGACTCAAGCGCCAACGTCTTCTTTCTCATGGCCAGCCGCACCGGAACGCTCACCGTGGTCAGCGTGCTCACCGCGCTTTATCCGCTGGGAACAATAATCTTGGCCCGTGTCTTCTTAAAGGAGAAGATCGCAAGAACCCAACTCTTGGGGGTCATACTTGCTCTTGGAGCGAGTGCAATCCTCGCAATGCTCTGATCCCTGAGTCGCAACGGCTCGGACCAAAAGAAAGAATCAAATGACCAAAGAACGCAGTCGTTGGATTGCCCTGATCTTTATCTCGGCAGCCATCTCGCTCGTAATCGTTGACGGCACGATCGTCAACACAATTTTTCCAAGCGTTATCAACGCACTAAACCTCGACTCAACCGAGGTTCAGTGGGTTCAAGAGTCTTATGTTCTGGTCTTTGCCGCACTGCTCTTGGTGTGGGGTTCTATCGCCGACCGAATCGGCCGCAAGCGCCTATTGCTCATCGGTATCGCGATCTTCGTGGCGGCATCGGTCTGGGCCGGATTCTCTGAAGACGCATCTTCGATGATCCTGGCACGCGTCGCGCAGGGCTTCGGCGGTTCGATGGTTCTGCCGACCACTCTCTCGCTAGTTAACGCAACGTTCCAGGGCAAAGAGCGTGGCATCGCCTTTGCGGTCTGGGGCGCAACCATTGGTGGAATGGTGGCGGTTGGCCCCGTTCTCGGTGGCTGGCTAGCAACCGATTTCGGCGACGACGGCTGGCGCCTCGCCTTCAACATCAACCTCCCGCTCGGTGTGATCGTGATGGCCGGTCTGATGTGGTGGGCTAAGGAATCGAAGCAGGAACAGCGTGTTCCCGGTGTCGACATAGTCGGAGCGCTGCTGTCGGTGGTCATGTTCGCCACCCTCGTCTTCGGCCTCATCGAGGGCCGCGTCTACGGCTGGTGGGATGCCTCAACCAAAAACCAGTTCGTGCTCGGTGACTTCTCGTGGCCGACCGACGGAATCTCGATTATCCCGGTTTCTCTTGCCATCTCGGCTGTCGGATTCGCACTGTTCATTCTCTGGGAGCGCGCACGGACCAAGGCGAACAAGGCCGTGCTGCTTGACCTCGAGCTTTTCAAAGTCGGCTCATTCCGCAACGGTTCGATTGCAGCGCTGATCATCTCGATGGGCGAGTTCGGAATCCTGTTTGCGATTCCACTGTGGCTTCAGAACGTGTTGCTCTTGACCCCGATCGAGTCAGGGCTAGTTCTGCTCTGGCTCGCCGGTGGCGCATTCTTGGCCTCGGGTGTGGGTGGTGCGCTCAGCGGCAAGGTTTCGCCACGCACCATGGTGCAGTCGGGTGTTGCTCTTGAGCTGGTCGGTGCAATCGGCATCGCACTGTTCGCCTCCACCGAGGTAGGCATGTGGTCAATCGCACCGTTCCTATTTATCTACGGTGTTGGTGTCGGTCTGGCGACCGCTCAGCTGACCGGCGTGATCATGGTCGACGTGACCATGGACAAGATCGGCCAGGCATCGGGTTCACAGTCGACCGTTCGCCAGGTGGGCTCGGCACTTGGCATTGCGGTTTTGGGAACCATGCTCTTCACGGGAGTGCAGTCAAGCCTCGAGAACCGCATCGCAGAACAGTCGATTGCTTCTGAGCAGTCATCGGCAATTGTCGACCTCGTGGTCGATACGGCCGGTGGCGTGCTTCCTTCGTTGCCCGAGTTATTGCAATCTCCGGCTACCGGCGCACCGCTCTCTAAAGAAGTTGCCGACCAAATAACCGCGGATGCCGGCGAGGCGTTCACCGACGGTGCTAAAGCTTCTGCGTGGGCAGCGGCCGGGTTCCTGTTGCTCGGACTAGTTTCTACTCTCAACATTGGCTCAAAGCGCAAAAAAGAAGAGCACGCAAACTAAATCGAAACTTGCTCTAAGGATTTGCTCCGCACCCTAGGGTGCGGAGTAATCTTTTCCCTTGTGAATGAATCACTAGACCCGAAGCGTCTGCTGCTCGGCAAACGCCTTTCGACCAAGAAACTCGAAGGCGAACTGCTACCGAAAACGATAGCCCTCCCGATTTTTTCTTCCGACCCGCTCTCCTCTGTGGCCTACGGTCCGCAAGAAATGCTCATGATCTTGGCGTTGGGCGGTTTCAGCTTTTTGTCATTCACTCCGGCAATCGCATCCGTGGTGGTTCTTTTGCTCACCATCGTGGTGCTTTCTTACCGCAAGGTAATCGCAGCCTATCCTTCGGGCGGTGGTGACTACGAGGTCGCCAAGAAGAACTTAGGTGAGAAGCCGGCAATCGTCGTCGCCTCGGCGCTGCTGATCGACTACGTGCTCACTGTTGCCGTGTCGATCGCTGCAGGCACCGACAACATCATTTCTGCGTTTCCCGAGCTTGATCCGTTCCGCGTCGAGATCGCGGTTGGCTTCATCATTCTGCTCTGCGCCGTGAACCTTCGCGGCGTGCGCGAATCGGGAATCGCTTTCGCACTGCCTACCTACCTATTTATTGGCACTGTTTTTCTGATGATCGGCACAGGCATCTTCAAATTGCTCACCAACCAGCCGATCGTTGCGCCTTCGGCAGGCTACGAAGTGGTTGCCATTGAGAACGTGAGCAACTCAATGCTCGTGCTCTTTCTGCTGCTTCGTGCCTTCGCATCCGGTTCTGCCGCGCTCACCGGTGTCGAGGCAATCGCCAACGGTGTTCCGGCATTCCGCGAACCAAAGATTAAAAATGCACGAACCACTATGGCCTGGATGGGTGCCATCGCAATCTCGATGTTCGTGGGCATCATCAGCTTTGGTCTGATCTCGCAGGTTCATTACCTAGAGGACCCGCTTGCACAAATCGGTCGAGAGCTAGACGGGCCTCAGCAGTCGGTGATCGCACAGCTAGGCGTCGCGATATTTGGTGATGGCAGCATCCTGTTCTACATCTTGCAGATCGCAACCGCAGCCGTGCTTTTGCTCGCTGCAAACACGGCCTTCAACGGATTCCCGCTGCTGTCATCGGTGTTGGCCAAGGACAAGTACGCACCAAAAGCCCTGCTTACTCGCGGTGACCGACTGGTCTACTCAAACGGAATGCTCTCGCTTACGCTCGCGGCATTAGCTCTCGAGCTCATCTATCAGGCCGACGTTTCGGCGCTCATCCAGCTTTATGTTCTGGGTGTGTTCACCTCCTTCACAATCGGTCAGATCGGCATGCTCGTGCACTGGAAGCGCGGCCGCCAAGACGGTTCGGTCACCAAGCGTGAGGCTCTCTCGGGCACCTTAATCAACGGTATCGGCGCGACCATGACCGCCTCGGTGCTCGTGATCGTGACCGTGACCAAGTTCACCCACGGAGCTTGGCTCGTGTTCCTGTTGATGCCGGTTCTGTTCTGGGTGATGTACAACACGGGTCGCTATTACAAGGCCATCGACGACGAGATCAAACTCGATGGCACCCAATTCGGCTCGGATGGTGACTACGCGGTCGTGCTAATGGACAAGTTGAACAAGCCACAGTTGAAGGCCCTGGACTACGCAATCTCGGTCAACCACAACAAGCTCGACGTGATCCACATCGCCGCCGACCCTGCGCGCGCCGAAGCCTTCAAAAAGGAATGGAAAGACTACGGAATGAAGATTCCGCTGAAGATCATCGAGTCTCCATACCGCGAATTCTCGACCCCTCTGATCGAATACCTCGAGAACCACCGGTCACGCTATGGTCGCGAGCGCATCGCCGTTTATATGCCGAAGTACATCGTTGGTCACTGGTGGGAGCACATCTTCCACAACCACCGCGCCAACCGCATCATGCGCCGCCTCATGTATGTTCCGGGCACCATGCTCGTGACCGTTCCTTGGCGCATGCGTTCGGCCGAAAAGTTCAACCCGTTCCTGCGCGCACCGCTGCCCGGCGACTCGCGCCGCGGTGTGCCAAACCGTCCGCAACCCCGCCGTCACGCCCGCGGTCGCAACGCCGTCTTCGTGATCGAAGCCAAGGATGACGATGTCGAATAGTTCTTCGACGCTAAAGCTTCTCGGCTTTACATTCTTGGGTGGTGCTCTGGGTGCGGTATCCAGAGGCTTCATCACCCAGTTCGGCAGTGATCCGATTGACATTTTCATTGCGAATATCGTCGGTTCGTTCATACTCGCTCTGGCGATGACCGTTCCTGTGCTTGCCACTCCCGAACGTCAGGCGTTTCTGGGATCGGGCTTCGCCGGTGGGTTCACCACCCTCAGCGGGATTGCCATTCTCGCCGTGCTGGGCAAACTTTCTCCAGACATCGTGGTTGCCTACATTTCTCTCTCGATCATGTTCGGCTTGCTCGCCTACTGGCTGGGTGACGCCGTTGGACGACGAATAAAGCGAGCCACCAAATGAACATGGACATTTGGGTAATCCTCGCCATCGCACTGGCCGGCGGAATTGGCTCGGTCATTCGCGTGCTCATGGGTCGATGGGAAGGCAAACTCCCTTACGGCATTCTGCTGGCCAATACCCTTGCGTCTGCCGCCGGAGCATGGGTTTTGATCGACATCGGAGCCGGTGAGTTCTCGTCTTTGGCTTTGATCGGGGGATTCGCGGGAGGGCTCTCCACCTTCAGCGCTTATGTCGGTCAGACCGTTGGCTATTGGCGCAGAGGTCGACTTCTGCAAGGAATCTTGAACACCGCACTGCAGTTTGGGCTCCCCGCGGGGGCTGTGTATGTGGTCGCACTAATGACCGGTGCGCTGATAAACTAACCGCAGGTTTTCGCGTGGTGTTCATCCACGTTTCGTGTCAAGTATGCGTTAGGGGGCTCGCCATGGGGCGTGGCCGTCAAAAAGCGAAGCACACCAAGGTTGCTCGCGAACTAAAGTATTTCAGTCCAGACGTCGACCTCACCGCGCTCGAGCGCGAGCTCGCTGCTCCGGCCGATGAAGACGAACTAATCGACAAATGGGCCGACCTTTTTCCTGATGAGGACGACTCAGCAGAGGCTGCCGACGGCGAAACCGGCGAAACCGTAGCCGAACTTGAAGATGTAGTCGAAACCGAAGACGTTGACGAAGTTGCCGACCAGCTCGGTGACGTTGATGACGACGGGGCTAGCGAGCGCTAACTAGGAGCGATAGCTTCCAACCAGGCGCACCGCGCCACCATCCACACCCTTTGCACCGGTGATGTATCCCTGCTCGACAGCGTTTGCCGGAGCGTTCTTGATTTCACCGAGTTGCCAGGTGTGGATTCCGAGCGAGTTAAGGCGGTTGGTGACCGCGGCGGCCGAAGCCGCATCGACGATCAGGGCTTGACCAAGACCTAGGTTCCAGGTGCCCTCAACCGACTCGAGCGAGAAGCCACCCCATCCGCTGAGAACCTTAAAAACGTCTTGCGGCGACCAAGTTGAGCGGTCGACATCGAGCGAAACTCCCGTTGGCAGCACACGCGAAAGGTTTGCCGCGATTCCACCGCCGGTGATGTGACTCATGGCGTGCACCGAATCGCCGAGTTCACTCTCGAGCAGTGTGTTCAGCACTCCCGTGTAAAGGCGGGTTGGCTCAAGCAGAACCTCACCCAAACTGGTCGAACCGAATTCGGCGACCGTCTTGGTGTAATCGAGTTTGCTCTCGGCAACGATCTTGCGCACCAGTGAATAACCGTTGGAGTGAAGCCCGCTCGATTCCATGCCGAGCACCACATCGCCAACCTTGACCTTATGGGTGCCAAGCAGCTTGCTGGCCTCGACTGCACCTACCGCGGCACCGGCAACGTCATAGTCATCCGGTCCCAGTAATCCAGGATGCTCCGCCGTTTCGCCACCGACAAGGGCGACGCCTACCGCGGCACAAGCCTCGGCGATGCCGCGCACGATGTCGGCGATACGCTCTGGAACAACCTTGCCGCACGCGATGTAGTCGGTCATGAACAGGCTCTTTGCGCCAACCACGACGATGTCATCGACCACCATGCCAACCAGGTCTTGGCCGATGGTGTCGTGCTTATCAATCGCTTGGGCGATGGCTACCTTGGTGCCAACGCCGTCGGTCGAGGTTGCCAACAAAGGGCGCTCATAAGACTTTAAAAACGAAACGTCGAGCATGCCAGCGAATCCGCCGAGGCCTCCGACCACGAGGTCGTTGTGGGTCGCGCCAACCGCGCGCTTCATTAACTCGACGGCTAGATCGCCCGCTTCGGTGTCGACTCCGGCCGCGGCATATGCGTTGGCTTCGCTCACTGGTTGCTTTCGCTCTCTGCCGATTGCACAACGGAGTCGAGTTCGCTGTCTGGGCCAGGGTTGCAGGCGGCAGGATCGTTGTCACGCTCGAGCAAGTTTTTGCCCAGGCGGTCAGCAGTCGGCAGCTCGATCGGATAGGTTCCGGTGAAGCAGGCGGTGCACAGCTCGCGTTCTTGCTGTCCGGTCGCCGCAATCATGCCCTCTTTGGTGAGGTAGCCGAGAGAATCGGCTCCGATCGACTCGCGCACATCGTCCACGCCGAGTCCGGTAGCAATAAGTTCGGCACGG
>JBEEJJ010000039.1:0-9556 GCA_041169265.1 Actinomycetota bacterium
AACAAAAAAAGCCACCCTTCTCGGGTGGCTTTTTTATGTTTGCTTAGTGTGCGTATTGCCCGCGGCTGTGCTCGAAGACAAATCCGACGATCGAAATCAGAGCAAGTGGAACGGCGATGTAGAGCATCCACCAACCAACAGCGAGTGAGGTGAACGCGAGTGCAGACGAAAGTCCAAGTGCCAGCGGCCACCACGACCAAGGAGCAAAGAAGCCGATCTCGGCGTCTCCATCCTCGATATTGGCGTCGAGTCGGTCTTCGGGAACTGGACCTTGAACGCGAGCGGTTTTTTCGATGTAGAAGGCGATGAACCCCGACATGAAGACCAGCATCGAGATGGCTGCGAATCCGATTGGTTCGATTCCCTGGCCTTCAGCCACGCCCCATAGTGCGTAGCCACCTGCCGAGATGATGTAGAAAACAGTCAGCAGCCAAAAGAGGTTGGCGTTAGTGCGCATTTGCGACTATCCCTTCTTTGCCGTTGCCTTAGCCGGTGCTTTGGCTTCGGCTGCGGCGAACTCTGGGTGGTTTAGGTCAAACGCTGGCGACTCGCTTCTGACTCGAGGAATCGAGGTGAAGTTGTGGCGCGGGAATGGGCTTGCGGTAGCCCACTCGAGAGAGCGGCCATAACCCCAAGGGTCATTGAGCGTAGTGCGCTCTCCCTTGCGCCAGGTGATGTAGACGTTCCAGAAGAACGGGATCATCGACAGGCCGAGGATTGCTGCTCCGATGGTGGAGATCATGTTGAGATCGCCGAAACCATCTTCAGGCAGGTAGGTGGCGTAACGGCGAGGCATGCCGATTATTCCGAGCCAGTGCTGAACCAGGAAGGTTGCGTGGAAGCCGATGAATAGAAGCCAGAAGTGAATCTTTCCGATTCGCTCGTTCAGCAGCTTTCCAGTCATCTTTGGGTACCAGAAGTAGATACCAGCAAACATCGCGAACACCACGGTTCCGAACACTACGTAGTGGAAGTGAGCAACCACGAAGTAGGAGTCGGAGAGGTGGAAGTCGAGTGCCGGCGAAGACAGGATGACACCCGTTAATCCGCCAAAGATGAACGTGGTCAAGAATCCGATGCTGAACAGCATTGGGGTCTCGAAGGTGATCGAACCCTTCCACATCGTTCCGATCCAGTTGAACACCTTTACACCGGTAGGCACGGCAATCAGCATCGTTGTGAACGCGAAGAACGGCAGAAGCACCTGACCGGTCACATACATGTGGTGAGCCCAAACGGTCATCGACAGTGCGGCAATCGCGATGGTTGCATAGACAAGAGTCTTGTAACCAAAGATTGGCTTGCGGCTGAATACCGGGAAGATCTCTGAGACGATTCCGAAAAACGGAAGCGCCAAGATGTAGACCTCGGGGTGACCGAAGAACCAGAACAGGTGCTGCCAGAGCATCGGTCCACCGTTTGCAGGGTCAAAAATGTGCGCGTCAAAGCGACGGTCGGCTCCAAGTGCGAACAGGGCCGCTGCAAGTGGAGGGAAGCACATGATGACCAAAATCGAGGTAACCAAGGTGTTCCAGGTGAAGATCGGCAAACGGAACATGGTCATTCCAGGCGCACGCATGGTCAGGATGGTGGTGATGAAGTTGACACCACCCATGATGGTTCCGAAACCGCTCAGGGCTAGACCGAACACCCACAAGTCTCCACCGAGACCTGGTGAGAACGTCGTGTTGGAAAGCGGGGCGTAGGCGAACCAACCGAAGGACGCGGCACCCTGAGGGGTGAAGAATCCGGCTACGGCAACGAACGAACCAAAGAAATAGAACCAGTATGCAATCGCGTTCAGTCTGGGGAAGGCTACGTCTGGAGCACCAATCTGAACCGGCATCAGGATGTTGGCGAAGGCCGCAAAGAGCGGGGTTGCGAACATCAGGAGCATGATGGTGCCGTGCATGGTGAACAGCTGGTTGTACTGCTCTTTGCTGGCGACAATCGACAGACCCGGCGCGGCCAGCTGAGCGCGGATAACCAATGCCATGACACCGGCGATCACGAAGTAAATGATCGAGGTGATCAGGTAGAGGTAACCGATTTTCTTGTGGTCGGTTGTGGTCAACCAATCGATCAGAATCTGACCCTTGGACTTCTTTGCGACGTTGTTCGTTGCCATGATTTATCCTCTAACGTTTGGGTCGTCGCCCGGTAGGTTTTGGTTTCTGACAAGATCAAGTCCGAGCTGGCCGGTCTGGCCCTTGGCAGCCAACCCAGCGAGGTGCTGCTGATATTCTGCTTCACTCACAACGTGAACGTTGAAGAGCATCAGCGAGTGCGATTCGCCACAGAGCTCGGCACACTTTCCTTCGAACCAGCCTTCTTTGGTTGGAGTGAAGTAAATGTGGTTTACCCGTCCTGGGAACATGTCCTTCTTATAGAGGAAGTCGACCACCCAGAAGGAGTGGATCACGTCACGGGAAGTTAGGTCGATCTCAACCGACTTGTTAACAGGCAGAACCAAGACCGGGATGCCGGCATCCTTGCGGGAGTCGTAGGTTTCGGTTCCGGTGAACTGCGACTGAATTCCGCTGTCGTAGACGTTGGCATCAACGTAGTTGAAGTCCCACGACCACTGCTTGGCGATTACCTGAATCTTGACATCGGAAACGACAGGTTTTTCGATCGCTGCCATGTCGCGCGCAGTGAACGCAAAGAAACCAATCACCAAAATCAACGGGACGATGGTGAATAGGGTTTCGATCGGGTTGTTGTAGCGCAGCTGTGCAGGTGGCTTGTTGTCGCCCTTGCGGCGACGATAGACGACCATGGCCCAAATCATGAGAGCCCAAGCGATGACACCGACAACCCAGAGGATTGCCCACGACCCGATCCAAAGGTCGGTGATTCTGCCGGTGTGGTTAGTGGCGTCAACGGAATCTAGTGGAAGAAGACCTGGACCTGTGGTCAAATCATCGCAACCGGTGAGAACCAGAGCAAGGCTGGAAATGGCTGGAATTGCCGCCCAGCGAAGTGCACGCTTTGAAAGCACAATCGACCCTTCGGATATCGAATCGTTACCTGATAATCCTACGCTTTCGCGTCGGCTAAAACCGCCGTTTGGGGCGAAAACACGCGGTTTTTTGACCTAAAATCGCCCGAAAGTGCTTGGAGAGCCGAAAAAGAAAAATGCCCTCGCAGATTTCTCTGCGAAGGCGAATTTCTTGAATCTTTAGCTGAACGAATCGCCGCAAGCACAGGTGCTCTGTGCGTTGGGGTTGTCGATCGTAAATCCCTGCTTCTGAATCGAGTCTTCGTAATCGATCGAGGCACCGTCGAGGTAAGGGACAGACTTGAAGTTGACTACCACCTCGACGCCGTCGAAGTCACGAATGGCGTCGTTTTCTTCGACAATCTCGTCGAAGTAGAGCTGATAGATAAATCCAGAGCAGCCACCGGTCTTTACGTCGATGCGCAAACGAAGTTCATCGTTGCCTTCTGCATCGATCAGCGCTTTGACCTTCTCGCGAGCGGTATCGGTCAGGCTGACGTTGTGGGTAAGTGTGTCGGTCATCAAAACTCCTTCTGAATCTTCTCTAAGTCTAAATCGAGAATCGCTATTCCGTTTTCTCATCCTCGGTCATGCCATTTGCCCTAAGCAGAATCAGAGATTCTGCAATCATCGCGCCGCGGAGCGTGTCGAGGTGCACCGATTCGTTGGGGCTGTGGGCTCGACCATCCGGTTCTTCAACCCCGGTGACCAAGATTTGGGCATTTGGAAATACCTCCGTGAGATCGGCAATGAACGGAATGCTTCCGCCGATGCCTATTTCAACCGATTCCGTTCCGAACGCGTCTGAGAGCGACTGCTTGGCGAGCTTGAAAGCCCACCCGTCGGTGTCAGAAGCAAAGGGTTTGCCGAGCTCGATTTCGTGGAACTCCACCGAGGCACCCCAAGGTAGGTGCGCGAGGATGTGTGACCTGAGTTTTTCGAGGGCTCGCTGTGGCTCGTCCCCTGGAGCGATTCGCATGCTGATCTTGGCTTTCGCGCTAGGCAAGAGCGTGTTTGATGAGATGTCGATGGTCTTGGCGTCGATGCCGATCACGGTGATCGACGGTTGAGTCCAAAGGCGAGAGAGGAAAGACCCCGTTCCAATCGGTTGCGAACTTGGCAGCAATCCGCTGTCGGTCCTCAATGTGGCCTCGTCATAGGGCAGGTCGGCGGCTTCGCTCGAGTTCAGGCCGCTCACGGCAACCGAGCCGTCTTCGTGATGCAACGATGCAAGCACACGGATGAGCGCCATGGTCGCATCGGGCACCACTCCCCCATACATGCCGCTGTGAACGGCGTGGTCTAGGGTTTTGACTTCGATAACCTGCGAAACCAGACCTCGCAGGGTCGTCGTGATGGCAGGCACTTCAACGGTCCAGTTCGATGAGTCGGCCACGACAATCGCATCGGCCTTCAAGATTTCACGGTTTTCGTCGAGGAAGTTTCTAAATGACGGCGAGCCGGCCTCTTCTTCACCTTCGATGAATAGCGAAATGCCAACCTCGAAGTCAGCGCCGGCGAGCTGCTTCAAGGTTCGCAAAGCCGTCAGGTGGGCGACGATTCCAGCCTTGTCATCTGCAGCTCCTCGTGCATAGATCCGGCCGTCACGAAGCGTTGGCTCGAAAGCCGGTGAGAGCCACTGCTCGTCTTCGCCAGGTGGTTGAACATCGTGGTGCGCATAGAGCAAAAAGTGCGGCTTGCCATTCTTCGCTTCGCGGCGAGCAACAACCGCAGGGGCACCCTGTTTCGCTCCAGCGCTGGCCGACCTGATCTCGACACTGTCAAAGATTTCAAGTTCTTCGAGAAGCTTCTTTACAGTCTCAGCGCTTCTCTGAAGTTCGGCTGGGTCGAAGGCATCCCAAGCGATACCAGGGATGCGCACCAACGTGCTTAGATCACCCAACCGAGCCGGGAACTGCTCCCCAACGGCTTGCTTTACTTGTTCGACTGAGATGCTGCTCTGGCTTAGCGCTTCGTTGCTGGTCATAAAGGTAATCTTAAGTTCGAATGACCAACCAAGAGGTGTGTTAATGTCCGAAACTCCAAACGAGCCGCAGAATTCGACTGGCAAGGGTCGACCTACCCCGAAGCGCAAAGAGCGCGAAGCAGCCAACATTCGCCCGCTGGTTGGAAACAAATCCCCAGAGGCAAAGCGAGCCGAAAAGGCCAGACTCGCTGCAAAGCGAGCCGAAGCCCGCGAAGGTCTGCTGAACGGTGACGAACGCTACCTTGGTCCTCGCGACAAGGGTCCTCAGCGCAAGTTTGCGCGCGACTACGTCGACGTGCGCTACACGGGTGGCGAACTGCTGCTTCCGGTTGCCTTTGGTGCGGTCATCCTTAGCTCGATCAACAACCCCTACGTGCAGATAGGTTCGACCTTTGTGCTCTGGGGTTTCATGATTCTCATCGGCTTTAACTCCTGGTGGGTCGCTCGCGGGGCGACTAAGGCACTCGAGGCCAAGTTCGGATCGGTTGAACGCGGGCTGAAATCTTACGTGGTCATGCGGTCGCTGCAGATGCGCCCGATGCGACTGCCAAAGCCACAGGTTAAACGAGGCGCCAAGATAGGCTAGCGACTGAGCCAAAAGCTCGTGTAACACCACTGGACAAAGACAAAGGAGTCTTAAGTGGAGCCCCAGGAAATAAAGCTTTCCGATTTCGCGCCCAAGATGATTGCCGCGATCGACGCAATCAAATCGAGCTACGGTTCGTTCTCGACGCATCCGAGCCTAAAGGCAGACCCGAATAAGGTCGAAGCCGTTCTCAGCGAACTCACCAACCGACTAGAAGACAACTTTCCGTTCTTCCACCCGCACTATGCCGGGCAGATGCTCAAGCCGCCGCATCCTGTCGCTATGGCCGCTTATCTGGCCACGATGATGCTAAATCCGAACAACCACTCGATCGATGGCGGACGAGCCACCACGATGCTCGAACGCGAAGTGCTGCGTGACATGGCGAAAATGTTTGGTTATCCAGAGGATTTTCTGGGGCACCTAACCTGGAGCGGCACCACAGCAAATCTCGAAGCGCTCTGGATTTCTCGAGAGATCAACCCCGACCTAGCCTTGGCCCACAGCAAAGATTCGCACTACACGCATACGCGAATGGCCGAGGTGCTCAACGTGCCCGCGATCGCGATCGAATCGGATGCGGCCGGACGGATGGACCTGAACGACCTCGAAGCGAAACTAAAGACCGGTCAGATCGGAACCGTGGTTGCGACTCTCGGAACGACCGGTCTCGGGGCGGTCGACCCGCTTGCCGAGATCATCCCCCTGGCTCGTCAATACGGCGCAAGAGTGCACGTCGACACGGCATACGGCGGGTTCTTCAGCCTGATTCCTGAAAGCCTCGAACCGGAAACCGCTAGACATTTCGCGGCGATTGCCGACAGCGACTCGGTTGTGGTTGATCCGCACAAACACGGGTTGCAGCCGTACGGCTGCGGCGCAGTGTTCTTTAGGGAACGCTCCATCGGCCGGTTCTATAAGCACGACTCGCCGTACACATACTTCGCAAGTGAGGATCTGCACTTCGGCGAGATACAGCTCGAGTGTTCCCGAGCTGGCGCTTCCGCAGCCGCTCTCTGGGCGACGCTGCAGGTCTTTCCGCTCACCTCGGATGGCCTGGGTGCCGTGCTAAGGGCCGACCGAAATGCCGCGACCAGCTGGCATGCGTTGCTACAGGAGTCTGACTATCTGCAACCGCTGCAAGCCCCAGAGCTCGACATCGTGACCTATTTCGCGAGGATGAACACACTCGAGCAAATCGACCACGTGTCGTTCGAGCTGTTCCAACGTTCGGCCGCTGTCGAACGCACCGAACAGATTCACCTGGCCACATATGTGATGAAACACGAGGGGTTCGCAAAACGCGGCTTCGGCATCCCCGCAGATTCGGATCGCGAATCGGCCAGAATCATGCGATCGGTTTTGATGAAACCGGAACAAGAAACATGGATTCCCGATTTACATTCGCACGTCGAAAAAGTCACCAGAGAAATCATTGAGGAGAACAAATGAAGTATCGCTATTTAGGCAACAGTGGTTTCAAGGTCGGCGAAATGACCTATGGAAACTGGCTAACCCATGCCAGCCAGATTGACGACTCTGCAGCGATTGCCACCGTGCACGCCGCGCTGGATGCGGGAATCACGTCGTTTGACACCGCTGACGTTTATGCCAACCAAGCCGCCGAAGTCGTGCTTGGCAAGGCGCTCGCTGGACAACGCCGTGAGGGACTCGAGATTTTCACCAAGTGCTACTGGCCGGTTGCAGCCAGCGGGCCAAACGACACCGGTCTTTCACGAAAGCACATCATGGAGTCGATCAACGGCTCGCTCAAGCGCGTCGGTGTCGACTACTTCGACCTTTACCAGGCGCATCGATTTGACTATGAAACTCCTCTCGAAGAAACCATGCAGGCTTTTGCCGACATCGTGCGCCAAGGCAAGGCTCTATACATTGGTGTGTCGGAATGGCGTGCCGAACAAATTGCCGCGGGCCACAAGCTAGCTAAAGAACTCGGCTTTCAGTTGATCTCGAATCAGCCGCAGTATTCGATGCTCTGGCGCGTGATCGAGGCAGAGGTCATTCCGACCTCCGAAGAACTCGGTGTCAGTCAGATCGTTTGGTCGCCGATGGCCCAGGGTGTGCTGACCGGCAAATACCTACCCGGACAACAACCCCCAGCAGGTTCCCGAGGTGCTCACGAGAAGGTAGCAAAACCGATGGAACGCTTGCTGACCAACGAAGAGCTACTCCGCCGTGTTCAGCTCTTGAAACCGCTGGCAGATGAGTGTGGCGCGACAATGGCACAGTTCGCTCTTGCCTGGGTTTTGCGCAATCGGAATGTCTCGAGTGCCATCGTCGGTGCTACCACCCCTGAACAGATCAAGTCGAACGTTGGTGCTTTGGAGATTCAGATCTCAGACGAAGTTGCCAAGAAGGCCGAGGAGATTCTGGGAGACAGCGCTGTATTCGACCCGGCCGAGACCAAGAGTCCGCCAGCTCGACTTACCTAGCGAGCAAGTTCGCGGTTTATCTTTCTAGCCCAGAACGGGCCGGCATAGATGTAGCCGGTGTAGCCCTGCACCAGAGTCGCACCGTTCGCGAGTCGCACCCTTGCATCGTCCGAAGTTTCGATGCCGCCCACCGAGATGATTATCTGGTCTGGCGCGAGGTTGCCGTTCAACAGATTGAGCACATCCAGTGCGCGAGCCTGAAGTGGAAGCCCCGAGAGCCCTCCCGCGCCAATCGCCGCAACCTTTGCGGGGTCTTCTTCGAGCCCCTCGCGACCGATAGTGGTATTGGTGGCGATGATGCCGGCAAGTCCGAGTTCCTTGGTTAATTCGGCGACCGCCAAGATGTCTTCATCGGCCAAGTCCGGCGCGATTTTTACGAGCACCGGTTTGCCGCTCGCCTCGGACAAAACGGCACTTAGGATGGGGCGCAGCGCGGTCACGTCTTGCAGCGAACGCAGACCTGGCGTATTCGGCGAGGAGACATTCACCACTAGGTAGTCGGCGAGCTTGGCCAACTTGGCTGTGCTGTAGCGATAGTCGTCGGCCGCTTCATCCACTGGGGTTACCTTGCTCTTGCCGATGTTTACCCCGATTATTGGAAGTTTTTCACCGTGCCTGGCTCGAAGCCTGGCCAAACGCTCGGCCACTACATCCGCGCCGTCGTTGTTGAAACCCATGCGGTTGATCAAGGCTCGGTCTGAAATCAGTCTGAACAAACGTGGCTTTTCGTTGCCCGGTTGGGGTTTCGCGGTGACCGTTCCGATTTCTACGTGCGAGAAGCCGAGATCCGACAGAGGACGAATCAACTTGGCGTTCTTGTCAAAGCCGGCTGCAAGTCCGAAGGCACCGTGAAAAGTAAGCCCTAGAGCATCTACGGCTCGGGTTTGGCTCTCTCGAGGCTTGCCCAGAGCGGTGATACGAAGCGCTCCAGCCACGCGCATTCCAAAAGCGACGAGGTGATGAGCGAACTCCGGGTCAAGTCGCGCAAAGAAGAGATTGAAAACTAACTGGTAGAGCACTCCCCTAGGTTACCTTTCCGACTCGAGTTAAAGCGAAGTGGGTCGACCTAAGTCGACCCACCTCGATTTGTTTGGGTTTAGCTGCAACCGCTGGTCGATCCACAGCCTTCGCAGACGTGGCACGAACCGGATGGGCGCATCTTGATTCCACAGTTGAAGCAAAGTGGAGCGTCAGATTCCTTGCCCTGGAGCAACTCGAACAGCTCGGCCGACGAGTGCGCTTCGCGCTGCTCTGGCTTAGCTTCGATGGTTACCGGCTGTGCAACGGATGCGGCGACCTCAACCACTGCCTCGATCTCCTCGACTGCCTCAGCGGCTGCCGAGGTGGTGGTGCCGAGCTCAACGACTGGTGGGTAGCCACCGGCCGCGTCGAGTGCTGCCGAACGCTCTGCTGCGGTGTTGATGCCGAGTGCCGAGCGGGTTTCGTATGGCAGGTAGTCGAGAGCAAGACGACGGAAGATGTAGTCCATCAGCGACTTGGCCATGCGGATGTCGGCGTCATCGGTCAAA
>JBEEJJ010000040.1:0-9466 GCA_041169265.1 Actinomycetota bacterium
GGCATTCCGGGTCTGAAGGTTGCCGCATCCTGTGTTCGCGTTCCGGTTCAGGTGAGCCACTCGCTAACGGTTCACGCAACGTTCGAACACAACCTCACCCCGGATGAGGTGCGCGAAGTGCTCGAGGCTCAGCCGACCATCCGCGTGATGGACGACCCAGCTAACGGTGTTTATCCAACCCCGAACCACGTCGCCGGACAAGACCCGACCTTCGTCGGCCGCATCCGCCAGGCACTCGACTTTGACAACACCATCGACCTTTTCGTGGTGGGTGACAACCTGCGCAAGGGTGCCGCTCTGAACACTTACGAGATCGCCGAACTGGTCGCCGCAGAGTTCGCAACACGCGACTAATTTGTTATCTGCAGTTAACGCCGCCGACACACGCCGCGGGTATCGTGAGAGTATGCGCGGACTAAGAGTTGCCTTTGTGGCATTGACTCTCGTTGCCTCACTCAGCGGCTGTGCGGGTAACGCAGGTGCCGACCCGACCCAGAGTGGCGATCCGATGCCCTCGATAGATCCCGCTCTGATCCCCGACTCCGCACCAAGCGACATCGTGACAGCGGACGTAACCAAGTTCGACACCGGCTTCGGTGAATACACGTTCAGGGTTGGCGAAGGTTTGGTCTGGTGCACCATCAACTACGAGAGCAACTTTGTGGTTTGCGAGCACAACGAGGCGAGTGCGCAGTATCAACCGATTCCGATTCCCTCGACCTGTGATTTCTCATACGGCTATCAGGTGCGCATGTGGGCTCAAGCTCCATCTGGCTCGCCGGTTGTAGACATGCCATGCTCGGGTGGCGCATATGCCGACCCAACCGGTGCCGAGAAGCTGCTCGACCGTGAAAAGGTTTCTGTGAATGGAATCACGTGCTGGGTAGATCAGCTCAACGTGCGTTGCGACAACGAAGCCGGAAACTACATCGCACTCGGCCCCGAGATTTGGGCCCTGCACTAGCCAACTCGGGCTATTTCCACTAGGCCTAAATTGCTCTAGACGCCCAACGGAAACTTTTTAGTTCGCTCGCGGCAACAGAGTCACCATCCGCACCTCGGGAAGGCAAAAGAACCTAACCGGAGCGAATATCGACGTGCCTAGTCCGGCACAGACATTCAAAATCGACAGCTTGCCTGCAAAGTTCCACGCGCTGAGGCCCTTGGCATGTCGAGTCGGAAGGTCACAGTTTGTGACCAGGGCTCCCTTGCCAGGCAGACACACCTGACCGCCGTGCGTGTGCCCAGCAAAAATCAGCGATGCGTCACTCAACGTCAGGGCCTCGATGATTCGAAGGTAGGGGGCGTGAACGACGCCGATCTTGAGGTCGCAATAGGGAGTTTGCGCGGTCTGTTGAGCCAGCGAATTAACGTCATCAAGACGATCGTGCGGATCATCGAGCCCCAAGAAACCGACTTTGAGGCCTCGGATGACCAACTCGCCACTCCGATTGTTCAAGTCGATCCAGCCGCGCTCGGCAAGAGTTTCGACGAATCTTGCGGTGTCGAGTGGCGCTCCGTTTTCGACCTTGCTCGGAGCGAAGAGATAGGTGAACGGGTTTCTAAAAGTGGGTGCGTGATAGTCGTTTGATCCGTTGACAAACACCCCAGGAAACCGCTGCAGTGGCTCGAGCATGGCAAGTGCATCGTCCACGGCGGCTCGATGACTCATGTTGTCACCGGTGTTTATCACGAGGTCTGGGTTCAGTGCCGAGAGCTGTCCAACCCAGCGCTTTTTCCGCTTCTGCCAAGGGGCTAAATGAATGTCGCTGATGTGCAAAACCCGAATTTCAGAGGTGCCGGCTGGCAACGCATCCGCGATTTGAGTTTCGCGAACGCGATAGAGGTGCCTTTCGATGCCGATGCCCCAAATCGCACAAACCGCGCCGAGCGAGAGAATGCCCCAGAGCCACTCCACGGTTATGGACCGGTCGAGATGATCAAAAGAATTGCACTGTCTTTCGAAGCGGATTTGCCGACCGCAGGGATGGTGCCCAGAACGCGTCCTGCAGGTATGGTGTCGCTTCTTTGGAAGAGTTGGGTCTGCGAGGGCTGCGGTGCGGTTGCGGTCGAGAAGCCTGCGCCCACCAAAGTGGCAATGGCATTTTCAGGAGTCTCGCCGACTACACCTGCCGAAGGAATCTTGATTTGTCCGCCAGAGCTAACAAAGATCTTCACTTGGCTGCCTCGAGGAATCACTTGACCGCCCGATGGCCTCGTGTATGCCACCGTTCCGGCTGGCTGAGAAGAAGCCACCTTTTTCACGACAATCGTGGCGTTCAAGTCATTGATCAAAATGTTCTGCTCGGCATCAGATGGAGCCTGGCCGCTGACTTGTGGAACCGTAATCATGGTTGCGTCAATCATCGACTGAGGCGGGTTCGGGAAAACTCCAGTCGGATACTGCTTGTTCGCTACCTGCATGATGCTGCGCCAGATGTCGTGGCGCACGGTATTTCCGGCTTTGCCGTTCAGACTAATGCGTGAAAGCGAGGTGCTTCCCGAGACGTTTCCGACCCAGGTCGCGGTTGCCACCGCGGTGCTTGCGCCGGTCATCCAGGTGTGAACACCGGAGTCGGTAGTTCCCGTCTTTCCGGCAAGCATCACACCATCACCCGTGGACGAGGCTCCACCGGTTCCGCCCGAGACCACGCGTTTCATCGCATAGAGCATGCCCGCAGATACCTCAGGAGTCACAGCTTGCGAGCACTTGCTCGTTGGGATTGCCATCTCGGTCTTGGTTGCGCGCTTGATTACCTTGTCGATGGCAATCGGAGTGCAGAAGGTGCCGTTGTTTGCGATTCCGCCAAGCGCGGCTGCCATGGTGATCGGAGCGATTTCATTGATGCCGAGGATCGAAGAAGGCACATACGACAGTTCGTTTCCGTCTGCGCGGTGCACGCCAAACGCCATCGCTACGTCGCGAATGTCGCACAGGTCAAGCTGGTGTGCCATGTCGGCGAAGGCGGTGTTGACCGACAGAGCGGTGGCCTGAACCACGGTTAGGTCTTCTGGTTCTTTCGAGATGTTGTTTGGTGCCCAAGGGGTTGCCACGTTGCCGCACCGAGCCTTGAAGTCGCCGGCATCCCACTGACGAACGCGACCATCGACATGGTCGAGCAGTTTCTTGCCCGAGTTGAGCCATGTGCCAAGCGTGAACAGCTTGTAGGTCGAACCGGTCTGGAAACCGGACGAGCCACCGTAGTCACGGTCGGTTGCGTAGTTGACTGAGGTGTGTCCCAGCTCGTCGCTTCCGGTCTGGTCGAAGATTCGGTTTTCAGCCATTGCCAAAACGCGTCCGGTGCCAACCTGCACCGAGACGGATGCAGAACCAATTTGGCTCTTGTCTGTCGGAGGCACCCACTTCTTGGTGGCCGCATCCGCCGCTTTTTGAATGTTGATGTTCATGGTGGTGTAGATGTCGAGACCGCCTCGGCGCAGCAGGGTTTCGCGGTCTTCTGGGGTCGGGCCGAACTCAACGTTGTTGCGGATGGTCCAGACGACGAAGTCGCAGAAGAAGGCGTATTCCTGGTTAGCTTCACATCCGCTTGGGGTGTGGGTGATGTTGGTCTTGATCGGGCTGTCGATCGCAGCTCGTCCCTCAGCCGAAGTGATGTAGCCCGCATCCACCATGTTGTTGATCACGTAGTCGCGACGGTTTTTGGCACGGTCGAGGTTCTCGGGAAGGTCGGGGCGATAGTCGTTGGGAGACTTGAGCATGGCTGCTAGCAGAGCCGCCTCGGGAACGCTCAGCTTCGCAGCGGTCACGCCGAAGTAATAGTTTGATGCTGCCTCGATGCCGTTAATCTGGCCGCCGAAGAACGAGAGGTTGGAGTAACCGGCGAAGATCTCCTTTTTGCCATAGCGCTGTTCGAGTGCAATGGCTAAGCGAATTTCGCGAAGCTTTCGATCGACACCGGGAGCGCGGGCCGCGTCGATGGCGGCTTGGTCACCAGCGATTGTGGCGGCTTCGATCAAGTTGTTCTTCACGAACTGCATGGTGATTGTCGAACCACCTGGACCATTGCCGAGCGTTGCGGCGTTGGTGAGGCTCGCACGAATCAGCGAGATGATGTCTACGCCCGAGTGCTGCCAGAAACGAGGGTCTTCGGTAGACACGACGGCATTCACAAAGTTTGGCGAAATATCTTCGTAGTTCACCGAGATTCGGTTCTCGTGATAAAAACTTGCCACCTTCACGGGCTTGCCAGCATCATCCGTGGCATAGAGGGTCGAGGACTGGGAGGCGTTGACCGGTTTGATCCAGTCGGGCAGGTTTTCAAAGACCGAAATGCCTGTGGTTACGGCGAAACCACCCACGATTAGGGCGGGTGCAAGAAGGGCTACGCTGAGAATGCCGGCGATTGCAGATAGCCCGATGAATTTCAGGAATCCCGCGAAGCCGCCTGAGCGTGCGTCTTGTCTAGACATAGACTCTAGGTTACCCGACTACTCTGAAAGGAACCCCGAATGGTCAAGTGGGAGTATGCCACCGTCCCCCTGCTGCTTCACAAAGAGGCTCAAATTTTGAATGCCTGGGGAGTTGACGGCTGGGAGCTGGTTTCGGTCGAGGCCGGACCGGCCGGTGGCCTGATCGCATTCATGAAGCGGATGGTCGCCTAATGTCTCGCATCGAAGCACGCCTTGCCGAGCTCGGCTCGCCTCTGCCGGAGTTGGCCAAGCCCGTTGCCGCTTATGTTCCAGCGGTAGTTTCGGGAAACCTAGTTTTCACCTCGGGTCAGTTGCCTTTTATCTCTGGCGCTCTGCCCGAAACCGGCAAGCTTGGCGACTCGGTTTCGCCCGAGGCTGCCAAGGGCTATGCCCGTCAGTGCGCGTTGAACGCGCTCGCGGCGGTCAAGTCGGTTATCGGTGACCTCGATCGAGTGACCCGCGTGGTCAAGGTCGTCGGATTCGTGGCATCCACCCCAGACTTTTCGGGTCAGCCCGGCGTGGTCAACGGCGCATCCGAGTTTTTGGGTGAGGTTTTTGGCGAGGCCGGTCAGCACGCGCGTTCGGCTGTGGGTGTTCCTGTTTTGCCCCTGGATTCGCCAGTCGAGCTCGAGCTGATCGTCGAGTTCAACTAGTCCGAAGCGCCGCTCGCAAGTTTCGAGCCAATCGCTGCCATCACGCTGCTGTCGGCAAGGGTTGTAACGTCGCCAATCGGACGATCTTCCGCCACGTCGCGCAACAATCGCCGCATGATTTTGCCCGAGCGGGTTTTCGGCAGCTCAGAAACTACAAGAATTTGGCGCGGCTTGGCGATTGGGCCGATCTCTTTGGCGACATGTGCTCGAAGCGTCTGCGAAATCGCCGCTTCATCCGGGGCGTCGCCTAGTTCGTCCTGGCGAAGAATCACAAAAGCAACAACGGCTTGTCCGGTCAGTTCGTCTTTTGCTCCCACCACGGCGGTCTCGGCGACCCAATGGTGCGACACCAACGCCGACTCGATCTCGGTGGTCGAAAGTCGGTGTCCAGACACGTTCATCACGTCGTCGACGCGACCGAGCAGCCAGATATCGCCATCGCGATCTTTTTTAGCGCCATCTCCGGCGAAGTATTGACCAGAAAAACGCGACCAGTAGGTTTCGACAAAGCGCTCTGGGTCGCCCCAGATTCCGCGCAGCATTGAAGGCCACGGCTCGGTGATGGTCAGATAGCCGCCGTGATCATTGGTCACCGGTCTACCCTCGTCGTCAACCACTTCGGCCATGATTCCTGGCAAGGCCACCTGAGCCGAGCCCGGTTTCGTGTGCGTGATTCCCGGCAGCGGGCTGATCATGATCGCACCGGTTTCGGTTTGCCACCAGGTGTCGACGATCGGGCATCGGTTTTGTCCGATGACCTCGCGGTACCACATCCATGCCTCTGGATTTATTGGCTCACCAACCGAACCAAGAAGCCGCAGCGACGAGAGTTCGAACTGCTCGGGAACCGCCCTGCCGAGTTTCATGAACGAGCGAATTGCCGTGGGTGCGGTGTAGAAGAGCGAAACCTGATATTTCTCGATGATCTGCCACCAGCGACCGGGATGAGGTGCGTCTGGCGTGCCTTCGTAAATGACTTGAGTGGCACCGTTCGCGAGCGGGCCGTAGGCGACGTAAGAGTGGCCGGTGATCCAACCAACATCGGCGGTGCACCAGTAGACGTCGGTTTCAGGTTTCAGGTCGAATACGTTTCGATGCGTGTAGGCAGCCTGGGTCAAGTATCCGCCCGAGGTGTGCATGATGCCTTTGGGCTTGCCTGTCGTGCCAGAGGTGTAGAGGATGAACAGCGGAGTTTCGGCATCGAATGCTTCGGCTTCGTGTTCTGCGTCGGCCGCCGCAACTGCGTCGTGCCACCAAACGTCACGGTCTTGAGTCCACTGCACCTCGCCGCCGGTGCGCTCGACCACCAAAACCTTTTCGACCGAAGGGCAGTTGTTGCCGCGTAGGGCCTCATCGACCGCGGGCTTGAGAGGGGTCGCCTTGCCCTTGCGGAAGCCTCCATCCGCGGTGATTACTAGCTTCGCGTGAGCATCTTGGATGCGCGAGGCGAGCGAATCGGCACTGAAACCGCCGAACACCACAGAGTGAATCGCACCGATTCGGGCCACCGCCAACATCGCGATTATGGCTTCGGGAATCTGGGGCATGTAGAGCGCTACGCGGTCGCCGTGGCCTATGCCTAGCGCGATCAGTGCATTGGCAGCCTTTTTCACGGCGGTGGTTAGCGCTTCGTAGGTGTAGACCTGCTCATCGCCTGGTTCGCCTTCGAAATAGAGCGCCACTCGTGAGCCATGGCCGGCCAGAACGTGTCGGTCGAGGCAGTTGTAGGCAACGTTCAGCTTGCCGTCGGCGAACCATGTGGCGAAGGGGGCCTCTGACCAGTCGAGTGTTTGGGTGAAAGGTTCGAACCAGTCGAGCTGTCGTGCCTGATCGGCCCAGAAGGCTAGGCGGTCTGTGCTGGCTCGGTTATAGATTTCGGGCTGGGCGTTTGCCCTCTTGGAAAATTCGGCGGATGGGGCAAACGAACGGCTCTCGTATGAGAGGTTTTCGATGGCGTCAGTGTCTGACATTTCGCCCTTTCAAATCCGTTCTCAGCGTTGACGGCGGATTTTCCAATAATGGCACAATCCTGTCTGAGATTTTGGTGAAAAAATCTGGTGAATGGAAATCTTTCGCAACCAAATGGCTTAGAGTGTATATGTCGCGTTTATCGCGACCCGCGGTGCCGATTCCCCCAATAGGCACCGCCTGGCGGCAGGCTTTCCCCCAAGGCCTGCCGCCCCTTTTTAACCGGGTGTTCTGCTGGTGGTTCGCGCCTCTTTTTGGTTTGGCGTTTCTATTGGATTCTTCGTCCACCCCCGCGGGTCACCCACGCCGCTCGCCCTCAGCGCTTCTAACCGCTCACCCTCATCGCCGCTCACCCTCACCGCCGCTCACCCTCACCGCCCACCCTCACACCACGTCGCTATCCGTTTTGTTTTCCACAGAAATCGCAGTGCTTTCCTAGGGGCTCAAGATTGCTGGCAACTTGTCTGCATGACTTCTATAAGTTCGCCGAGCAACTTGGTCGATGCGTCGGCGTCCATCGGCCCACTCACCGAACTTTTCGACGAAACGACCACGGATGCGGTCTTCTCGGGTTCCTCGACGGCGATGGTTCGACGCGGTGTCGAGTGGCTCCCCGTTCCCTCGCCCTTCGCAAATGCCGAGTCTCTTGCCGATTGGATGATTGACACCTTTGAGGAGGCTGGAGTTGCGCTCAACTTCATGAGACCAATGGGCTCTGTCGTAATCGACGGATTCCGGCTGCATGGAGTGCTGCCACATGGCGTCAGCGCCCGTGCCCAGCTCACGGTGCGTCGTCTGAGCGCGGGAGTATTCGAATCAAGGTTTTTCGAGAGTCGGGCATCGATTCACAAGTTCGAGCGACTGGCTCAGGCCATGATCTCGGGCAAATCGGTGCTCATCGCCGGGGGAGCTGGCGCGGGCAAGACCTCGCTGCTGCGAAATCTGATGCGGCAACTCAGAGATTTTCGAGTCGTAACCATTGAAGATGCTCCCGAGCTCGCTCTTGACAGTCCGAACGTGGTCGCGCTTACTACGCGCGAGGCCAATCAGGAGGGATTGGGTGCCATTTCGATGACCGACTTGTTGGTGCAAGCACTTCGAATGAGCCCCGATCGAATAGCCGTGGGCGAAGTTCGAGGAGTCGAGCTCGCAGTTATGCTCGAAGCCCTAAACACCGGGCAAGCCGGTGGCGGAGCCACCATCCATGCCAACTCTTGGGTCGACTTGCCAGCCAGGCTCGAATCAATCGGGCTTCGTGCCGGTCTCAAACCCGAGCTGGTTGCGCGCCAGGTAGTGGCCGCTTTTGGTTTAGTCGCTTTTGTTGAAAGATCCCCAACTTTCGAGATAGCCGCTATCGCACAGCCAGTAATTGGCCATCGTGGGTTGGAGTTCGTTCGTGTCGACTAACGATGAACTCGCATTGACAGCACTTGTTTCACATCTCGAGAGCGGTGCGCTTGCCAAAACTTGGCTGCCGACCGCTCGCTTTGAATCGCCCGACTGCCACCGGCAAGTTCTTGAGGTCATTTCCATTACGCGAACTCTTGGGTCGCCGGTTTTGCCGGCACTGCGTCAGCTTCAACAAATGTGGACTCAGGATCGACTTCAACGAACCGAGCTCGAGTCAGAAATGGCGGCTCCGAGGCTCACAAAACGTTTGATTTCCTGGCTTCCCGTGGGAGCACTTGCCAGTGCTCAGTTGATGGGATTCGATGTCGTCGGGGCAATTGCCTCGCCCATCGCGTTGGTTTCATTCGTTGTTGGCGCAGGGATGCTCGCGCTGGCAAATCGCTGGTGCAACTCAATCATTGCCAAGGCCATGCCCGAGCCCGACGCTGTGCTGCCACAACTGAGAAACACGTTGCTCATGCTTAGTTCTGGAGCTACTTGGGTTCAAACAAAGACGCATATCTCGCTGGGCGAAGAAACAACGCGAACGCTCGCACCCCTACTTAAAGTCTCACGAAGGTCTGGCGCGCCAATCTCACACATCATCGAACGGGAGATTCGAGTTCTAAATGATCGGCGGCTCGCCGAAGCGAAAACGAAGCTAAGCGAGGCATCGGTCAAACTCAGCCTGCCCATGGGGTTAGCGATGTTGCCAGCGCTCGTGTTTCTTGTGGTCATCCCAGTCTTTATAACCATGAGCTCCTCTCCTTCACAAATGGCTCTTCAAAGTTAGGAAACCTATGAATATACGAAGCGAATCAGGCTCGGCGACCGCCGAGTATGCAATCGCAACCATGGCGGCCGTGGCCTTCGCTGGGCTTCTCGTGGTGATCATGCGAAGCGAGGAGGTCAAACAGATTTTGCTCGACTTGATTCGCGATGCGCTGAATCCAGATGCATAACGAGCGAGGCACAGTTACCGCTGAGCTTGCCCTTGCAGTGCCGGTAGTCATCGGCGTTGTGCT
>JBEEJJ010000041.1:0-9247 GCA_041169265.1 Actinomycetota bacterium
CCGACCTTATGGCCAACCTGCCGGAGGCTCGCACCGAGGCGATCCTCGAGCTCATGGACGAAGAAGAAGCCGACGACATTCGTCAGCTGATGCAATACGACGAGTTTTCGGCAGGTGGTCTGATGACCACCGAGCCACTGATTTGTTCGGCCGACACCACGGTGGCCGAGGCTATGGCGCTGATTCGACGCAAAGAGATTTCGCCGGTTTTGGCTGCATCCGTGTTTGTGACCCTGCCACCCTATGAGACGGCCACCGGCAAATACCTGGGTACCGTGCATTTTCAGCGTTTACTTCGCTACCCACCTCATGAGAGACTTGGAACGTTGCTTGATACCGAGCTTGAGCCGGTAACCGCAACCACCCCCATCTCTCAAATCCACCGAACGTTAGCCAACTACAACCTTGTGGCCTTGCCGGTCGTCGACGACCAGCACCGCCTGATTGGTGTGGTCACGGTAGACGACGTTCTCGACCACTTGCTGCCAGAAGACTGGCGAAACGAAGACTAGGAGGTGCCAAATGGCAAAGTACCGCGACCGACTCGACGCACCCATCGGCACCCGCTCCCGCTTCGTTCCTCGAATCTCGATTGATCAGGAAAAGTTCGGACGAGCATCCGAGGCATTTGCGCGCGCCATGGGAACAGGCGCGTTCCTAATCGGAATGACCGTGCTGGTGTTGGTCTGGCTGGCTTGGAACACCTTCGTTCCCTCGGCGAACCAGTTCGACCCGCGAGCGACGAACTTCACGCTGCTCACGCTGATTCTTTCGCTGCAGGCTTCTTATGCGGCTCCGCTGATTCTGTTGGCCCAAAACCGTCAGGACGACCGCGACCGCGTGAAATTTGAGCAAGACCGCCAGCGCGCGGAGCGCAACCTGGCCGATACCGAGTACCTAGCTCGCGAGGTAGTGGCTCTACGCATCGCGATCGAAGAGCTTGCCACCAAGGACTACGTTCGCGATGAACTGCGCGACATGATGAAGGAACTCCTCGAAGAGATTCGCGAAGAAAAGACCGAGAAGCCTTCGAAGTCGAGCAAATGACCTCGCGTGACGACATCGTCGCTGCCCTTCGCTCGGTTATCGACCCGGAGCTTCGCCGACCGATCACCGAACTCGACATGGTTGGTGAAACCTCGGATGACGGCACAACTCTTTCGGTAGAGATTAAGCTAACGGTCGCCGGCTGCCCTGCTGCCGATCGAATCGAAGCGGATGTTCGCGGCGCACTTTCGGCGGCCTTCTCAACTCGCGAAATCGCGGTTCGACTGTCGGTGATGAGCCCCGTCGAGCGCCAAGCGCTCAAAGACAAGTTGCTCGACGGAAGAGCACCACGCTCCAACCCGTTCGGTGCCGACAGCCTCACACGCGTTTATCTCATCGGCTCCGGCAAGGGCGGTGTCGGCAAGAGCAGCCTCACGGCAAACCTCGCCGTCGCCCTCGCCGCCAAGGGCCTGCGCGTCGGGCTTGTCGATGCGGATATCTTCGGGTTCAGCATCCCCGGTCAACTGGGAATCACCGCCAAGCCGACCCGGCTCGACGACATGATTTTGCCGCCCGTCGCGCATGGTGTGAAGGTGATTTCGATCGGAATGTTCCTCGAAGAGAACAAGCCTGTGGCCTGGCGCGGACCCATGTTGCACCGAGCCGTCGAGCAGTTTTTAGTCGATGTGTATTGGGGTGACCTCGACTTCTTGCTGGTCGACCTGCCGCCCGGAACCGGTGACGTGGCAATCAGTCTCGGTCAGCTGCTGCCGTCGGCAAAGACCGTCGTGGTCACCACCCCGCAGGTGGCAGCCGCCGACGTCGCCGAACGTTCGGGTTCGGTTGGACTCCAGACCGGGCAGACCGTCTTCGGTGTGATCGAAAACATGAGCTGGCTGCAGCAAGCCGACGGATCGCGCCTCGAACTCTTTGGTGCTGGCGGCGGGGATGCGGTGGCAAGGCGCTTATCGAAACTATCGGGCTCCACGGTCGAGGTTCTGGGTCAAGTTCCGATTTCGGTGCGACTTCGCGAGTGTTCTGATGCCGGCACACCGGTGGTTCTCGAGCAGCCTGACGATGTCGCAACGGTTTCGATTCTGGGCATTGCCGAAAAGTTTGCCGAAGACCGCATTGGTTTGTCTGGTCGGCGACTTAAACTGAGCGTGTGACCGATACCAGCATCCCGAGCCTGCTCTCGCACTTTCCGAAGACCGAGACCAGCGTCGCCCTAATCAACCCCGTGAGCGGCAAGCGTGTGACCGACGTACCGCAGATGTCTGCCGAACAGGTTCAAGGAGCGATGGACAAGCTCCGGGTGGCCGCCAAGGATTGGGCCGATACTCCGGTTCGCGAGCGGGCCAAAGCGATCGCCCGCTTGCACGACGTCATGTTTGAAAACAGAGACAAACTGCTCGACGTGCTACAACTCGAAACCGGAAAGTCCCGCGCTCACGCGTTCGAAGAGTTTGCCGGGGCTGCCGGAGGAGCTCGTTACTACGGCAAGCACGCTCCCGACTTTATGGCTTCTGAGCGCACCGCGGGCGGCATCCCGATTTTGACACGCACCTGGGTGGAGCACGAACCGGTCGGCTTGGTTGGAGTCATCACGCCTTGGAACTACCCGATGGCACTGACCATGCTGGATGTTCTTCCCGCCCTGGCAGCCGGAAACGTCGTGATTCAGAAGGCCGACAACCAGACTCCGTTGAGTGTGCTGTTTTGTCGACTGATGGCGGTCGAAGCTGGAATCCCGGAGGATGTTTGGACGGTAGTGGTTGGCGACGGCCCAACCGTTGGCAACGCCATCACCGACCACGTCGACTACGTTGCATTCACCGGATCCACCAACACCGGCCGTGCTGTGGCTGAGCGCGCATCCCGCAGATTGATCGGATACTCGCTCGAGCTAGGCGGCAAGAACCCGATGATCATTCTCGAAGGCGCGAAAGTGGACAGAGCGGCCGAACTAACCATCGCCGCCGCCTTCGGTTCGGCCGGTCAACTTTGTGTTTCGACCGAGCGGGTCTATGTGCACAACAGCATCAAGGATGCCTACATTCAAGAACTGGTTAGCCGCACCGAGTCGCTTTCACTTGGCAAAACTGGAAACTTTGACACCGACATCGGCAGTTTGACCTCAAAGGCGCAGTTCGACCGAGTTTCGGGATTCGTTGCCGACGCCATGGAGCACGGTGCCAAGGTTTTGGCGGGAGGAATAGCGGTTCCCGAGTCTGGTCCGTTCTTCTTCAGGCCGACTATCGTCACCGATGTTAACGAAGATGCCCGCATGTTCAAGAGCGAGGTATTCGGCCCAATCATCGCGATTGAGGGTTACGACGACATTGACGATGCCATCGCGAAGGCAAATGACACGGAGTTCGGTCTAAACGCAAGCGTCGTTGGCCCGGAGCGTGCAGCGATTCGCGTGGCGTCGAAGCTCAAGGCCGGAAGCGTCAACGTCAACGAAGGCTACCGTGCATCCTTCGCATCGATGGCCTCGCCGATGGGCGGCATGAAGGCGTCGGGAATGGGGCGACGCAACGGCAAGGCCGGCATGCTTCGATTCACAGACACCCGCACCGTTGGAGTCGCTGGAGGCTGGATGAGCCTTCCCACTCGGGGCAAGCACTACAAGAGAATGGCGCCGATGATGAAGGTGCTATCAAAGTTGCTCAAAACCTTCGGTTAGTTCACCGAACTTAGGACTTAGGTTGCCTCTGAGTCGAACGGGGCCACTTCACCGCTAGCCAAGCGCTTTTGGGGCTTCGGCTGGTTGAGGCTTGATCCGGTTGGCATGTCATCTTCAAGCAGCGCCTCACGGATGATGCGTCTTGGGTCATACTGTCTCGGGTCGAGCTTGCGCCAGTCGACGTCTTCGTAGCCATCACCCAGTTCGTCTTTCAACTGGGTTTGCGCCCCATCCGCCATCTTTTTCAGGCTTTTGATGAACTGAGCCAACTTGCGGGCATATTCCGGCAAGCGCTCGGGCCCGAGGATGAGCGCGGCAAGAACCCCGAGGATGAGGAGTTTTTCGCCGCTTAAACCGAACACGAGAACAAGGTTACCGCCTCCAAGGTTCTTGGGCTTCGCGGGGATATCCTTTTGTTGAGACCAGAGGATTGCAATGGTAGACAAGATCACTTCATGGAAGTATGCAGAAGACTTCGTTGACGAGTCGGATGCGATGCTGCGAGCGCGGGCACGAGCCGAAGAACTGGGTATCGAGTGCATCACGGCTGCTACCGGAGCCCACCTTGCTCTCGTGGTATCTGCTCTTGGTGCGAAGGCGATTGTCGAAGCCGGAACCGGTTCGGGTCTCTCCGGTCTCTGGTTACTTTCCGGCAATAAGCAGGCGGTATTGGCCACCATCGACTCTGAGGGCGACCACCTGACCGCAGCCAAAGCCTCGTTCAAAGACGGCAAGATTGCGGCCACCCGCACGCGTGTGATTCACGGACGAGCAGCCGAGGTCATGTCGAACATGGCCGACGCCGCCTACGACCTGGTGTTCCTTGATGCCGACCGCGAAACCCTAGAGGAGCAGATCAGAGAGGCGTCTAGACTGCTACGCCCCGGCGGCATCATCGCTGTGGCCCACGCACTCTGGCGCGACCGGGTTCCAGACCCTGCCATTCGCGACGAAACCACCAACATCTATCGCGACGCCATGCGGTTCTTCGTGAACAATGATGACTTCATCACGACCCTGTCACCGATCGGCGACGGGCTCTTGCTGGCCAGCAAACACACTCTCTAAACCGGGCAAAGAAAAAGGGCCGGGCAACATGTGCCCGACCCAGAATCCTTAGAGCTTATTTCTTGACGATGCCTTCGAGAACCTTGTGTAGGTTCTTCGCTTCTTCGTCGTTTACGGAAACTACTAGACGACCGCCGCCCTCGAGTGGAACTCGAAGAACGATAAGGCCGCGAGGCTCGCGCTCGGCTTCCATTGGTCCGTCGCCGGTGCGTGGCTTCATTGCTGCCATTTGATACTCCTTGATGCTTGGCTTCTCTGCCAGAACTTCAATTTTCTCACATCTTTTGGATACAAAAAACCCTTATTTGGCTGAAGAGGTTTCGGATTGGTAACGCTTGAATGAATAACCACTGTGCAGCAGGGATTTCGGTCGGATTACGGCGGCGTGAAGTCTGGCGCGGTATAGAGCCAGCAGTTCAAAAGCCACCAGAGTTGCAACCAGACCAGCAGCAATACAACGAGCGCTTTCACCCACCGACTCGAGCGGCTGAGCGGCCCGGCGAATCCGATCAATAGACCAAAAGCTGGGATGAGCAGACGCCAGGTGCTCGACTGTGCAAAGAAAACGGCGGCGAGAAAGATCAGATAGCTTGCTGTCCACAGGTTCACGGTTGGCCCGAGTGCGCGCATCCCAGGTTTGCTAAAGGCATAAACCAGGAGCAGCACGACGAGCACAACCACGAAGTATCCTATTGGGTCGCCAAAGTGATAGTTGGCGCTAGCGAACAGTCCCGAGAATGGCACGAGCGAGTCGGCTTGGGTATAGCCGGCCCGCCACGACAACTCGGTGGCAACATAGGCGTCGACTCGGCCGGTAACCAGCCAAGCACAAATCGCCCAGCCGAACCCGAGCAGAGCCGATGCGGCAGCCGCGGTTGCCAGAGCGATTCGCTCTCGAGTTGCAAACGCCAGCGCATCCCTGTTCGCCTGCCAATGTCGAGCCATCCAGAGCAGTGCAAACATCAGGGCGAAGGCGAGTGCTCCGGGTCGAGTGAAGGCGAGGGCGGCGACGGGGATGAGCGCAAGAAGGTAGCGACGTTGCTCAACAAGCAGCAAAGCCCATGCCAAAAACAGCAGACCGAGAGACTCGGCATAACCAGTTTGAAGCACTGGGCTGGCACACCAGAGCCCGACAAGCGCAACCGACCAAAATGCCGCGCGTGGCTCTGCGACCCTCTGCGCAAAACGATAGACAAGGAGCGCTGCCCCAAACGATGCGAGTGTGGCGATGGCGGGGGCAACGAACTTGAACTCGAGGCCCGTGATCAGCCCGAGAAGTTTTACCAGCGCAGGAAACACCGGCATGAAGGCCCATTCGTTCTGAAGCACCGCCCCATTGGCTGTGACAGGCAAGACGACGGGATAACCGTGGTCGACGATCTTGCCAAACCACTCTGCGTCCCAGATGTTTAGAAAGTCGAAATAACCGGGCCGAGCCTTGGTCCAGTAGTTATCCCCTTGAACGCTTGCTGCGTAAATAAACAGCGAGGTGGTTATCGCTCGAGTAGCCAACCAAATAGCAGATACGCGAAACCACCAGGTCTTGGTTAGTTGTTGAAGTCGAACGTTCACCGTGACTAGGCGGTCAGCCAAGCTCGCAGAGCGGATTCGCAAGCGTAGATCTGAGAAACGGGAACGTTTTCGTCGTCGGCGTGTGCCTTGTTCGGGTCGCCGGGGCCAAAGTTGACTGCAGGAATGCCTAGCGCGCTGAAGCGAGCAACGTCGGTCCAACCATACTTGGGTTTTGGAGTTCCACCGGTCGCCGCAACGAATGCCGCAGCCTCGGGTAGGTCGAGCCCGGGTCTGGCTCCTTCTGCAGAGTCGATCACATCGAGCTCGAATCCGGCGAAAAACTCGCGCAGGTAGGCTTCGGCATCGGCTGCCGATTTGCTCGGCGCGAAGCGGTAGTTGACCGTGATCACCGATGCGTCTGGAATCACGTTGGTAGCGATGCCACCACCGATCAAGACGGCGTTCAGACTCTCGCGATAGACCAGTCCATCGACCTCGACCTCTGCAGGCTCGTTGTTGGCGAGTCGGGTCAAGACCTCGGCGGCCTTGTGAATCGCGTTCTCGCCCATCCACGGCCTTGCCGAGTGCGCCTTGACTCCGCTGGTGCGAACGTCGACACGCATCGTTCCGTTGCAGCCACCTTCGACCTGCGCGGACGAAGGCTCGCAAAGCACCGCAAACTGCGCCTCGAGCAACTCGGGGCGGGTGCGGGCGATGCGTCCGAGGCCGTTTAGCGATGCTTCGACCTCTTCGTGGTCATAGAACACCCAGGTGACGTCGACATTTGGTTCGTTGATGGTCGCAGCGAGCTTAAGTTGCACCGCGACGCCGGCCTTCATGTCGACGGTGCCCCTGCCCCAGAGCACCTGCTCGCGCTCGAACTGCAAAAACTTGACCGGTAGGTTGTCTGCGACGGGAACGGTATCGATGTGACCCGCGATGACCACTCGCTTGCCTCGTCCTAGGTTGGTGCGGGCGACAATCGCGTCACCGTCGCGAATGACCTCGAGGTGAGGGAAACCAGAAAGAGCTGCCTCGATTGCGTCGGCAAGCGCCGTTTCGTTGCCAGACACCGATTCGATGTCGCAGATGATGCGAGTCAGTTCGACAACATCCGCGTCAGTATTGAGAGATAGCGAGGTCACGATACGAGCCTACCCGTAACATTGACCTGTGAGTTCAGAGAATTACATCGCTAGCAAAGCCTGGGGCCATGGCCTCGCGACCATTTCGGCCGAAGGCTCGGTGCTCGACGTTTGGTACCCGAATCCGATGCTGGGCGAAGCGCCGAAGACCGACGCGCTGTGGGTCGTGCCCAAGCAACTAGACGCTCTGACCGGCTCAGACGCTCGCCGCAATGTAACCACCCAGGTGGTTCGCACCGAGATCGACCTACAGCTTCCGGTGACCAGCACCGCTGATGCTTACCTGAGGCTCCACTTGCTTTCTCACCTGCTCGTGCAGCCAAACACCATCAACCTCGAAGGTTTGCTGCCGAACCTGCCAATTGTCGCGTTCACCTCGGCTGGAGCGGTTTCGGTCGATGAACTCGATTCGCTTCGTCCCGGTTTGCAACGAGCCGGAATCACGATTCATGCGATCGACAAGTTCCCCCGTTTGGTCGACTACGTGACTCCAGCGAAAGTTCGAATCGCGGATGCGTCGCGAGTGCGTCTCGGCGCACACCTCGCCCCTGGCACCACCGTCATGCACGAGGGCTTCGTAAACTTCAACGCCGGCACTTTGGGTGTGGCCATGGTTGAAGGACGCATCTCGCAGGGTGTCGTTGTTGGCGATGGTTCAGACATCGGAGGCGGTGCGAGCATCATGGGCACGCTCTCAGGTGGTGGGCGCGAACGCGTTCGGATTGGCGCTCGAGCCCTACTCGGCGCTAACGCCGGAGTTGGTATTTCGATCGGCGACGACTCGGTGGTCGAAGCAGGACTCTATGTGACCGCCGGCACAAAGGTGACGGTTATCGATGACTCTGGTGAGCGCTCGGTCAAAGCCGTTGAGCTCTCTGGCGTCAGCAACCTGCTGTTCCGTCGCAACTCGGTTTCTGGCCGAGTTGAAGCCACTCCGCGCAGCGGCGTCGGCATCACGCTGAACAGCGCACTGCACAAGTAGTCGTTAGTTAGATCGTCCCAGAACCGAATCCCAGCCACCTTCTGGCAGCTCTTCGCCGTCTAACCACACACCTGAGCCATCGGCGACAAGCCCGATTGGCTTGAATGCTCTGGGCAACTTTGCCTCGGGCGAAAAAGTAGCCAAAAGTGCGTGGTCTTCTCCCCCGTTGAGCACCCAGTCAAACGCGTCGGCCGAGATTGCCATGGCTGGCTCTTCGACCATCGCTGCGAATCCTAGAAGGTCGCTTCGATTTAGGCGGATGCGGACTCCGCTCGCCTTGGCAATGCGGGCCGCATCCCGTGCCAAACCGTCGGAGACATCGAGCATTGAGGTTGCGCCGGACTCGGCAGCTGCCACACCTTGCGCAATCGGAGGGGTCGGGCGCAGCTGCACCGCGACAAAATCGTCATAGGCGGCAATCGCGTCGCGATTGCCCGACTGCAAGAGCGCTAGACCCGCAGCCGCTCGACCTAGGGTGCCCGCCACCGCCACGACGTCGCCAGCCTTGGCTCCCGAGCGAAGCACTGGCGCGCGCCCCTCGAGTGCTCCGTGGGCGGTTACCGAGATAAAGACCTGATCGCTCGAAGCGAGGTCGCCACCGACCACGGCACAACCGGGCGCGAGTTGGGTGCAGGCCGCCGAAAGGCCGTCGGCGAAGGCTTCGAGAGCGGTGACTGGGGTCGAGCCCGGCACGGCGATGGCCACCACGAGCGAGGTTGGCTTGGCTCCCATCGCGGCAACGTCAGAAACATTGGTGGCGACGGCCTTGAAACCGAGGTCGAAGAAGGTCGACCAATCGAGTCTAAAATCGTGACCCTCGATCATGGTGTCGGTGGTGACCACGAAACGGTCGTCTGTGGTCGA
>JBEEJJ010000042.1:0-9120 GCA_041169265.1 Actinomycetota bacterium
GCACCGCGACAAGGTCGCTTCTTATATAGACATTGCCGCTGCCGACGGCGCGCACGTTGTGGTCGATGGGCGAAACGTGCAACCCGATGGCGACTCCAATGGTTTCTGGCTTGGACCAACCCTCATCGACAAAGTTCCAACCACTTCTAAGGTCTACCTAGACGAGATTTTCGGGCCGGTACTCTCGGTCATCCGCGTGCCAAGTTATGAAGCGGGTGTCGCCCTCATCAACGCCAGTGAGTTCGGCAACGGCACCGCGATTTTCACCAACGATGGCGGGGCTGCCCGGCGTTTTCAGCGTGAAGTCGAGGTCGGGATGATCGGCATAAATGTGCCCATCCCGGTTCCGGTTGCAACATTCTCGTTTGGCGGCGACAAGGCAAGCATCTTCGGTGACCTCAAGGCTCACGGCGCAGACGGTATTCGTTTCTATACCAAGACCAAGGCGGTCACCCAGCGATGGCTTGACCCCAGCCACGGCGGAATCAACCTCGGCTTCCCGCAGAATGACTAGAGCTTTTTAATCTCGTGTCGAGTTGCCTTAGCCAAGCTCACTAAATCTTCTACCTCATGCCTAGCAGCTGCGTGGATGATGATTCTCGCGCAGGCATCCGAATCGGCGAGCGCGTCGTGATGGTCGAACTCTTCGTGCCCAATCGCGTAAGCGACTGCGTTCAGTCGGTAAGACTCCAGATGATAAGTCTTTCGAGCGATCATGAGCGAGCACGCGTAGTCGAGTGCAGGAAGTTCGGCATCAACTAGCCGTGCCGACTCTCGGAGCACACCCATATCAAAGCCGGCATTATGTGCGACCAAAACGTCATCGCCGATGAACTCGAGCATGCTGGCTAGGGCTTTGACCCAGGTGGGTGCATCGGCAACATCCGCAGGCCGAATGCCGTGCACCTTGATGTTGAACTCGCTGAACCAATCGTTTGGATACGGCGGCTGGATCAGGGTCGAAAACGTGTCGTGAATCTTTCCGTCGCGAACCTTCACCAAACCAACCGCGCATGGGCTGGCAGCCGACCCGTTTGCGGTCTCAAAGTCGATTGCGGTGAAGTTCAAGGGCATGAGTCAATTAAACTCGACAGGTGGCCCTAACTATCGGAATCGTGGGACTGCCAAATGTTGGCAAGTCGACCCTCTTCAATGCACTCACCAAGAACAACGTTCTGGCGGCGAATTACCCTTTCGCAACCATCGAACCTAACGTCGGTGTAGTCAACCTGCCAGACGCAAGACTCAACCGTCTCGCCGATATCTTTGGTTCGGAGCGCATCCTTCCGGCTCCAGTTTCTTTCGTAGACATCGCCGGCATCGTACGTGGGGCAAGCGAGGGTGAAGGGCTCGGCAACCAGTTCTTGGCTAACATCCGTGAAGCCGACGCAATCGCTCAGGTCGTTCGCGGTTTTGTCGATAGCGACGTTGTGCACGTGGATGGGCGAGTCGACGCCAAGAGCGACATCGAGACCATCAACACCGAGTTGATTCTCGCCGACATGCAGACACTCGAGAAAGCTCGTCCGCGCATCGAAAAAGAAGTTAAGGGCAAGAAGGCCGAACCGATCGCACTCGAGGTCATCGACGAAGCGTTGAAAGCGCTGGATGCGGGCACTCCGCTCTCGGCAACCACCATCGATCTGACTCCCATTCGCGAACTCGGGTTGCTCACCGCCAAGCCGATCCTCTATGTCTTCAACGTGGATGAGTCGATTTTGACCGACCCGACCAAAAAGAAAGCGCTCGCCGATTTGGTTGCGCCAGCCGAGGCTGTCTTCTTGGATGCCAAGGTTGAGAGCGAATTGATCGACCTCACTCCGGACGAAGCGGGAGAACTTCTCGCGTCGCTCGGTCAAGATGAGTCTGGACTTGATCAGCTAGCTCGCATCGGCTTCAAGACTCTCGGGCTGCAGACCTACCTAACCGCAGGGCCAAAGGAAGCTCGTGCCTGGACGATTCGACAGGGCTGGAAAGCGCCGGCAGCCGCAGGAGTGATTCACACCGACTTTGAACGCGGATTCATCAAGGCCGAAATCGTATCTTTCGACGATCTAGATTCGACCGGCTCGATGGCTGATGCCAAGGCTGCCGGCAAGGTGCGAATGGAAGGCAAGGACTACGTCATGAAAGACGGCGACGTGGTCGAGTTCCGTTTCAACGTCTAGGTCTTGCCGACCAATAGACTTAACCAGCTGAATGTGCGGTCAGCCTAATCACTATTTGGATGGGCAAACAATGACGTATCGCGCCGACATCGATGGCTTGCGTGCCTTCGCGGTATTTGCCGTCGTTCTAGGTCATTTAGGTCTGGCAGGGTTCAACGGCGGGTTCGTCGGTGTCGACATCTTCTTCGTGATCTCAGGGTTTCTCATCACCAACTACCTAGTCGAGCGTGCATCCGCATCCCACGGCAAGATTTCACTAAAAGAGTTTTATTTCAGGCGTGCTCGCCGAATCTTGCCTATGGCGCTAGTGGTCTTAGTCGCTACCACAGTTGCCGCCTTGGTGCTTTTTAACGAGGTAAAAGCGACTCAAGTGGCAACCGACTCCTATTGGGCGGCTCTGTTTCTTGCGAACCTCCACTTGATTCAACTATCAACCGATTATTTCAATCAGGCATTTGCCGCGTCACCGGTTCAGCATTATTGGTCGCTGGCGGTTGAGGAGCAGTTTTACCTCGTCTTCCCACTCGTGGTTATTGCGACTATCTGGATTTCAACTCGGATGCGTCGCGCCTGGCTGGGGCCGACTCTCCTGGTTGTCGCACTCGGCACACTGGCTTCTCTCACTTGGTCCATTGCGCTTGGCTCGAGTGCATCATCCGAGGCATATTTCTCTTCTGGAACTCGG
The DNA here is from genome assembly GCA_041169265.1 of Actinomycetota bacterium. Taxonomy (GTDB): domain Bacteria; phylum Actinomycetota; class Actinomycetes; order Actinomycetales; family Microbacteriaceae; genus Rhodoluna. The sequence continues at coordinate 2,854 of JBEEJJ010000042.1, forward strand.
GCCTACGAACTTGGAATCGGTGCGATTCTGGCACTTGCTCTGAGCATGTCGAAAACTCGAGTGTCGAACTTGTGGTCAAACATCCTCGGGATCGTCGGTCTTTCGATGATGGCCATCTCGGTGGTCGTGCTGTCTGGTGCCTTCAGTTTTCCGAGTTTCTGGGCACTGATTCCGACGCTTGGCGCAGCGCTGTTCATTCTTGGGGGCACACCTCGTGACCTCGGCGGTGCCGCGCAGGGCGCAAGTGCCAAATCAAACTTTGGCGAGCTATCCGACACAGCTTCGCCAGTCGAGTTAGGGCTAGTAAACCGATTCTTCTCACTAACCCCGATTGTTTATCTAGGAAAAATCAGCTTCTCGCTTTATTTGATTCACTGGCCAATCCTGATTTATTGGTCGCAACTAGATCCCGAGGCGTCAAAGTCTTGGTGGTGGATTCCTGCGAATGTGCTGGTTGTAACGGGACTTTCGGTCATCACCCACAGATTCGTCGAAAAACCATTTCGGAGCCTAGAACTCAAGCCAAAAAACTCAGATAAAACGAGAAGGCTCGCTCCGGCTGCCGCGCTCCTCGCTGCCATGTTGCTGATCGGATCGAGTGCCTACGCCATCACCGGCGGAACCTTGAATACGGCGTTTCAAAGGTCGGCCGATTCTGGTAACACCGATGGTCTGTTCGAACCAAACCCGGATCCTTCCGACGGTGAAGAGCTTCCGAACCCAAATCCCACGGATGATCCTTCGGCCAGCCCAAGCGCAAGCCCGTCTGCGTCGGGCAAGCCAACAAACAAGCCGACGGATGAACCCACCGATGAGCCTACGGATGAACCAACCGAAGAGCCGACCGAGGAGCCGGTTGCCGAGCCAAGGCTTGTCGACCTGCTCGATGCCTGGCGACCAAAGGTTGAAGCTGCCACAAACCTGACCAAGGTTCCCGAAGGGCTTGATCCGCCAATCGCTCAGCTGCTAAACCAACGAGGTGTGCAATGGGCGCAATGCATGGACCCGGGCTACCACCAGCCCACCTGCACCTATGGGCCATCGAACGCGAAACGCACTGCGGTCATCCTTGGTGATTCTTATGCCCTGGCTATCTATCCGATGGTCATAGAGGCATTGGGTTTGAAAGATTGGCGCGTGGTTGGGCTAAATCGGCGCGAGTGCATGGTTGCCGACATCACTCCTTGGCCGTGGAGTGGTTCTACTCCGGATGCCAAGTGCGTCGACCACAGGCAGTGGGTCAACAGTTACATCGCAAGCACCAAGCCAGACCTGGTAATCCTTTCCGACCAGCCCTTCCACCCGATTGCTGACGGTGACAAAAAGGCGGAAAAGAACCATGACGAGCTGTGGGAAACCGGGCTAAACACTGCCCTCGCAAAACTCACCGAACTTTCGAACAACATCGTCTACTTCGGGGTTCCCTCGAGCGCGAAGGGATTGGTCGACTGCGTGCAGGCTGGCGGTGTGCTCGGCAAAGCCTGCACTGCTCAGTCATCATGGTTCGATCGCTACATTTCGGTTCAACAAAACCTGGCGACGAATCACTCAATTCCGTTCATTAATCCGAATAACTGGCTTTGTTATACGGGTGACTGTCCAGCGATCATTGACAACACCCCGGTGTTCTGGGACGGCTCGCACTTCACGCAAAACATGGCCGCCAAGTTAGCGCCACTATTTCGAGCATTCCTGATCGAAAACGGACTTCTTTAGATCCTCGACCATTCTCTGGGATGGTGTGCCACGAAGTTTTTCGCGATGACCCGGTAGCCTGCCGCATCCGGGTGAATGCCGTCTGGCATAGTCGGAGCGTCTGCGTGCCCAAAAAGCTTGAGTCCGTCAAGGTAATAGATGTTTGGGTCTGTCTCGGCTCGAACATCAACGAGGTCACTCAATATTTCTCGGATTCCGCGCAGCGTGAGTTCGCCAATCCAGGAATGTCTCGAGAACGGTTGTCCCATGACTGTGCCCTCGGGTGAAGTCTCCGATGGGCCCGGGTTGTTTTCGTGGGCGGGGCAGCAGACCGGTGAAATGACCAGAATCGGCGTCTCTGGCTTCGCCTCGCGGATGGTGTCGATGAAGCCGTGAACCGCTGGGCCAAAGGTTCTTGCAGTATGGTTTGCGCCGTTCACGACATTTATGCCCAGTTTCAGGCTGATCATGTCGGCTGGGAGATCGCGAATGGTGCGCGCCGAGAATTGCTCGAGATTTGCGCATCCACCCATTCCGAGGTTATAGATTTCGAACCCGAGCTCACGTGCGGCAGCCACCGGCCACACTCCTAGAGGTCCGTCGGCGTCTTCGCAGTGGCTGATCGAGCTGCCATAGTGCACCCACCGAGGCTGCTCGGTTTGAGTCTGGGGCAACAGCATATCGTCGGCCGTGATATCGATGAGCTCAATCTCGCAGTTCTGCGGGAGCCAAACTTGAACGAGTCGCTGGTTTGCCGAGGCAGGCAAATCAAATCTGGCGATTGAATCTTCGCCCGAACGGAGTTCGGCGACAAAATCGCCCTGATAGATTCTCAAATCTCCGTTGTCGTGACTGATCGAGTGAGCGAAATCTTCGGTAGTCACTGCGACGGTCGAAGGACCCGCCATGTAGCCATCGGCAAGGTTTGCATCGCGAATCGAGCGGTAGGTGACGGTCAGTTCGCTAGCGCTCGTCAACAGGTTCAGGTGCGTACCGCTGAGTCGCTCGACCATCTTCGCCACAATCGGCGCGTGAGCGTGTTGTTTATAGGTCCAGGCGGGGAGCCGGCTAAGTCGAAGCCCGTAGTTGCCTCGAAAAACTTGAGCTGCACCACGCATACTCGCTTTAACAAGGTCTTCAAACTCGGATGATGCGCTCATGTGTGAAGTCTATGGCTGACTCGCACGGGCTGTAGGGGTCTCTTGCAAGCAATCCACGACCGGTTCGGCTGGTCAATAGAATCGGAGTATGACCACGATTGTTCTTTGGGCCGACAAGTTCGACGAGACGGCCGACTTTTACCGTCTCCTGCTCAATGCACGCTTCGAAAATCGCTCAGAGGGCTTCGTCTCGATAATCTCTGACAGCCACGAGATTTTGCTGCACAGGGTGCCAACTGAGTGGGCGAGCGATATCTCTGTGCCACCATTGGTTCGCGAAGAAAACCCCTTGAAGCCTTGCTTTCAGGTCTCGTCGATAGCGGACGCACGAGAATCCGTAGCCGCCACCAACGGTTGTGTACTTGACGCCGATCGAGAGCAGTCGCACGGCTCAAAAACCTACTGCGACGGTCATGACCCCGAAGGCAACGTCATTCAGGTCTATTCGGTCAACTAAAAGTCGGTGCTCGCCACCGAAGTCGCACCAGATTCGATAGCCGCAACGATAACCTCGGCAACGTGCTGAGGAGTCATGCCGGCAGGCATCTGTGGCGCAGTCCCAAAAAGCGGCCTGGTGGCCAGTCCGGTTTCGGTGTGACCAGGTCTTGCATCAATCACGCGGATCTTGTCCCTGCGCCATTCGGTAGCCACCGAACCCAACCACGAAGAGAGGGCGCTCTTGCTGGCGCAGTACGCGCTCATCCCTGGGAATGACTTTTCGGCAACCACACCGGTGATTGCGGCCACGAACGCGTCTTCGCGACCCTTGATCGAAGGCGCTAAAGCCGTCAAGAGTTGCATTGGACCGAGGTAGTTCACCTGCGAGAGCGCGGAGGCTTGTTCGACTGGAGTTTCGGTCGCTGCCCCAAATCCCACTCGGCCGGCGGCAACTATCACGCCGTCTAGTTGCTCGTTTGCCTGCAAGTAATCAGTTAGAACGCGGATGCTAGCGCTGTCGCTCAGGTCAACCAGAAGTCTCAAATGTGCTTCAACCGGAATCCTTGCTGCACTGTCTGCGCTAGATGCCGTTGCCAACACTTGCGCGCCTTTCGAGCTGAGAATTTTGGCAATTTCGCCGCCGAGAACGCCGGAGCCGCCGACCACGAGAATGCGTTTTGAGTTCAAGTCCATGACACCGCCAACCGCAATCGAGCGCGAGGTATTTCACCGATAGGTTTAATGGGTCAGATTTCGAAAGGCGTCATGCAACAGAACTTTCTCTACTCGGTCGAACGAGAGTATGAAACCGACATTGATACCATGTGGAACGCATGGACTAACGCCGAGGCACTCGAGTCTTGGTATTTTCCGACCGTCTTGACCAGTGTGCCCGGCACCTACATGTCAGAGACGCACGTCGGCGGAGTTTGGGCAGCCGCCGTCGATGTTGCGCCTAACGATTTCGTGGCATATTTCTGGGGTCGCTACCTGACCGTAGAGCCTCGGCGACGTTTGGTGCACACCCTCAGCTACAGCCAAGACGAACAGGATTTCATCAAAAGATCGGCCGATGCACCTGCACACCGGGTTGAGATCGACTTTGAAGACCGGCATGGTCGCGTCTGGGTGCGATTTGCGCAGTTTGGTGAGATGCCGGAGGAGCAGGCTGAAGCCTCGCAGGCTGGAATGGAAAGTTACTTCGACTCGCTCGGCGATTTTCTAGCCCGCTAAAAGTTCGAGCACGGCTATTTTCGAGACTTAGATCGAAAGAAGCCGCTCTAGATCGCCGTGCACTTCCATCGCACCCACAAGCCCGCGCCCCTCGAGTAGCGTCTTGCCAGCCGCATCCGTGTGTTTGATGTGGATGACCGCGTCGAGAGTTTCGTCGACACGCTGGTGCATTTCGGTGCGAATTGGCGCGTGCAGTAGACCCCCACGAACCCGGTCGGCACTCAGTTCGAGAACGCCGTCTGGCGATTCAAGTCGCCACTGAATGTGACTATCTGTGATGGTCAGTTCGAGCTCTTTGGCCCCGTTGTAGGTAGTCCAACGATGCAGTTTTCCACTGTGTTTTAACCCGACGATGTAGCCGCGAAAAGGTCGCCCGATCCACGGAATGACGGCGACCGAGCCAATCAGGCTGGCATCGGCATCGGTGTCGATGTGGTTACTGTGCAGCCAAACATAGCCACTCGGAAATGCCTTGCCCCAGTCTTTCTCGATGTAGCCACGACCTCCATCGAAGCTGGCCGTCGAGCCTTCGATCTCGAGAGTGCCACCGAGGTCGTGTCCAAACGACACGATTCCGTGAAAACATTCCATGAACGGCACCGCCCCGAACCAGCCCATGATTCCCGGGGAGAGCGGCGTAACCGGCCAAGGATCGAGTGCTGTTTCAAAGCGGATGCCGCCTCGCAGTTGAGGCAAATCTAGAGTCACGCCTTCGCTCGAAAATCGGTTGTTGCCGATTTTCACTTCGAATCGGTCGGCCGATGCCGAGAATTCTTCGGCATCGAATCGGTGATACCAAGACCGCCCCGTTGCGCCGTCGAGCACCTGGATGAACGCCTCTTTTATGTCGGATCCGCCCAACCCGAGAAAAATGCCTGGAATTACAGCCCAACGCTGCTTTTGGTCTTGGCTGACCAGTTTTACATACCAGCCCTCGAAGAATTCATTTGAGCGACCGTGCCCGTGAAACGCCTCGGGGTGCATCATCCCTTTGAAAAATTGAGCCGGCGTTCGCATAGCCACAGTCTATGCAGGCAGCTTGGCGATGAAGCGCTTGACGACCCTCAAAAAGTCGGCGGGGTCTTCTTCGTGGGCAAGATGCCCGGTGTTTGGCACGAGATAGATCGAATGTCCGTGGATGCGCTCGGCAACTTTGAACGTGTCCTCAACTTTGACGATCCGGTCGTGGTCACCCGTAATCACGAGCACCGGCAACTCGAGCCGCCACAGGTTGTCGCGCACTTGGTTGCTCTGGTCGGCCGTCATAAAGCGCCACAGGGCCAGGCGCCAGGTGTCGTTCGACATCGGTGCGGTGTAGCCCGCCACGACGTCTTCGGTAAGTTTTTCTGAGTCGAAGAACGAGTCGGTCAAAATCTTCATTCCCGCGGTGGCGAAGGATTTGAGCAGCTTGTCGCCACGTTTTTCGAGGGATGGGCGGCGAAGCAGTCTGCCGAAGGCGTTAGGTATCGGGGGCTTTCGCCACACCGCGGGGGATTCGAGCACGAGGGCATCAATCAAGTCGGGATGGAGCAGTGCGAACTCGGTTGCGATGAGCGCTCCGGCGGAGTGCCCCACGACCACAACTGACCGCTCGTTGGCTTGCTGATTGACTATCGCTTTGAGCAGTTCGACCTGCCCAGCAAGCGAGTAGGGGTCGATGGCTTTTCCGCGGTCTAGCAGTGGAGTAAAGCCAAACCCCGGTCGGTCGTAGGCAATCACGTGTCCAAGTTCGGCAAGTTCG
>JBEEJJ010000043.1:0-10734 GCA_041169265.1 Actinomycetota bacterium
ACGAAGCAGTTCGGGTTCTTCGCCAAAAGCAAACTCAACGGCCGCGTTCAGCCAGATTGCTGCTTCATCGTCCTCGTATTCGACAAATGGAGCCCATTCGGTCCAACCGTTTGGTCCTCGAAACAGCAGAGCCTCGCGCTCGTTCACTCGACGAAAGCGTGTGCGCAGCGGAATGCTCACAACGCGCGCGGTCTTGCGAATGGTCGCGACCAGCTCGGCTTTGGTGAGTTTCTGCACGTTAGTTAGTCTAGGAGCATGGCAAATCAGGTTTCGGAGTTGTTTGACGCATCCGTCTGGCACGAGGTGCCCGGTTTCGAGCAGCTCACCGATGTGACCTATCACAAGCACATGACTCTCGGCATTGTGCGCGTTGCCTTTAACCGTCCAGAGGTTCGCAACGCTTTCCGCCCAAAGACCGTGGATGAGCTGCACCGTGCACTCGACCACGCCCGAATGGATTCCCGCGTTGGAGTCGTTCTGCTGACCGGCAACGGTCCATCACCCAAGGATGGTGGCTGGGCGTTTTCGAGCGGTGGCGACCAGCGCGTGCGTGGCAAAGACGGCTACAAGTATGCCGATGGTGAGGATTCGAGCAGCATCGACCCTGCGCGAAACGGGCGGTTGCACATCCTCGAGGTTCAACGGCTCATTCGTTTTATGCCAAAGGTAGTCATCGCTATGGTTCCCGGTTGGGCGGCTGGGGGCGGGCACTCGCTCAACGTGGTTTGCGACCTCTCGATCGCCAGCGCCGAGCAAGCACGTTTCAAGCAGACCGACGCCGATGTGGCTTCGTTCGATGCCGGCTATGGTTCGGCCTACCTCGCTCGTCAGGTTGGGCAAAAGTTTGCCCGCGAAATCTTCTTCTTGGGTGCCGAATACAGTGCGCAACGCGCCTATGAAATGGGTGTCGTGAACGCCGTTGTTCCACATGCCGAGCTCGAGAAGGTTGGCATCGAATGGGGTACCGAAATCCTGCGCAAGTCGCCTCAGTCGATTCGCATGCTCAAGTTTGCATTCAACGCCGTTGACGATGGCATCGCCGGTCAACAATTGTTCGCGGGCGAGGCTACCCGATTGGCCTATGCCACCGATGAAGCCGCCGAGGGGCGAGACTCGTTCTTGCAGCGCCGCGAACCAGACTGGTCGCCTTATCCCTGGCATTTTTAAGCTCCGAAATCATGCCAAGCAAGCCCCTCAAAGTGGTTTCGGCCAACGATGTTGTCTCGGCAACCATCGCGCTCGCCGATGTGCTCGCCGAAAAACAAGCCGTGTTCGTTTCGCCGCCCGAGATCAACGGAGTGCGACCGGTCGTTGAGGGGCTTCCAGAAACCGTGGACGAGCAAGTCGGCCTGATCGTCGAATCCTCCGGTTCGACCGGTGTGCCGAAGCGAATCGAGCTCAAGACGGAGTCGATTTTGGCGAGTGCTCAAATCTCACTCGATGCGCTCGGCGGGCCAGGACAATGGTTGCTCGCACTTCCAATCAACTACATCGCTGGGCTCATGGTCTTGGTGCGCTCGCTGGTTGGCGAGACACAGCCGGTGGTTATGAATCAGGTGGTGGGTTTCACGCCAGAGGGCTTTGCTCGCGCATCCTCGTTGATGACGGGTGAGCGTCGCTACACGAGTCTCGTTCCGACTCAGCTGAACCGCCTTGCCGCCGCGGCTGGCTCAGACGATTTTGTCTTGGCGCAACTTCGCCGCTTCGACGCGATTCTGGTCGGCGGACAAGCGCCGAGTCAGGCAACCGTCGAGCTGCTTCGTGAACTTGGCGTCAAGATCATCGAAACCTACGGAATGACCGAAACCTGTGGCGGCTGCGTTTACGACGGAGTCCCGCTCGCGGGTGTCGGAGTTGCAATCATGGATGACGGTCGCATCGCCATCGGCGGACCAACCATTGGCGTTCCCGGTACCTCCCGCTTTGTCACCAATGACATCGGCGAAATCACAGAAGACCAGCGTTTGCGCATCCTCGGTCGTGCAGATCGGGTGATCAACTCGGGCGGAATCAAGCTGGCGTTGGATGCCGTCGAAGACTGGGCACGCACGCAGCCAGGCATTCTCGACGCGGCCGCGATTGCAGTCAGCAACCCCGAGTTTGGCGACAGCTTTGTCTGTTGGGTTTCGAATGTGCCGGGCTCTAGCGAGATCATCAACACGGATGCGGCGATTGCCGCACTTGGCTTGGCAGCACGCACCGCGTTCTGGGCGAACATCGAAGAGATTCCCGCACTCAGCAACGGAAAGCCCGACCTTCAGCTCTTGCGCGAGAACTTCATCAAGTTTCAGAACGACGTGCGTGAACGGCGTGAGCGTGGCGAGATTTGAGCAAGCCTCCGCGGCGGAAGCCAAGACACCGATTTTCTTGCAAAAGTTAGAATGTGAAAATGGCGAAAACAGCTTCTAAGAAAACTCCTGATCCAAGAACTCGCAGGCGCGCGACGTTGGGGCAGTGGATTTCCGCTGCACGCATTCGAACCCTCACGCTTGCCATAGCTCCGGTAGCGTTCGGAACCGGAGTCGCGTCGATTTACCAGTCCGTGCGCTGGCTCGAGGCGAGCCTCTGCCTCGCCGTCGCCGTCTTTTTGCAGATCGGCGTCAACTATGCCAACGACTATTCCGACGGCATCCGCGGAACCGACGACAAGCGCGTTGGTCCGTTCCGCCTAACCGCATCTGGCACAGTCAAACCTGCCTATGTTCGCAACGTAGCCTTCATTTTTCTAGCTCTCGGAGCAGTTGCCGGAGTGGCCGTTTCGGTCGTTAGCAACCACCTTTGGCTGCTTGCAGTCGGAGCGATTGCGCTGGTTGCTGCCTGGTTCTATACCGGCGGAAAGAAACCCTACGGCTACGCCGGACTGGGCGAGGTCGTTGCATTCTTGTTCTTCGGGCTGGTGGCGGTCTTCGGAACCGCATACGTTCAGGTCGGCACGATGTTCGACAGCTCGACCACAATCATGGTCACTTCGGCAGGCGCGGTTTCGATCGGTTTCCTTGCTTCCGCGGTGCTTTTGGTGAATAACCTTCGTGACCAAACCACGGATGCGCCTGCCGGCAAAAAAACTCTTTCGGTTCGTTTTGGCAAGCGCACGTCGCAGGTGCTCTTTAGCTTCTTTGTGTTGTTTGGTGCAGTGCAACTGGGGCTATTGATGGTGCTTTATCCACTCGTGGTGTTTGCCTACGCCGCATACCTGTTGCTTCTGCCGGCGGTCTTAATCGTGTGGACTTATCGTCAGCCGAGCGAACTGGTGCTAGCACTCAAGTTGACCAGTTTTGGAGCGCTCGTCTGGGGCGTGCTGGCCGGCTGGGGCCTACACGCCTTCTTGCTCGTCTAGTTTCTTGTTTTCAAGATCGCTGTCGGCATCCTCAATGCCGGTGTGCTTGTTCTTTTGCACCCGCTCATAGATTCCCTCAGAAATCGCCTCACGTTGCTTGTTGAGGAAGACCAGCGAGAATGCAAGCGACAGGGCGGCTGCCAGAAGAGTCGAATAAAGCCAGCCAAACCCGATTAGCAAAAACGTGGTTAACACGAGGGCGAAGACACCCAGCCGAACGAGCGTGTAAACAAGCCAAGGGTTTTTCATGAAATAAGTCTAAGTTTCAGTCTGGTTAGAGTTAAACCATGAGGTACTTGCTGATCGTTCTTGCCGTGGTGGCTATTTTTACAGTTTTCACCACCGTTTTTGCAGCAAGCGCTAGCCCAAAAGAGGTTCGTTTGCTGCCAAAGTGGGCCTGGGTTCTGATCTGCCTACTCGTTCCAGCCATCGGAGGAATTCTCTACTTGGCGACCGGTCGACCAAAGTCGAGCGGGGCGAACTCCGTGGGTGGTCGCACCGTTGCGCCAGACGATGACCCAGAGTTTTTGAGAAATCTGCGCGAACGGCTCAACAATGATCCGGGCGAAGATTATGGAAATGATCTGGGGCCAGACCCAGAGGGTGGGCCCGGTTCCGGTTTCGATCCAAAGTCAGGGCCATTCCCAGGCAAGGGACCTAATGGCTGACTTTGGTGATCTCGCGGCTCACAGCCAAGATTCCGCCCCTAGCCAGGTATTCGCCGCTCATCTCATGGCGGGGCTTGTCGCATCTGGCGCGAAACGCATCTTTCTAGCCCCAGGTGCGCGTTCGCAGGCATTGGCAATCGCAGCTGGACAGTTAGCCGATGCCGGCAAGGCCGAACTCCACGTTCGCATCGACGAGCGCAGCCTCGGCTTTACCGCACTTGGCGCGGCTCTCGCATCTGACGAGCCTTCGATCATTATCTGCACCAGCGGAACCGCCGTTGCCAACCTGCATCCCGCTGTGCTTGAGGCGTCTCATTCGGGAGTGCCGCTCATCCTGTTGACCGCCGACCGCCCTCATGAACTGCGTGGGGTAGGAGCGAACCAGACCACCGACCAAGTCGGCATATTCTCGGATGCGGTGCGAATCTGTTTCGACGTCGAAGCACCTGCCGCACCTAACTTCGGGCTCGATTCGGTTGCCGAGCTGGTGAACACCACGATGATGGCCGCCCTTGGGCACAACAATTCGCAACCTGGCCCGGTGCAAATCAACTTGGCTTTTAGAGAGCCACTCTCGGCGATCGAACCCAACGCCGCCGACATTGAGGCAGCGCCTGCGCACGAGACCTTTGCCGCAACCCCGGAGTTTGCAATTCTCGATGCCGAGACACCGACCGTTGTGCTTGCCGGTGCCGAAGCGGGACCAGAGGCGGTCGAGTTGGCCGAATCGTTCGGCTGGCCGCTTTTCGCCGAGCCTTCTTCACAGGCGCGATGGGGGTCGAACGCAGTTTTGGCTTATCGAGCTCTGCTCGAAAACGAGCCTCAGCTGGCTGGTCAGATAGGCCGAGTAATCGTCTTCGGAAAGCCGACGCTTTCACGCGTGGTCATTCGTCTTTTGTTCAACGAATCGGTTGATGTTGTCGTGGTCAGATCTAAGCGGATGGGGCACTTCGATGTTTCTCGCCGTGCGTCGGCATTCGTCGACGAGATCACGGTGACCGATGAGGTCGACTTCGACTGGCTTCGCCAGTGGCAGGTCGCCGATAATAGGTTCCGTTTGGCCTCGGATGTCGCTCCACAACTTTCACGTCGAGAAGTTGTTGAGGCAGTCTGGGAGGCGACCGACGGCGCACAGAACCTCGTGCTCGGAGCATCAAGGTTGATTCGCGAGGCCGACACTTGGGCACCTGCAAAACCGATCAACACTTTTGCAAACCGAGGTTTGGCTGGCATCGACGGCACGATTGCAACCGCGACTGGAATTGCAATCGCGACCGGTCAGGTTACACGAGCGTTGATGGGCGACTTGACGTTTTTGCACGACGTCGGTTCTCTTGCAATTGATGCCCAAGATGGCGACCTAGATATTCAGTTGGTCGTTGTAAATGATGCGGGCGGCAGCATATTCAGTGCACTCGAGATGGCAAAAACCCTCAGTGAGCGTGAGTTCGATCGTCTTTTCAAAACGGAGCAAAACGTGGCGATTGACAAACTGGCCGCCGCCTATGGATGGGGCTACCGCTTGGTCGACACCGAACCCGGTTTGCACGAGGCGCTAAGGTCCAGCGGTCGACAGATCATCGAAATCAGGCTTTAGCGAGCGCGTCTACGATTGGCTTGAACTTGAGTTCCGTTTCGGCGGCTTCAGAGGCCGGGTCTGACTCAGAAACGATGCCGCAACCGGCGAACGCGTGCACAACATCCCCGGTTATTTGAGCCCCACGCAGCGCGATGGCCCACTCGCCGTCACCATCGGCCCCAATCCAACCAACCGGACCGGCATATCGACCTCGGTCGAAAGGCTCGAGTTCTTCAATCAGTGCGAGTGAAGCTTCGCGAGGGGTCCCAGCCACCGCGGCCGTCGGATGAATCGCGGCTGCCAAATCGAGCACCGATGAGTTTCCGCTCAGCACACCGTGAACGTCGCTTGCTAGATGCCACACGTTCGGCAGAGGCATGGCGAATGGCGTTTGGTCGGCGTCCACGTGGTCGCAGAATGGCTCGAGCGCGCGCACCATCGAGTCGACGGCGAAGGTATGTTCGGCCAAGTTCTTGTGTGAAGTTGCCAGTGCCTCGCCGATCGCTTGGTCGACGGCCGGGTCGGTTCCTCTCCCAGCCGTTCCCGCAAGCACTCGAGCCGAAACTTGCTTGTGGCTGACTCGAACGAGCAGCTCTGGCGACGCTCCAAAGCAACCGTCGACCGAATAAACCCAACAACTCGGATAGCGGCTGGCCAGTTTGCGCAACGGCACACGCAGGTCAAAACCTTCAGGGATGCGCGCCTGCAAGTCTCGGGCTAGAACAACCTTTTCAACCCGCCCGGCTTCGATTGCAGCGAGAGCGTCAACCACCGACTGCTCGAAGCCGGCCAGAGTCTGGGTGCCAGCCTCGAGTTGCAGTCCTTGGTCGGCGCTTGGCGAGATTTCTGCTCCGGTGGTTGCCGAGGTTTCAGCTCCGGTGGCTTCCGAGATTTCTGCTCCGTCGATGTGGGTAATCCAGTGGCGTCCGTCGCGAGAGCCCAAAGTCACTTTTGGAATGATCAGAACACTCTCGGTTGAAGAAGACTCGGCAAAGGCAATTGACCCGAATGCAACAAGCCCAGAGCCCGGCAGGTTTACGTGGTCTGTGACTTCTGCGTTTGCAATTAGGTTTTGCCATGCCTCGGCCAGTTGCTGAAAACGGCGTGGACCCTTTGCAGTTAGCCGAGCCGCTTCACCCCAGCCTGCCAATCCGTCGCCGTGACGAATGAAGGTCGTTGGATTGGAGGGTAAGTTGGCTAGAAGCTCTGAGGTGGGTTCGGCGATTTCGGTGGTGACTACCCGCATGGATGCCCCTAACCGAGCCGAAAAATCAATCTGAGCGTTGTCTGTGAATGGCGCAAATCCGCTTAGTGGAATGCGCAAGCACTTCTAGTCTGAAGTCAGAACTTGAAAATTCTAATCCCGAAAGGCAAACAAAAATGACTCGGTCGAAGTCCGCGGTGGCAGCAGTAGCTGTTGCTTGCTTGGCACTTCCGATTTCACTGTTTGCAACTCCAGCGTTTGCTGCCCCTTCCGCAGTCAAGCAGAAGCTATCCAGCGCGGTCGTCTTCGCCGAACGCGATGACGAAGACCACGAAGACGAAGACGAAGCAGGCCACCACGAGGGCCACCACCAAATACCTCCGGTAATCATTCGCCCGCATGAAGACAACGAACACGAAGATGACGAAGATAGTTGGAACGAGTCCGAAGATGGCGACTCAGAAGACGAAGACTCAGACGACGACCACGGCGGATTCGTAGTTCCTGGCCCAGGACTCCCTCCCGGCCCAAACCCAGCACCAGGAACCGATCCAACTGCAATGCCATTTGTTCCGAATGACGCCACCGGCGCATCCGTCACTTCGACTGGTTATAGCGTTTCTCCGGTCACCGGTCTGGGAGCTGACTCGGTTGGCTTGAACCAGCAACCCGGTGCCGAAGCCAGAAACCTCAACCCCGAAGCAGCCCCACCAGCCCAGATTCAGCAGGTGCGAGGCCCACAACGAACTCCAGCCGACGTATTTATAGAATCGGCAACCGTCGGACTTTTGGCTGTCGGGTCAGGAGCGCTTGCTTTGGGTGGAGTTGCAGGTGTGCGAGCGATCAAGCTCCGTCGCAACCCCAAGGGCGACTACTTCTACGACAACAACTAAATCTCGGTTTCATCCGACCAAAGACTAGGGTCCCGCTACCCCCTGGCGGGGCCCTTCTTTTTAACCGTCAGATTTGCCGAGGGTAGACTTGTCTAGTGTCTAAAGCCGATCTCTCCAAACAGCCCGAGCAAGTCGCGGCAATGTTTGACGAAGTTGCACCAACCTACGACCGCACCAACGACCTACTTTCTTTCGGGCAGTCTCGCCTATGGCGCAAGGTCGTCGCACGCGCTGTTGCTGCAAAGTCTGGGCAGAGCATCCTAGATTTGGCCGCCGGAACAGGCTCTTCGACCGTTGCCTTCGCAGGTGAAGGGGTTCGACTCGTTGCCGGTGACTTCAGTGAGGGGATGCTCGCCGAAGGTCGCAAGCGTCACCCCGAAATCGAGTTCGTGTTTGCCGACGCTACCAAGTTGCCTTTCAAAGACGCCGAGTTTGACGCAACCACCATCTCATTCGGTATTCGCAACGTAGTCGACGTGGATGCGGCGCTGGCGCAGATGTTCCGAGTCACCAAGCCTGGCGGTCGAATCGTGATTTGCGAGTTCTCGAAGGTGACCAATCCCGTTTTCAGACCGTTTTACAACTTCTATTTGAAAAAATTGTTGCCGTGGTTCTCTTCTTTGGCTTCCAAGACACCTGAGGCTTATAGCTACCTGTCGGAATCAATCGAGGCTTGGCACGATCAAAAGGCTCTTGCAGAAAAACTGCAAACTGCCGGCTATGAAAATGTGAGTTTCAGGAATCTATCCTTCGGAATTGTTGCTATACACGTTGGGTTCAAACCTTCGACATCGACGTCGACCAAAACTTCCAAGAAGGCGACCAAATAGTTCATGTCGAGACCTAAGCTCCCCAAGCAAATGCGCAAGGTGGCCGATCAGGCCCTGCTTTCGCGCATCGAATCTGGGCTTGAGCGAGTAGAAACCGCACTGAAGGCCGCAACCGAGCACACTGACCCGATCGCGGCGGTCACGGCCCGTCACCTAGTCGATGCCGGAGGCAAGCGCATCCGCCCTGTGTTGGTGCTTTTGACCTCTGAGCTTGGCGATTCTTCAGACCCTTCAGTCATTGATGCCGCGGTGGTCGTCGAGCTCACCCACCTCGCGACGCTCTATCACGATGACGTCATGGACAACGCTCCAACCCGTCGCGGTGTGCCAACCGCTCACAATATCTGGGGAAACTCGGTGGCCATTCTCACCGGCGACCTGCTTTTTGCTCGTGCTTCACAGATTGTTTCGCGCTTAGGAGAGAAGGCGCTGACCCTGCAAGCCGATACCTTCGAACGCCTTTGCCTCGGCCAACTACACGAAACGGTCGGCCCCCAAGAGGGCGAAGACGAGGTGGCCCACTACATTCGAGTGCTGGCCGACAAGACGGGCTCGCTGATTGCAGCTTCCGCACAGCTCGGTGCGATGTTTGCAAATGCACCCGAAGAGGTTTTGCAGCCGCTTACAAATTACGGTGAAAAAATCGGTGTCGCCTTTCAGTTGATCGATGACGTGATTGACATCGCTGAAGAAGGCGCTTCGGGCAAGACCCCGGGCACCGACCTGCGAGCAGGCGTTCCGACCCTGCCGATGCTGCTTCTTCGCAAGCAGGCACTCACCGACCCAGAGGCCGCAGACCTTGTCGAGTTCATCGACTCCGGCCTCGAAGACGACGCCAAACTAGCCCAGGCAGTCGCCCGCCTGCGCAACCACCCGGTTGCCGAGGCCGCCTATCAAGAAGCCAAGCGTTGGGCCGATGAAGCCATCGCCGATTTGGATTCGCTACCCGAGAGCGCGGTCAAGGCTGCCCTGCGCAATTTCGCCGAAGCGGTCGTCGACCGTTCGAACTAGAAGGAAACAATGTCTAAGTTGCGACTAGCAATCGTTGGCGCTGGACCAGCCGGAATCTATGCCGCCGACCTGCTCATCAAGTCAGAACTGCGCGATTTTGAAGTGTCGATCGACCTGTTCGATTTGCTCCCCGCGCCATACGGGCTCGTTCGCTACGGAGTTGCGCCCGACCATCCGCGCATTAAGGGCATCATTCGTGCGCTTTATGAGGTGCTCGATAGAGGCGACATCCGCTTTTTCGGAAATGTGCACTACGGCAAGGACATCACTCTCGAAGATCTGAAGTCGCACTACAACGCGGTGATTTTTGCAACTGGTGCAATCAAGGATGCCGACCTCAACATTCCTGGCATCGGCCTCGACGGCTCTTATGGTGCCGCCGATTTTGTGAACTGGTATGACGCTCACCCCGACTTTCCGCGCGAGTGGCCGCTGAACGCCAAGCAGGTTGCAGTCATCGGCAACGGAAACGTCGCACTCGATGTTGCGCGCGTGCTGGCCAAGCTGCCCGACGACATGTTGAGCACCGACATCCCAGCAAACGTGTATGCGGGGCTCAAGTCTTCGCCGGTGACCGACGTGCACGTGTTCGGTCGTCGCGGTCCGGCGCAGGTCAAGTTCACTCCGCTCGAGTTGCGCGAGGCTACTCACATCGAAGGCGTCGACTGCATCGTTTATGACGAGGACTTCAAATATGACGACGGCTCGCAGCACGCCATCGACACCAACAACCAGACTCGTGTCATGGTGAACACCCTCGAGGGTCTTCGCGAAGAGCCGCAGAACACTGGCGCGGCTCGCCGCCTGCACTTACACTTTTTCTCGGCACCGGTTGAGGTGCTCGGCGAAGATGGCAAGGTTGTTGGCTTGCGCATCGAGCGCACCGAACTTGATGGCACCGGCAACGTGAAGCCAACCGGCGAGTTCCGACAGTTTGACGTCCAGGCGGTCTATCGGGCGGTCGGTTACTTCGGTTCCGAACTCGACCAGGTTCCCTATGACTCGAAGTACGGCGTGATTCCGAACGACGGTGGCCGTGTGCTAGACGGCGAGTCGGTCATCCCTGGAATTTATGCGACCGGTTGGATCAAGCGCGGACCGGTTGGGCTAATTGGTCACACCAAGAGTGACGCGCTAGAGACCATCAACAACCTGATCGCCGATCGTGAAACCTGGTGGCAGCCAACCAGCGCAGACGAGGCCGCGGTCGTG
>JBEEJJ010000044.1:0-8871 GCA_041169265.1 Actinomycetota bacterium
AGACGGAATGAACCCGAAGTCGGTTACCGAAACCTATGCCGCCATGCGTCTCGACATTAACACCCGTCGCTGGGCGGGCGTGCCGTTCTATCTTCGCGCCGGAAAGCGCCTTGGTCGACGCGTCACCGAAATCGCGATTGTCTTCAAACGTGCACCACAGCAGCTTTTTGAGGCCAGCCAAACTTCGGCCCTCGGTCAAAACGCGCTCGTTATCCGTGTTCAGCCGGATGAGGGAGTCACAATCCGCTTCGGCTCGAAGGTTCCCGGCGTCGGCATGCAGGTTCGCGACGTGACTATGGACTTCGGTTATGGACACGCCTTCACCGAGGCCAGCCCTGAAGCCTACGAGCGCCTCATCCTCGATGTGTTGCTCGGCGACCCACCGCTGTTCCCGCGCCACGAAGAGGTCGAACTTTCTTGGAAGATTCTTGACCCGATCGAAGAATATTGGGCAAAGCACGGCAAGCCAGAGCAGTATCGCCCCGGCTCGTGGGGACCATCCTCGGCCGACAAGATGCTTGCCCAAGACGGACGTGCCTGGAGGATTCCGTGATCGTAGACCTGCCAAACACAACAGTTTCCAAGGTCTCGAAGGCCTTGGTGAACATTCGCGAAGAGGGCGGCGCCGTTGCGCTCGGTCGCGTGCTCACGCTCATCATCTCGACCGACTTCAAGGGCATCGAACCCGCCGTCAAGGCTGCAAACGATGCTTCTCGTGAGCACCCGTGCCGCATCCTGGTGCTTGCCGACGACAAGGGTGCATCGAAGAAGGCGGCTCGTCTTGACGCCCAGATTCGTGTCGGTGGTGATGCCGGTGCATCCGAGGTAATCGTGTTGCGCGCTCACGGAGAGGCTTCGAGCGACCCACAGGGACTCGTGACCGGATTGCTTCTGCCAGACGCTCCAGTGGTCGCCTGGTGGCCGAACGAGGCACCTGAGAGCGCATCCAAGTCGGCCATTGGTCAGATTGCGACCCGTCGCATCACGGATGCAGCCAGTCAGAAAGACCCGCACGCCTACCTGCGCCATCTGGCCAAGACCTATGCTCCGGGCGACAGCGACTTCGCATGGACTCGTTTGACCCTTTGGCGAGCTCAGCTTGCAGCGATTCTTGACCAGCCACCCTATGACCCGGTTACCGAGGTTGTAGTCACTGGTGCGGTCGACTCCCCTAGCACCGACCTGTTGGCTGCTTGGCTCGAACTAATGCTTAAGGTGAAGGTCAAGCTGGTGCGTACAGCACGCGGCAAGGCTGTCGCCGGCATTCGCGGTGTCAAGCTGGTGCGCAAATCTGGCGACATCGAGATCGTGCGCTATATTCCAGATGTAGCAACATTGATTCAGCCGACTCAGCCGACTCGCGAGATTTCGCTTCCGCGTCGCAGTCAGCGCGACTGCTTGAGTGAAGATTTGCGTCGATTGGATGCCGATGATTTGTTTGGCAAGGTGATCACCAAGTCGTTCAGCGACAAGACGCCAAAGCCGACAATCACCAAAGCTGCGAGAACGGTCAGCGCCAAGGCAACCAAGTCCCGCTCGACCAAGGCAACCAAGAGCAAGTAATGCGCCCAATCGTCAACCGATTTGCCGACGCTAACCAGGTGGCGGTAGCCGCTGCCGAGGCGCTCAAGAGCAAGCTCGTCGAGTTGCTTGACTCGCAAGAAGTGGCCCAAGTTGCCCTTACCGGCGGAACGGTTGGAATCGCCACTCTCGCTCGCTTCGCCGAACTTGACGGACTCGACAACATAGATTTCACACGAGTGTATTTTTGGTGGGGCGACGAACGCTTCGTGGAACGCGACTCTGGCGATCGAAACGCGGTTCAGGCGCGTAACGCAATGTTTCGCCACTTGAGCGTGAGTGAGTCCAACATTCACGAGTTTCCAGCGGCAGGCGAAGGCCGAACCCTAGACCAAGCGGCAGGCGATTTCGCCGAGTTGCTCGCGTCGTTCGGGCAAGGCGCGGATGCGCATCCTCGGTTCGATGTGATTCTGCTCGGCATGGGGCCGGATGGGCACATCGCAAGTCTTTTTCCTGGCAAGCCGATGCCGCCGGTTGGTGCAACGGTAGTTGCCGAACACGACTCCCCCAAGCCGCCGCCAGCAAGACTCAGCTTCAGCTATGACCTGATCAACTCGGCTGATGAAGTTTGGTTTGTGGTGGCTGGCGCAGACAAGGCCGAAGCGGTATCTGTGGCTTTCTCAGACGAACCAGAAGCGCTTCCGGTAGGGCGCATACACGGCAAGAATAAGACAGTTTGGTTTGTCGACCAGACCGCCGGCGTTAGAACCTGGGGCTGTTAGTTAGTTAGATTCGGATGCGCGAGCGCGACGTTCGCGAATCGATTCGATTGCCTCTTCGAGAAGCTGCTTGGCTTCTTCTTCGGTGCGACGTTCCTTCACATAGGCAAGGTGAGTCTTGTAAGGCTCGTGCTTGGCAATCTGCGGCGGGTTGTCTTTGTCTGTGCCAGCCGGAAGGCCACAGTTCGGGCAGTCGATCTCTAGCGGAATCTCTTCAGCCTCAACGGTCGCAGCGAAGGCAAGCGACTGAACGTGCTGGTTGATGCAGTAGTAGTTGATGGTGATTCGCTCGGCCTTGAAACCGCGATCGCGTTCCCCCATTGGGCCGGCTCCCACACGGGAACCACGAATTGCTGAACTGCCGGTGCTCATGAACTAGACCCAGTTGAACCTTTGGAATAGGCCGAGGGTGATGATGATGGCAACCCAGACGACACCGAGGATGATGGTGATTCGGTTAAGGTTGCGCTCTGCCACACCAGACGATTGCATGGTGGTCGAAACGCCGCCGCCGAACATGTCGGACAGGCCGCCACCGCGACCCTTGTGAAGAAGAATAAGCAGGGTCAGCAGAAGGCTGATGATTCCGAGCAGCACCTGTAGTGCGATCTGAATGGCTTGCATGGCTTCCTAACTGATTAACTCTTGAAATTATAGAACGATGTGCTTCTGGAAGCGCGCGATACCGCTGAATTCGTCGGCATCCAGGCTGGCTCCGCCAACCAGAACGCCGTCGACTTCGTTGCTCTGCAGGAATCCCGCAACGTTGGCGGCCTTCACCGAGCCACCGTAAAGTATGCGAGTTGCCTGTGCCACTGCATCCCCGTGTGCTTCGGCAATAGCTGCACGAATCTTTCCGGCCACGGATGCGGCAACTTCTGGAGTCGCCACGGCACCGGTTCCGATTGCCCAAACCGGTTCGTAGGCGATGACGAACTCGCCCAGGTTTTCGTGGCCGGATAGGGCGGCAAGGGTCTGGCGAACCGGCACGGCTGCGGCACCTTCGGTTTCAAGTTCTTCGGCGGTTTCACCAACACAGATCACCGGAATCAAACCGTGCTTGAACGCCGCGGCCGTCTTGGCTTGAACCACGGTGTCGTCTTCGGCGTGGTACTGGCGACGCTCGCTGTGACCGATCAGAACGTACTTCACGTCTAGTTTTTTGAGTGCGACGCCCGACACTTCACCGGTGTAAGCGCCGGAGTCGTGACGCGAGATGTCTTGCGCACCGAGGGTGAGCTCTAGACCGTCGGCGTCGATTAGGGTCTGCACGCTGCGAATCGAGGTGAATCCTGGAAACACGGTGACTTCTGCGGTCGAGTAGTCGTGACCGGCGTCTTTGAGGCTCCAGGCTAACTTTTGCACCAGCGCGATTGCCTGCTGGTGGTCGAGGTTCATCTTCCAGTTGCCGGCGATGAACGCGGTGCGCTTAGTCATTTAGGACCTCCAGTCCAGGTAGCTTCTTGCCTTCGAGGAACTCGAGGCTTGCGCCTCCGCCGGTCGAGATGTGGCCGAACTGTTCGTCGGCGAATCCGAGGATGCGCACGGCAGCGGCCGAGTCTCCTCCACCAACGACGCTCAAGCCGTCAACTTCGGTCAGGGCCTGGGCGACGGCACGGGTACCCCCGGCGAACTTGTCAATCTCGAACACGCCCATCGGGCCGTTCCAGAAGACAGTCTTCGCTTCTTTGATTTCTCGTGCGAAGTTCGTTGCCGACTCCGGTCCGATGTCGAGCCCCAAACCGGAAGCTCCGAACGGTGAAGTTTCGATTGCATCGGCTGAAGTGATTGCTACTTCGGCATCCGCACCGAACTTGCTGGCAACGATGATGTCGGTTGGCAACACTACCTCGACGCCGAGCTGCTTGGCTCGCTCTAGGTAACCCTGAACCACTGGAATCTGGTCGACTTCGAGAAGTGAAGATCCAACCTTGTGGCCGAGAGCGGCTAGGAAGGTGAAGACCATTCCTCCGCCGATGAGCAGTTTGTTCACGCTAGGTAGCAGGTGGTCAATCACGCCGAGCTTGTCGGACACCTTCGACCCACCGAGCACGACCGCATAGGGACGAACCGGATCGGTGGTCAACCTGGTGGCTACCTCGAGTTCCTTTTCGATTAAGAAACCGGCGAATGACGGAAGTAACTGAGCCAGTTCATAGACCGAGGCCTGCTTGCGGTGAACCACACCGAAGCCGTCACTCACAAACAGGTCACCCATGTCGGCGAGTTTGGCGGCAAACTCTCGGCGCTCGTTCTCATCCTTGCTGGTCTCCCCCGCGTTGAAACGAAGGTTTTCCAGCACAGCAACTCCACCGTTTTCGAGAGCCTTGACGGCGCCACGAGCTTCGCTTCCGACAGTGTCGCTCGCGAAGAACACCGGCTGGCCTAGAAGTTCACTAAGTCTTTCAGCCGCTGGCTCCAGCGAGTACTTTTCGTCGGGTGCGCCCTCGGGGCGACCGAGGTGCGAGATCACGATGACCTTCGCGCCGTGGTCGACGAGGTACTTGATGGTTGGAACTGACGCGACAATGCGGCCATCATCCGTGATTTTCTTGCCGTCGAGCGGCACATTCAAATCGCAGCGGATGATGACACGCTTGCCATCGAGGAATTGGATCTCAGAGAGCTTGCGCACTGATTAGCCTTTTTCGGTTTTGGGTTGGTCGGCTCGGTTTAGAGCTTCGAAGCAACCAACTCGGTGAGTTCGACAAGGCGGTTCGAGTAGCCCCACTCGTTGTCATACCACGACGACAACTTGACGGTGGTGCCGCCGATTACCTTGGTGAGCTCTGCATCGAAGATCGACGAGTGCGGGTCGGTGACGATGTCGCTCGAAACGATTGGGTCTTCGGTGTACTTCAGGATGCCCTTGAGCGGACCGGAAGCCGCAGCAGCCTTGTAGGCGGCCTTGATCTCTTCGATGGTGACCTCGCGCTTTGCAACCAGGGTGAGGTCGGTGATCGAGCCGGTTGGAACTGGAACGCGGAGTGCGTAACCGTCTAGCTTGCCCTTGAGTTCTGGAAGCACCAAGCCGATTGCCTTGGCTGCGCCGGTGGACGAAGGCACGATGTTGATCGCTGCAGCTCGTGCACGACGGAGGTCACCGTGTGGTCCGTCTTGCAGGTTCTGGTCGGCGGTGTAGGCGTGGATGGTTGTCATCAAGCCGTTTTCGATGCCGAAGGTGTCGTTGAACACCTTCGCCAGAGGAGCCAAGCAGTTCGTGGTGCACGATGCGTTCGAGATGATGTGGTGGTTGGCCGGGTCGTAGAGGTGCTCGTTCACTCCGATAACGAAGGTGCCGTCTTCACCGGTGGCAGGTGCCGAGATGATTACCTTCTTAGCGCCAGCCTCGATGTGCTTGCGGGCGGACTCTGCGTCGGTGAAGCGACCGGTCGACTCGATGACGATGTCAACACCTAGGTCACCCCATCCGAGGTTGGCTGGGTCGCGCTCGGCGAGAACCTTGATCACGGTTCCACCCACGATGATGTTCTGGCCCTCGACGGTTACATCGAATGGCAGGCGACCGGTGACCGAGTCGTACTTCAGCAGGTGAGCGAGCGACTTAGGGTCGCTGAGGTCGTTTACGGCAACGATCTCAAGATCGGTTCCCTTTGCAAGTTCGGCGCGAAGGTAGTTGCGTCCGATTCGGCCGAAGCCATTGATGCCAACACGAGTTGCCATGAGTTATCTCCCAGATGGGTCGAGCGTCGAAAATCGACGCGGATTTAACTGCTTAGTTTTGATCAGTTTTGCCGCGCACCATTGGGAGCAAACACTGCTATCAGACTAGCAGCAGACCTGTCGTTTTGCTGCGAGCAGCCTCGAATCGCGCCATCACGTCTGGCCACGAAACGATGTTCCAGAAAGCCTTCACGTATTCGCCCTTGACGTTCTGGTAGTCGAGGTAGAAAGCGTGCTCCCACATGTCGAGCATCAACAACGGGATGCTGGCTGGAGCAAGGTTTCCCTGGTGGTCATAGAGCTGCTCGATGATGAGCTTTTGACCGAGAACGTCCCAGGCGAGAATCGCCCATCCGCTGCCCTGGATGCCCAGCGCACACGCGGTGAAGTGAGCGCGGAAGCCATCGAACGAGCCGAAGAACTCGTCGATTGCTGCTGCCAACTCGCCAACCGGCTTGTCTCCACCCTCTGGCGACAGGTTTCTCCAGAACACGGTGTGGTTCACGTGACCGGCAAGGTTGAAGGCCAGGTCTTTTTGAAGTTTGTTGACCCAGGTGAGGTCGTTCTTGTCGCGGGCTTCGGCAAGCAGGTCTAGGGCCGAGTTAGCTCCATTGACATAAGCGAGGTGGTGCTTGTCGTGGTGCAACTCCATGATCTTGCCCGAGATGTTTGGCTCCAGCGCCCCATAGTCATAACCGAGGTCTGGAAGGGTGTATTTGCTCATTTGTTTTCTCCTTGGGTCTTGTAATCGTTAAGAAAGTTGTGGGTTGGCTTATTCCAGATCATCCGGCAGAAAAGCGTCGGTTGACGGAATGCCAAGCTCTTCGGCACGCTTGTCGGCCATAGCAAGCAGACGACGGATGCGGCCAGCGATCGCATCCTTGGTCATCGGTGGGTTGGCGAGGTGACCGAGTTCGTCGAGGCTCGCTTGTTTGTGCTCGAGACGAAGCTTTCCGGCATAGGCAAGATGATCGGGGATGTCGTTGCCCAAGATTTCAAGTGCGCGCTGCACTCGAGCGCCCGCGGCAACGGCTGCCTGGGCACTACGACGTAGATTGGCGTCATCGAAGTTTGCCAGACGGTTTGCGGTGGCACGCACCTCGCGGCGGAGACGCATCTCTTCCCAGCGCAAAACCTGGGTGTGAGCCCCCATGTGAGTCAGCATCGCGGCGATAGCTTCACCCTCGCGAACTACCACTCGGTGCACACCTCGAACCTCACGAGCCTTTGCTGCAATGCCTAGGCGGCGGGCGACTCCAACCAAAGCCATCGCGGCTTCGTTGCCAGGTGCAGTCACTTCGAGTGCAGCCGATCGACCAGGGTCGGTAAGCGAGCCATGAGATAGGAACGCGCCTCGCCAGATGGCCTGAGCTTCTTCTAGGGAGCCTGCCACGAGTGCTGCAGGTAGACCTCGTACGGGGCGACCACGAGTGTCAAGCAAACCGGTTTGTCGAGCCAGCAACTCCCCCTGCTCAACGACTCTCATGAGGTACTTGGTGCTGCGGCGCAAACCACCTGCCGAAATTGTGGCTAGTTCGCTCTTGATGCCGTAGAGCTCGACCAGGTCTTTGCTGATTCGTCGAGCAATCTGGGCGTTGTCGATCTCTACTTCGATGACGATTCGCCCGGAGATGAGGTGCAATCCGCCAGAGAACCTCAGAATCGTCGCTAGTTCTGCGTTGCGCAAAGTTTTCTTGCTGACTTCAATTCGAGCAAGCTCGTCTTTTACTTCTGCTGTAAGCGCCAAGGTCACTCCTTTCCGATGTCTCTGTGCTTCACGTTGATAGAAAGTTCTGGGTCGCTCGAGAGCAGTTCGGCAATCTTGCGGGCCACCGCGACTGAGCGGTGCTTGCCACCCGTGCATCCGACCGCAATCGTGGCGTAGCGCTTGTTTTCGCGAAGATAGCCAGCGAACACGGGACGAAGGGCGGCAACGTAGTTTTCGATGAACTCGGCAGCTCCCTCTTGGGAAAGCACGAAGTCTGAGACCGGCTGGTCTTCGCCGTTGAATGGCCTTAGCTCTTCGTTCCAAAACGGGTTTGGCAAGAATCGCATGTCAATCACGTGGTCGGCATCTGCGGGCAGCCCGTGTTTAAATCCGAATGACTGAATGGTGATGGCTAGACGGGCCGAACCCTCTAGCCCGAATTCATCGGCAACTTTGGTCGAAAGCTGGTGAATGTTTAGATCTGAGGTGTCGATCACGTAGTCGGCCGATTCGCGAACCTCGAGAAGCATGTTTCGCTCGGTCGAAATGCCGTCGAGAATCGTGCCGTCTCCCTGCAGCGGATGCGGGCGTCGCACCGACTCGAAGCGCTTCACCAGGGCCGCATCCGAGGCTTCGAGAAAAAGCACTCTAAGCGAAATTTGGCGTGTGCGAAGAGCTTCGATGTGGCTTAGGAATTCACCGAAAAGTTCTCCACCGCGAACGTCTATAACTACGGCGAGCCGCGGGTTGGTGTTTTTGGTGAGTGTGAACAGGTCACTAATCGGGCTAAGCATCTGTGGTGGCAGGTTGTCGACTACATACCAGCCGAGGTCTTCGAGAGCGTTGGCTACCGTTGAACGCCCAGCTCCCGACATGCCCGTAACCACCATGAACTGGTGAGTCTGCTCGGGCATCGGAGAGCCTTTCTCGTGGGGTGTGCTTCACGAGTTTACTCTCTCGCGACACGCCCGAGAGTGGCTTTTTCGGAAATCTATGTTCCGTTACCAAATCGGTTGAATCGCAAGTGAACTAGGGGTTCAGCTGGCTGTGAATCTGGGTTGCCAAAACGACCCCGATTCCAGCAACATCCGAGATTTCGGCCACTGTGGCCACCCGTAAACGCTTTGCCGATCCGAAGTGTTTCAGCAGAGCTTTCACCCGCTTTTCGCCCAAGCCTTC
>JBEEJJ010000045.1:0-8788 GCA_041169265.1 Actinomycetota bacterium
GAATAGTTGCCTTCGTATGGGTAGGCGCGACCTCGGTCGAGTTCGAGAATCCACTCTGCAACGTTGTCGAGGAAGTACCGGTCGTGTGTCACGGCGAGCACAGCACCCGGGTATTTCGCGAGGTGTTGTTCGAGCCAAAGCACAGATTCGGCATCCAAGTGGTTGGTAGGTTCGTCGAGCAGAAGTAGGTCTGGCTTTTCGAGAAGCAACTTGCAAAGAGCTACTCGACGGCGCTCACCGCCGGAGAGGTGGGTGACGGGCGTGTCACCTGGTGGGCAGCGCAAGGCATCCATAGCCTGCTCGAGTTGACTGTCGAGATCCCAGGCGTCTAGATGGTCGATCTCTTCTTGCAGCTGCCCCATTTCGGCCAGCAGTGTGTCGAAGTCTGCATCGGGATTTGCCATCTCTTCAGAGATTTGGTTGAAACGGTCAACTTTCGCCTTGATGTGCGAGACGGCCTCCTCAACGTTGCCAAGAACGTTCTTGGTTTCGTCAAGCGGTGGCTCCTGCATCAGCATGCCGACGGTGAAACCAGGGCTAAGACGCGCTTCACCGTTGGTGGTTGTGTCTATGCCGGCCATGATCTTTAGA
Organism: Actinomycetota bacterium; assembly: GCA_041169265.1. Lineage (GTDB taxonomy): Bacteria > Actinomycetota > Actinomycetes > Actinomycetales > Microbacteriaceae > Rhodoluna. The sequence goes on from JBEEJJ010000045.1 coordinate 592, forward strand.
ACGGACGACTTACCGGCACCGTTCGGCCCGACAACACCAATCTTGGCCCCCGGATAAAAAGCCAGAGTCACGTCGTCGAGGATGACCTTGTCGCCGTGCGCTTTGCGCGCCTTGATCATCTGATAAATAAATTCGGCCATGCCTGCTAGGTCTCTTTCAACGGATTGCGATTCGAAAAAGGGTAAACCACCCAGTGAATCGTTTCTCATCAAAGTTTATTTGATTGCGGAGGATTCAGGGTGGTTCGCCAGCGGTGTGAAGCAGGACGCGCACCTAGGTGGTGGCCATTTCCTTTTTGCCTTTGCTGTTTTCGCTCTCGCTCTCAGGTTCGTCAACCGGATCGGTCTCTGCGACGAGAACGGTTCGAGTGAACGCTGCACTGCCCCACATGAGATCGTGCCCAATGTGGTCTGCCTCAATCTCGACCGAGGTTCCGGCGCGTTCGCCGTTGTCCCAGTCACGAATGTGTAGTTTGCCTGTGATCAGCACTCTTTCGCCTTTGTTGATTGAGGTCGAACAGTTGATGGCGAGTTGCCGAAACGATGTCACGGTGTACCAGTTGGTTTCACCGTCGACCCACTTGGATTGCTGTCGGTCGTAACGACGGCTCGAAGCGGCCAAACGAAATGAAGTGATGGGTAATCCGTCTTGAGTAACAAGGTGGCGGGGCGTCGTGGCCACAAGCCCTGCAACGGAGATATTTTCTGACAAGTGATGCCTTTCGTATTCGAGTGCTCAACAACTCGTGAAAGGCAGTTTCACCTAAAACAAACCAGTTAGGAGACCCAACCAGAATTCTGTGGAAAAGTAGCTACTTCAGGTACACCGAGAAGCCGGAACGCGCTTTAGCCATCTTTGGGGCTACAACAGCGTTGCAGTATCCCTGGTTGGGGTTCTTGGCGAAGAAGTCTTGGTGGTACTCCTCGCCGACCCAGAATTCGCTTGCGGCTGCAAGTTCGGTCACGATTTCTCCATCCCAGTGCTCCGCCGCTCTGACCAGAGCTGCTTCGAACAGTTCTTTTTCTTCGGCATCCGCATAAAACATCGCAGAGCGATACTGGGTTCCGACATCCGCCCCTTGACGATTCAACTGTCGCGGATCGTGGATTGTAAAGAAGATATCGAGTATCACGTCGGCGGGGATTAGGGCCTCGTCAAATACCACCCTCGCGACTTCGGCATGCCCAGTGTTTCCATTGCAGACCGCCTCATAACTCGGGTTCGAGGTTGAACCACCCATGTAACCGACCTCTACGTCGATAACTCCCTTGAACTGCATGAAACTGCTGTCGAGGCACCAAAAACAGCCACCGGCTAAAACGAAACTCTTCATGCCTCTAGCCTAGGCTGGAAAGCAGAGCCAGCGTCGACAGGACCCAAGTGAAGCAGCGCAACCCAACCGTAGGTGCGGTCTTCGCTATAACCGGCGCACTTCTCTTCGGCATCAATGCGAGCACTTCAAAACTCATCATTGCCGCCGGTTTCAGCGCGAGTGAGGTTGTGCTCTATCGGTCGTTTGCAACATCCCTATTCGCATTCGTCGCAGTCGCAATCACGCATCATGCCGGTCTACGAATAAAACTCCGAGAATGGCCTCGGATGCTTGCTTTCGGCGTGTTTGGGGTGGCACTAATGCAGTGGGCTTATTCTCAGGCGGTCTCGAATCTTGCCGTCGGAATAGCGCTGCTAATCGAATACACGGCAATCGTTTGGGTTCCGCTTACAACCTGGCTTTTGCACAGAAGCGGTGCCAGCCGACTCACCTGGATAGGTGTTGGATTCGTGTTGACGGGATTACTCATCGTTTCGGGGCTTTTGAACTCGCAAACAATCGACCCATTAGGTGCACTATTTGCTTTTCTCGCGGCGGCTTTTCTGACCTACTACTTCATCGTGGGAAAGAACATTTTGAGAGAACGTGACACCATGTCGACGCTCGCCTACTCGATGCTCGTCTCCACCGGTTTTTGGGCCATCGCGTCAGGGTGGTGGATGCACGAAGCACCAATCGCGCAGAGTGTCGCGCTGCTAGGAAAAGATGCGCCGGCTGTTCCGATCTGGCTAGCCTTGATTTGGTTGGCAGTGATGGGTTCGTTTGTGCCAATGTGGCTTTCATACCGAGCCATGCATCACCTGTCATCGACAGCCGCGGGGATAGCCTCGACCTCGGAGACCGTCTTTGCCTTCGGCTTCGGATTCATCATTCTCGGTGAGACCTTTAGTTTGCCCCAGATAATTGGAGGTGCTCTGGTGTTGTTTGGAATTGTTGCGGCCCAGTTTGCCGAACGTCAACACTCTCAGAAGGGAATCAACTCCGATGGCGACAACTGACCTAACTCACGAAACCTTCATGTCAACCGTTCTTGGTGAGGGAATCACCATCGTTGACTTTTGGGCGGAGTGGTGTGGCCCGTGCCGCATGTTCGGCCCGATTTTCGAAGAGGCATCCACTCGACACCCAGACATCAGATTTGGCAAGGTTGACACCGAAGCCGAGCAGCAACTCGCGGGTGAGGCGAACATTTCGTCGATTCCAACGTTGATGGCGTTTAGGGACGGAGTTCTGCTCTTCAATCAGGCTGGTGCACTTCCGGGCGAGTCATTAGAGCAGCTGATCGCAGCCCTTCGGGCGGTTGACATGGATTCGGTGAGAGCCGAAATTGCTAAAGAGCAGCATTCAAATGAAGAGTCATCCGACGCCGAGAACTAACGCGGACTCAAAGCTACGCCAACCGGAATCTCTCGAATCCAGGCTTGGTCGGGCAGGTCAATTCGGTGAATGGCTCCGTCGAGCTTGGCCATAAAAGTTGTCGAACCACCACCATCGACCGAAACCGCATCGGTCGCACCGAGTTCGCGCAACCACTCGGTCATCTGTCGGATGGTTGAGCCACCCATCCTGAAACCAAAATCGGCTAGGAAGTTACCCGAACTCGAGGTGGCAATCCAAACTTCGCCGGTTGCGTTGTTCCAACCGATCGCAGTGCGGGGACGAACTTCTTCGGTTCTTGGGTAGCAGACCTGAATTGTCTTGCCAGCCGCCAAGAGGTCACCACCGCGACCAGAAGCTTCGATCAGCCTTAACCCCGAACGGCTGGCATACCCGTTTGTGATCTCGACGGATGCGCCTACGACCGCAGCCTTATAGAGTGCTAGCCCATCGTTTCCGAGCTGGATCACCTTGCCACCGTCTGGCACGGCAACTGTGGATCCTCCCCAATACTTTGACTTCAGCTTGCCTTCGGCATCGACAACCAGTGTGTAACGGCCTTCCAACGTAGGTCTGTTCTTCGAATAGTTGGAGTCATAAAGATTCGCAGCGTTGCTTAACCCATCGGTATTCACCGCACGGATTGCCAATGAAACACCTCCGGTGGTCACCTTGCCAGCCGCCCAGATGCGGTCGGAGACCATGACGTTTCTTGGCGCGGGAATTGGTGGGAGTTTGTAACTTACTTTTGCACCAACTTTGAGGGCACGGATGCGGTTAGCATGCGCTCCAGTAGCCAGAATCAGGTAGCCGGTCTTCACCTTGAAAGTCGCAGGTTTTGAATAAACCTTGATGACCTTGCCACCGTCTACCCACAGGGCCGCTTGGTGGGCGGGCAGAGTTTTCGGCCTATATTCCGTGGTGAGCACTGTCGCTGCCGAGGTGGCGAGCAGAACTCCGGTGTTAACACCGGTGACAACAATCGTTGACGCTCCAGACTTGAGCGAGCTCGAACCGGGGTATCCACCAGAGCTTGAATAGGGCACCTCAGCAAGTGCAACCACATTCGTGGAGTGGGCGGGTGCATAGGTGAGTTTGCCGTCGCGCATCACCGCCGAATAAGGAAAGCGCGAGCCTTCGTTGTAGTAATCGGTGTTGATGTAGGCCAAAGCCGAGAAATCTGCCGCAAGTTTGTATTGCGACGATGTTTCGCCTACAGGTGCCTGAGCTGAAACAAACTTAACCTTGGCAAGCGAACCTTTAGCCCAGGAAACCTTGGTGTTGAGCACCGTTGGATTAGCAACCCCTGGATCAAAATTCACTTCACCTAAGACCACGCCCGAACCGACCTGAGTCGTGGTGCGAGATGAGTACTTCGAAAGTGACTTAGTTTGGGCACAACTATAGGCCGCCGTTGCTGCTGAAGGCGCAAGCGTGCTCGCAATCAACCCCAAACTGGCTGAGATTGCGATCATCGTTCGACGAAAACTGGACGTGTGCACCATCCAAGGCTAAACCCGAAAATCGGCGCCTGTGGCTTAGGTCTTTAGGAATATTCGGTGAATCACTCGGATAGGCTAGCCCCAGGATCGATGCCGATTTATTGGAGAGCGAAATGTTTTCAGAAACGCCGAACATGCACAGTTCGACGCCAGAGACCGAGGCTCTGAGAGAGGCCATCTTCGCCTATGCAAGAACTCGAATGGCCTACGACCCCGTTCCGCTCGATGCACCCAAATCGCTCGAATTCTTGAGGGCCCAAGCGCCCAATACCGTTACCGAGTCAGGGCTCGGCGGAATCCAAGCTTTGAAGCTGTTCGCAGAGGTTTTAGCGCCCGCATGCCTATCGACTGACCATCCTGGATATGTATCGTTCATCCCGACTGCGCCAACCGAAGCAGCAACACTATTCGATTTGGTTGTTTCTGCATCTTCTATCTACGGGGGATCGTGGATGGAGGGGGCTGGCGCGGTTTATGCCGAAAATGAAGTGCTCTCTTGGTTGGCTCGAGAGGTTGGACTTCCCGACTCCGCAGGCGGTGTCTTCGTTCAAGGTGGAACACTGGGCAACCTGTCTGCTTTGGTCGCAGCTAGACACAGTGCACTGGCCGAGCGCACCAGCCGAGGTATCGCAAGACCAGAACGTTGGAAGTTCATCTGCTCGGCCGAAGCGCACTCGTCCTTGAAATCTGCGGCAGCCGTCATGGATGTCGAGATAATCAAGGCGGATGTCGATGGTGAAGGTCGCCTCACCGGGGATGCGGTGCAGAGAGCACTCGACGACGCTGGGGATGGCGTCTTCGCGGTTGTAGCAACAGGTGGAACCACAAATTTCGGAATCGTTGACCGGCTGCGAGAAGTGGGCGACGTGGCGAAGCGGCACGGGCTTTGGTACCACATCGATGGAGCCTATGGGCTTGCCGCGATTCTTGCACCAGAAACCAAACACCTGTTCGATGGCACTGAACTGTGCGACTCGTTTATCGTCGATCCGCACAAGTGGTTGTTTGCACCTTTTGATGCTTGCGCGTTGGTCTACCGAAACCCAGAACTAGCAAAAGCGGCACACACCCAACACGGTGAATATCTCGACACGCTAACCGAATCGGGCGACTGGAACCCCAGCGACTATGCCTACAACCTAACTCGACGCGTGCGCGGTTTGCCACTCTGGTTCTCGCTGGCCACCCACGGTGTCTCGGCTTATCGAAAGGCCGTGTCTCAGAACATTCAGGTCACGGTGGAAATCGCTGAATACATTCGTAGGCGCGAAGATTTGGTGCTGGTTCGAGAGCCCGAACTCAGCGTCGTCGTTTTTGAGAAAAGAGGCTGGCAACTGTCTGACTATCAAGCTTGGAGCGACCGCTTGCTAGACGCTGGCACTGGATTAGTGGTGCCGAGCTCACACCGAGGACGACCAAACACAAGATTTGCAATCGTCAACCCCGCGACGACCACACACCTGCTGGTCGAAATTCTAGAAACGATGGAGTAGGAATGAAGCTCACAGTTGCAGGACGCACGGAGTCGCTTTCACGCGTAAAGCCAGCTACACGCAAGCCGGTGCGAGTTGCCTTGGTGCAAACGCGATGGCACGAATCACAAGAAGAACACCAAGCAAAGTTGAACGAGGGCATTGAGCTCGCAGCCTCGGCGGGCGCATCCATCGTTTTCTTGCCAGAGTTGACGTTAAGCCGCTACCCCGCAGATGCCAAGCCGACCACTGTTCCGAACTACTCGGCTGAATCGCTAGAAGACGGTGCCACCAGAGCGTTTGCAGCGAATGCTGCTGCTGAGCACGGTGTTATCGTCCACGCGTCACTTTACGAATACAAATCAACCGCGGACGGCCGAGCACTAAATAGTGCCATCATGGTTCACCCGAATGGAACCCTGCTGGCTAGAACCCCGAAGTTGCACATACCGGTAACCGCCGGCTATTACGAAGACAAATACTTCGAACCGGGGCCAGCCGATGGTGAGCCGTACCCCGTATACGCAACGCACCTTGGTGGCACGACGGCAAAGATCGGCCTGCCAACCTGCTGGGATGAGTGGTTCCCTGAAGTCGCACGCAACTATTCGCTGCGCGGCGCTGAGATTCTTGTCTACCCCACCGCGATTGGCTCCGAGCCCGATCATCCCGAATTTGATACTGAACCGCTCTGGCGTCAGGTGATCGTGGGCAACGGAATCGCCAACGGAACCTTCATGGTCGTGCCGAATCGCTGGGGTCACGAAGGCAAATTAAACTTCTACGGCTCGAGCTTCATCAGCGACCCATACGGTCGAGTGTTGGTGCAAGCCGCGCGAGAAGGTGACGAAGTTTTGGTTGCCGACCTAGACCTAGACCAAAGAAGAGACTGGCTCGACCTTTTTCCGTTTTTGGCCACACGCCGACCCGACACCTACTCTGCTCTAACCAAGCCGGTTGTGAACCCTAGAGGCGAGAACGGAGACGGCGCTCAGGGTGGAATCGCAGGTGAATGGTGAGTCTTCGCATGCCGGCTGAATGGGCCCCCCACGAGCGAACCTGGATGGCCTGGCCTCACGCCGAATACACGCTGGGCGATTCGACTCACGAAGCCGCTGAGGCCTATCGAGCTTGGTCGAACGTAGCGAACGCGGTGGTCGAGTTCGAGCCGGTGACCATGCTCGTGCATCCCGAGCAAATCGCCTTGGCTCGTGACTATCTAGATGGGCGTGTGGAGATAGTCGAGGCGTTGTTAGATGACGGCTGGATGCGCGACATCGGTCCAACCTTCGTGAAAAACGATTCTGGCGACCTGCTAGCCGTCGACTGGACCTTCAACGGTTGGGGCGGTCAGAGCGAGTGGTCAACCTGGGACAACGACGACAGGATTGCTTCCACTATCGCAGGTCGAATCGGAGTGCAATCAGTTCGTTCACGGCTTGTCAACGAAGGCGGCGGCATCCACGTGAATGGCGCGGGTGCGGTGATGCTGACCGACACCGTTCAGCTTGGCAAGGGCCGCAACCCCGCTTGGTCACGCACCGAGGTTGAAACCGAAATCCACAGGATGATCGGCACAAGCAAAGCGATTTGGATTCGCCGAGGTCTCACTCGAGACTACGAAGAGTTTGGCACTCAGGGTCACATCGACATCGTCGCCAGCTTTGCTGACGAGAACACGGTTCTTTATCACGACCAACAAAACCCCGAGCACCCCGATTTTGCTGTGAGCCACGAAGTTCGCAGAACGCTCGAGGAGCAGACCGACTTTCGATTGGTCGGAGTGCCTGCACCTACCGCGCTGAGAGATGAACATGGAGTGGTCGACTACTCCTACATAAACCACTACATCTGCAACGGAGCCGTGATCTTGTGTTCGTTTGATGACCCGAACGATGTGGTGGCCAAGCGCATACTTGAGGTGGTCTATCCCGACCGTGAGATCGTGCTCGTCGACGCAAGAGCGCTTTTCGCGCGTGGAGGCGGCATCCACTGCATCACGCAGCAGCAACCGAGCTAACCGCGAACGAAGTTTCGCAAACAACAGAAGGGCTTTCGGGAACACCAAGACCTCAGATGGCCACTGGATCCGAGTCGACATTGCCTCAGACCTGCACCGCCAAGCCATGTCGGGTAACCTAGAAGGCGTGTCTAAAGTCTTAGCTTCTCTCCCAGTCGGCGAAAAGGTCGGCATCGCTTTCTCCGGTGGTCTCGACACCTCTGTCGCAGTCGCATGGATGCGCGAAAAAGGTGCCATTCCATTCGCATACACCGCCAACCTCGGCCAATACGACGAGGACGATATCGACTCGATTCCCGAGCGCGCAACTCTCTATGGCGCTCAGGCTGGTCGCCTGGTTGACTGTCGCCAGTCGCTAGTAGAGGAGGGTCTCGCTGCAATCGCCTGCGGTGCGTTCCACATTCGCACCGGAGGAAAGGTTTATTTCAACACCACTCCCCTTGGTCGAGTAGTCACCGGCACGCTGCTCGTTCGCGCCATGCGTGAAGACGGG
>JBEEJJ010000046.1:0-8897 GCA_041169265.1 Actinomycetota bacterium
GCGAGCGATGTCGGCCCAAATGCCGTCGTCGGTGTGCTTGATTGCACCCTTATAGACGGTGAACTTGTTGACGCGGTCGCCGAGCAAGTGAAGAGCGGCAGGCAACGCGAGCAGGGATGCGCCGAGCGCAAGCACCACAACCACGAGGCCTGCATAACCCATCGACCGCAAGAAGTACTGCGGAAAGATGAACATCGAACCGAGAACAACCGCCACTGTGAACCCGCTGAAGAGCACCGTGCGGCCGGCGGTGAGCATGGTGCGCTCGACGGCCTCGCGAACATCCGAGCCCGACTGACGTTCCTCTCGGAAACGGTTGACCATCAACAGCGCGTAGTCGACGCCGAGGCCGAGACCCATGCCGGTGATCAGGTTGATGCCGAACACCGAGGTGTCGGTGAACTGGGTCGAAAGCCAGATGAAGAAGAATGAGCCGACAATGGCAAGGCCACCGACCATTAGCGGCAAACCAGCGGCGACGAGGGAACCGAACACGAAGAGCATCAGCACGATCATGAGCGGAACCGCGATGAGTTCAGCGAGCGTAATGTCGTCTTTGATGATCGAGTTGAGCTCGCTGGTCACGGCCGCCATGCCGGCGAAATAAACGGATGCGTCGTTGAAGCCAGAGCTGAACTCGGCCTGCAGCTCGTCGACAACCTTGGCCTGAACCACCTTGTCATCGAGGTTGATAAAGAAGTAGACGGCCGTGCCATCGGTGCTCTTGAGTGAGGGAGCGTGTCCCTTCGAGTAATAGGAGTCGACCGCATCCACGGCACTGTTCTTTTTGAGTGCGTCGGCGAAGGCTGCACCCATGGTCTCGCTCAGCGGGTCATCGGCCGATCGCGGAAAGTCGAGAATCGCCACAACCTCGGCCTGGTCAACGCCAAACTCGTCGGCCAGAACGTGAGTGACCTTGGTGGAATCGCCGTTCGGGTTGTCATAGCCGCCGCCCTTGAGCAGTCCGAAAGCCTGAAAACCGAGGATGCTGCTGGCTAGCACTAGCCCGATGAAACCGAACAGCACCAACTTGCTGTGATTTAGAACGAGATTGGCTAAACGCTTCATAAAGAGATTGTTGTCATTTCTGAGAGAAGCCACGCGAACCAGCGTGGAATGATGGAGCTATGAAGACCCAACACCGAACCAATGCGTGGTATTTCTTCGCTCTCTCTATTATCGGGCTGGCCACAGCTTGGTATTTCAACTTTCTGGCCGTGCTCGGCCGCGAAGACTACCTAGCCGACGGTTTCACCAGCAACGTTGACTGGGTCTATTCGCTCGACCTGCTGATCGGCGGCATCGCCGGCATGAGCTTGATCGTGATCGAGGGTCGCCGCCTCAAGATGCGCTTTCTTTGGGCATACATCGCTCTAGCGTTTGTGACCGCGTTCGCGTTCGTGTTTCCACTCTTCCTGGCGATGCGTTCACTTCGCCTGCACAAGATCGAGTTGGCTGGCGGCAAGCTCAAGACCTACAGCTTCGACAACCACCCCGTGATCGTGTGGGTGCCGGGGGATGTTGGCCCCGAGACTCCAGTGCTCGTCATGCACGACGGCCACAACCTCTTCGACCCAGCCACCTCCACCTTCGGTGCTACCTGGGGGATACTCGACGCGCTTCGTGACCGGCGACCTGGCGGTTCGCGCATCCGTGGCAATCGCAAGCCTCTAATCATTGGTGTGACTTATGTCGACGGCGACGGCACTAAGCGCGGACTCGAGTATGGGCCAGAGGACATCTGGCGTGCACGCCCACACCTCGCCAAGCAGATTCCTTCGGAGTGGAACACCAAGGGCCCACTCGGCAACGCCTATCACCAGTTGATCGCCGAAAAGATTCTGCCGACGATCGCTGCCGAGTTCGGTGTCGAGCTGGCTCGCGAGCGCACCGCAATGGGTGGCTCGAGCATGGGTGCGCTGACTTCGCTCTATGGTTTGATCAAATACCCCGAGCTCTATGGCACCGCTCTCGCCTACTCCACCCACTGGCCGCTCGGTGGCAACGAGATGATCGACGAATACATCGCTCGCCTGCCCGAGCCCGGCACTCACCGAATCTGGTCTGACGGCGGAACCATCGAGCTCGATGCTCTCTATGCGCCTTATCAGGAGTACCTCAAAGCAAGGATGGCCGACAAGGGTTATCGCGAAGGCGTCGACTACATCGAAGCGGTGTACCCGAACACCGGCCACTCGGAACTCTGGTGGGCCGGACGCGTCGAGCACCCGATCAACTGGTGGCTCGACCCGAACGAACCGAAGTCAACTCCCGAGAACCCGGGCTGGGTCGGCAAAGCTCAGGACTAAATCTCGACGATGTCGAGAGTGAACCAGGTTTCTTCTGCCTCTTGAGCGATCTGCTCTAGATATTCGGCCGGAGTGCGACGGCCGATGCCCTTCTTTTTGCGCCAGAGGAATGTGCCGCACTTCTCGATGTCTCGGGCGACTTGCTCACGGATCAAGAGCGTGTGATACAAGGCGTATTTGCCCTCGTATTTGCCGCTCAACGCACACTCGGCACAGTTTGGCTCGTTGAAAAATAGCGTGGGGTCTTTTGCGTACCATTCGTCAACTACGTCTAGTGCCTTGTACACCGCCGACATTCCGTGGGCTCCGCCAGCGATCTTGCTTCCGTAAAGTGTTACATCATAAAAAGTCATCGTTGCTTCCTTTCATCTCTTACGACTTCAGGATATGACCAGCCACCGACGCTGATTCTGGGCGCGAACGGTCACTCAGACCGACTTGGAAACTATCAAGAAGGCGCGGTTGGCGGGCTGCCTTAAATCAAACGCTCAAGCGCAGCGTTGGGCTTCGCGCCCATGAAACGAAGCACGTCTTGGTCGACGAGAATGTCGCGCATGTTGATGGGTCGGGTCAGATAGAGCCCGTCGAGCGAACGAACTCGGCTGAGGGCAACGTAGGTTTGGCCCGGGCTGAATGCGCCTCGTCCCATGTCGATGGTGACCTCTTCGTAGGTTTGCCCCTGTGACTTGTGCACGGTGACCGCCCAGGCTAGACGCAGCGGAATCTGCTGGTATTCGGCGAGCGTGATTGGCACCAGCACCTCTTTGAACTTGCCTGTGGCGTCGTCGAATTCTTCTTCGATTTCGTAGCGGATCTTCTCCCATGTGGAAATGCCGACATCGAGCACCTCGCCATCGACCTCGATCGACACGTGGTTTTCGTTGTGAATCTGCACGACGTGACCGATGGTTCCGTTGACCCAACGTCGCACGGTGAGGCCGTCTTTGGTTTTGCGGTTGCTCTGGTCATCGTTCTTGACGAACATCACCTGAGCGCCCTCTTTGAGGGTGAGGCTGAGCTCGACCGGCAGGGCTCGTCCGAAACTTTGGGCGTCGCCCGATGCGAACCTCGCCTGAAACTGCTTGGGCGTGCTGCCTAGGCGCGAGAGGCGAGTGCTGTTGATTTGGTCGACGGTGGCGTTGATGGTGCAGAGGCGAATCACGTCGTCGTGCGGAGCGAAGCGGTTGCCCGCTTGGTTGAGCCGGTCGAGCATTTCTTGGGTGCACGACCCGTCGCGAATGGCATTCAGGATGCTCTTGAACTCGTCATCGTGCTGCCTGAAGATCTCGTTGAGCTCGTAGCGCTCGAGGTCGGCATCGCGCCAGACGTGTGCGTCGAAGAACCAGTTGCTCTGGTAGTTCTCGGCCAGCCAGCCACGCTCGGCCGGGTCGCTCGGCGGAACCGGTGCGAGCTGGTATGGGTCGCCGAACATCACGACCTGAGCGCCACCGAACGGACCACGGTTCTTGCCTCGGGCGGCAATCAGCATACGGTTCATGGCGTCGAGCAAGTCGGCCGACACCATCGAGATTTCGTCGATCACCAGCATCTCGATCGAGCGCAAAACCTCACGGGTGCGCTTGTTGAGGTGGCGGGCTACGTCTTCGGTGCCGAGCAAGCCGGGCGGAAGGCCGAACAGCGAGTGAATGGTCTGACCGGCAACGTTGAGCGCTGCAACGCCGGTAGGTGCACAGACCGCAAAGTTCTTCTTGGTGTTCTCCACGAGATAGCTGAGCAGGGTGGATTTGCCCGTGCCGGCTCGTCCGGTGACAAAGATGTTGCAGTGCTCACCCTCGATGTATTTGAACAGGGCGAGCTGTTCGTCTGACAGTGAAACCTGGTCCACTACCGCTCCTCGCGCTTGGCTAGCCGCTCAAGCATGGCGTTGTAATCTTCGAGATCCTGGTTGCCAGAGCGATCGGATGCGCGATCGAGACGCTTTGATTCACGGATGTCGGCTCGGGCCCATTGCACCGAGACGATAATCGTAAGCACTGCGGTGGGCAATTCGCCGATACCCCACGCGATTGCCCCACCATCGTGTTGGTCGGCGAGCGGAGGCGAGCCCCAGGTGCGCCCCATCGCGCCATACCACTCGGGCAGAAGAAGTGCGGTGCCGTCCATTAGAGCGAGACCGAAGAACGCGTGGAACGCGAGTGTGCCGATCAGCAGCATCAGACGAACCGGATAAGGAAGTCGATGCGGGCCGGGGTCGATGCCGACAATCGCCTGCACGAACAGGTAGCCGGTGATCAAGAAGTGCACGGTCATCCACTGGTGACCGAGGTGGTCGTGAACCGACCACGAGAAGGCCGGCGTGAAATAGAAGAGCACGAGCGAGCCGGCGAAGTTCACGGCGGCGAAGATTGGATGCGAAACCAGCTTGGCCCAAGGGGTGTGCACCGCCCAGAGCACCCACTCGCGAACACCCCAAGATTCGTCGGTGCGCTTCGTCACGGTGCGCAGAAGCAAAGTGATCGGAGCGCCCGGCACGAGCAACACCGGCACGCCCATGCTCAATAGCATGTGGCCGATCATGTGCACCGAGAACAGGTATTCCTGATAGGCGTTGATGGCCCCGTTGGTGATGTAGAACAGCAGGGCGATGCCGGCCAGCCACGATGTGGTGCGGGCGAGCGACCAAACATCGCCGCGGCGACGCAGGCGGATGACTCCCCAAACATAGGCAACCGCGGCGATCAGGCAGATTGTTGACCAGACCAGATCGAAACGCCACTCGCTGAACCAGCGGTCGGCGGTCAGCTCGGGTGGCAGGTCGCTTCCGGTGAGGATGCGCGCAGGGCTCGGATCGTCGACGATGTCTGTCGGGGCTGGAGCACCGGTGCGAGCCAGCGCGGTCGCGAGCGCAACGGCCACGCCCATCACAACTAACTCGGCCAAAACCACGGCCACGAGAACGCGCTGCTTGAGGTCGGCCGGAGTCACGCCAATCAGTTTCAGACGATAGACCGCCCCGAAGCATCCGAGCAGAACCAACGCCACAACCTTTGCCAAAATCAGTAGCCCGTAAGTGGTGGTGAAAAGTTCAGGCACCGTGACGCGCACGAGCGAGGAAGCAACGCCCGAGACCGCGGTCAACACAAAGGCGACGAGGGCCAGCGTGGAATAACGCTTGAGGAGACGGTGACGCTCGTCGGTTTCGACGCCGCCCCAGACCGCCATCAAGGCGACCAGACCACCGACCCAAATCACGATAGCAACCAGGTGCATGCCGATCGCGTTAACCGCCATCGCGTGCCCGGCTGTGCCGGAGGCGTGACCCGAAACCGCGAGCGGCACCAGCGAGGCTAGCCCGAGTGCCGAAATATAGAACGAACCCTTGATGCTGCGCACCACGAAGGCGAGCGTCGCAACGACGAGGCCGCCGGCGAGGTTCAGCGCGAGCGACTGGCCGAGCGCGATCTGAGTTGCAAAGAGTTCTAGCCCCGCCGAGAACTGAGCATCAAATGAAAGAGTCGTGCCGGTGATCGACAGGTAGGTGAACAGGTAGCTGACCGAGCCGAAGAACACCCAACCAACCCCAGATGCAGCAATCAGGTTGTGTGCTCGGTGCAACGCATGGCTGCGGTCGCCTAGCGCGAAGGCGGCAAACACGGCACCACCGATGGCGCCGGCCATCGAGATGTTGGCGAGGGCTTTGACAACAGGCAGCCCCCAACGAACGACATCGCCAGGGTCACCTAAAAGATAGGGCTTGGTCAAACCAACCACGGCGGCAATCACGGCCACCGAAACCACTGTTGCGGCAACCAAAATCGACGAAGCAGCGATGCCGGTTCGCGAGGTTTTTTGGTTGAGAATCACAGGGTTAAGCCTAGGCACAAACGCCGACGGCGAATCCTCGTTTAGTTCGGGTTGTCCACATCTTTGGCGGCGTCCGCAAGCAGCTCAGCGTTCACCTTGCGCGTGCGAATCAAACCGAGGACGGTCACGATGATGCCTGGCAGAACAACCTCGACAACAAAAATCAGCGAGATGACCTGACTGATAGCACGCTCGGCATCGCTCTCTGGGCTCACCCAGAAATACACGGCGCTGTAGATGCCGAATAAGGCGTAGATCGCTCCCCACCAAAGCCCAGGCGAAATGAAACGTTTGCCAGGAATCGGCTTGAAGCTGCGGCGCAGGATTGCCAAAACCAGAGCAAAGATCGAGACCGGCAGGGCGAACAAGCCGGTTGGCATTGTGAACAAACACGCGATGATCGCGAGGCCGCTATAAACCAGCAGCTGGTCGAACTGGAGCTTGGGCTTGTTGTCGTCGGTCATGAGTCAACTCTGCCACACGCGCTCGCGCATCCTCGGGATAAAGCAAAAGGCGCCGACTTTCGTCGACGCCTAAAGCTTGAGTAGTGAAGACTACTTGACGGCTGCCTTCAGCTTGCTGCCTGCGGCGACCTTTACGGTGTTCGAAGCTGCAATCTGGATGGTTGCGCCGGTCTGAGGGTTGCGTCCGGTGCGAGCCGAGCGGTGTCCCTTCGAAACCGAAAGCCAGCCTGGGATGGTGACCTTGTCGCCCTTGGCAACGGTCTTTGCGATGGTCTCGAACAGAGCGTCAACAACGCGGTTGACGGCTGCCTGGGACTCACCAGTGTGGGCTGCAACTGCTGCAACGAGTTCGCCCTTGTTTAGGGTGTTAGCCATGATGTCCTCCTGGACTATAGACGTTTTTTGACGTACTGTCCCTTTCACACTAGCCCCCAGCGCAAATCCGCTTGTTATTTGTTTCGGCGTGTTGCGAAGGCGTTACTTTGGCTTAACCACGCGGATTTAAGCAAAAAACCCGCCGGGTGACCGACGGGCTTTTCAAAAAGTTGTGATTTACCAGGACGACTTGGTGATGCCTGGCAGCTCACCCTTGTGAGCCATGTCACGGAAACGAACACGCGACAGACCGAACTTGGTGAGCACACCACGAGGACGACCGTCGATCGCGTCGCGGCTGCGAACACGAACTGGCGATGCGTTGCGTGGAAGCTTCTGCAGGCCGAGACGGGCGGCTTCGCGCTGCTCGTCGGTGCTGTTTGGGTCGACTAGGGCCTTCTTCAGCTCGAGACGCTTAGCGGCGTAGCGCTCAACGACAACCTTGCGCTGCTCGTTACGGGCAATCTTGCTCTTCTTAGCCATGGATTAACGCTCCTCGCGGAATTCAACGTGCTGGCGCACTACTGGGTCGTACTTCTTTAGAACGATGCGGTCTGGGTCGTTGCGACGGTTCTTCTTGGTCACGTAGGTGTAACCGGTGCCGGCAGTCGACTTCAGCTTGATGATCGGACGGATGTCCTTGTCTTTCTTAGCCATTTAGCTTCGACTCCTTAGATCTTCTCGCCACGAGCAAGTAGCTCGGCGACGACCGACTCGATGCCACGAGCGTCAATCACCTTGATGCCACGAGCACTGAGGGTAAGGGTTACGTTGCGCTTCAGCGAAGGAACAAAGTAGGTCTTCTTCTGAATGTTCGGGTTGAAGCGACGCTTGGTCTTGTTCTGAGCGTGCGAAACATGGTGGCCGAACTGAGGGCCAGTCTGTGTCACCTGACAGTAAGCTGCCATTTCTTCTCCTTTAGGCAAGCCAGCAATAAACCCTGAAATCTTGGATGGTTTGTTTTGGCTTGAGCGAAAACTAGGTTGCACATGGCAACTGCTCAAGTTTAGGCGAGTGAACCGCTCTTAATCAAGTCCTAGTTCTTCTGAGCACCAGATTTTTTGGCGGATGCGGTGCCTGCGGCATCCGCGTCGGCCGGTGCATCCTCGAAATAGTCCGACTCGAAGTCGTCGCCAGCTTTCTCAAGCTTCTCGATTTCGGCCGGTTTGATGTATTTGCGACCTGCCAAAGCGTTGCCCCAAATCAGAACCAAGGTGAGCGGGCCGAAATACCAGGTGCTCCAGAATGCATCCATGCCGTGAGTGATCAGTGCATAGATTCCCCAGCCGGCAGCGCCCAAATAGATTGCCGTATAAATCACAGCCGGGATGAGCACCCGCCAGGTCTGGCGCTTCAGGTCGCTTATGACCGAGCCAACGCGACTGAGCCGCTCGAGCTCACCGAGCGTGGTGGCTGTTTTGAGTTGTTGCTTGGGTTTCTTCGTCAAGCGTTCGGCTCTTTTCCGGCTAGGTGGCTATCAATTACCGCGAGTCTAATGTTGCGGGCCTTCCGCTGAAAATACTTCGAGAGGTTCGCAAAGATGGCCGCAACGATAATCAAGGGAATGAAACTGCCGAACACCATCGCTAGGCCGGTGAGTTTGCCGTCGTGTCCATAGATCTCATAGAGGATCGGGTAGATCGTGGGCCAGCTGAACAGCGGGAAAGTCCAGAGCAGGCCTATGCCGCA
Organism: Actinomycetota bacterium; assembly: GCA_041169265.1. Taxonomy (GTDB): domain Bacteria; phylum Actinomycetota; class Actinomycetes; order Actinomycetales; family Microbacteriaceae; genus Rhodoluna. The sequence continues at coordinate 8,663 of JBEEJJ010000046.1, forward strand.
TCCGACGGCTCTCCACACAAATTTTCTGTATTCGCGCAGCTGCTCTGGGGTCAAAAGTGAGAGTTGCTCAGTGCGTTTCATAGGCAAATAAGGCGATTACGAACCCAAATGGTGCCCAAACATATAGTCGCGCGAGGCTACCCATGCTATAGGTCGGACCATCCCAAGGAAGTGCCTCGTTCAGCGCAACCATGATCCAGAAGCTGAAGAGCGACAAGAAACCCAGTGTGATCGC
>JBEEJJ010000047.1:0-8518 GCA_041169265.1 Actinomycetota bacterium
GCAAGGGCCTCTGCCGCCCAGTGGTCAAACTCAGAAGACCAAGACGGCGCATCCGCGTCGATTCGCCAATCGCGAATGAACGGCAGACCGTGAGTCATGAAGCCCGAGCCGATGATCAGAACGCCATGGTCACGAAGTGGCGCGAGCCTGCGACCAAGTTCCATGAGCTTCAAAGGATCGTGCGTTGGCATAGAAAGCTGAACTACCGGAATGTCGGCTTCTGGGTACATCACCTTCAGGGGCACCCAAGCTCCATGATCAAGACCTCGAGTCTGGTGTCGATGAAGTGGCTCACCATCTGGCATGAGGTCGGCAACGAGGTCTCCAAGCCAACCTGCATCGGGTGTTTCGTACTTCATGTTGTAGAACCTCGGAGAGAATCCGCCGAAGTCATAAATCAGAGGCGTTGCTGCCGCAGTGGCCGAGATAGCGATTGGAGCTGACTCCCAGTGCGCGGACACGATCAAAATGCCACTTGGGCGCACGAGTTCTTCAGACCAATTCGATAACTGCGACATCCAAAGTTCGTCGTCAAGCAGGGGCGGTGCGCCATGAGAAATGTAAAGAACCGGCGTCTGGGTTTCTAGCACGACTTAAGTAAATAGCCCTTGACAAGAAAAGTCAAGTTACCGCGCTGCTAAGACGCTTTTTGCTCGAATTCCGACATCACAGACGCGGTTGCAGAGCAACCAGAGCGGCTAACACCCGCATCCATGAAGTCGATGAGCTGATCCAGAGTCTTGACGCCACCCGACGATTTAACTTTCAACCTGTCCCCCACCGTGGCCTTCATCAGGCGAACGTTCTCGAGGGTGGCGCCGGCCGATGCAAATCCAGTCGAGGTTTTCACGTAGTCAGCGCCGGCCTCTTCGGTTAGTTCGCAAGCCTTCACTATCTGGTCGGCAGTCAAAAGCGCCGTTTCGAAAATCACTTTGATACTGCAATCCGCCAGGCGCGCCTTGGCTGCCTGGACCACGGCCTCGATGTCTCGCCTAACGAAGTCAAAGTCACCAGAGACGAGCGCCGAAACATTCAACACCATGTCCAGTTCATTCGCGCCGTTGTCAATTGCCTCAACCGACTCAAAAACTTTGGTAGCGGTGGTCGTCGTTCCGTGCGGAAAACCAATGACAGTCGCGACCCCAACTCCAGACCCTCGAAGTAGTTCAGCCGCCAACGAGACATCACACGGACGAATGCACAAGGTTGCAGTTTGATAGCGCCTGGCGACCTCGCATCCATCGATGATGTCTTGCTTGGTGGCGTCCGGTTTTAGCACGGAATGGTCGATCACAGAGGCCACCTGTTGAAAGGTGTATCCCCGATAGGTTGCAGTCATGCTTGAAGTATAGGTTGGCTAGAAACGAAAAACTCCCACACGAGGTGGGAGTTCGATCGTGGACCTGAGGGGACTTGAACCCCTGACCCCCTGCATGCCATGCAGGTGCGCTACCAGCTGCGCCACAGGCCCGAATCGTCTTGCGACAACTTGACTAGATTACTACAAGTTCGCGGTCTCTGGCGACGGCAGCTTGAGAATCGGGCAGTCGTTCCAGAGTCGCTCTAACGAATAGAACATACGGTCCTCTTCGTGCATCACGTGAACGATCACATCACCGAAATCCAAGAGAATCCAGCGCGATAGAGTCTTGCCCTCGCGTCGTAAAAGCTTTTGCCCGTACTCGAGCATCTTTTCTTCGATCGAGTCCGAAATAGCCGCGACTTGGCGTTCATTTCGCCCAGACACCAGCAGGAAGACATCAGTAAGAGCAAGATGTCCTGCTACATCGAGGGCAACTAGATTCTCACCAAGCTTGTCCATGGCTGCCAAGGCGGCAATCTCGGTAAGTGCCTTTGCTTGTTTTGATGCGGTCATCTGTTCCTATCCGAAGAAGCCAAAAAAGTAAGCGATGGTTGCCAGGGTGGCAACCACGAAAATCGAAATCATTAGGGTCAGCGAAGTCGAAGAGGAATCCTTGGCTCGCTTGCCTGATTTGGGCAAGATGGCAATGCTTTCGCGCGAATTCATTACCTCGGATGCGGTGACAGGAGCAATCGCGCTAATGAAGTTCGAGGCGGCATCGGATTCATCTGCCAAATCGGCTTCCGAGGTTTCCGAGACGATCGAAATTTCCCCCGTTTGTGTAGGCACGATTTCGATTGAACCTGTGCGAACGAAGTGTCCTTCATCCACGAAGAACTCTCCCGACAGCGGGTCTTCTGGCTGGGCGATAACAATTGAATTGGTTTGTGGTTCAGACACTAATGCTGGCGAAATCTCGAAGCGCGGTCCTTCATCGCTCTCGTCAGATTCAACCTGTTCTTCAGAGACCTCAGGCTCGCCAAGTTGCTCCGAGCTAGCCTCAACCACTTCCTCCGACGGCTCTGCTTCTTCGGTATGCAAAACCACCTCTGCCTCTGCGGTTTGCACCAACGGCTCTGCCTCGACCGGCTGCTCGGCTACTGCCTCGACGCTTTTCTTCGGCTCGACCACAGAAACGGCTACCGCGCTCTGTGCCACTGGCTTCAGCTCGAAGAACTTTGGCTTTTCTACTAAGGAAGAACTCGCCGAAAGCGATGGCTCCGCTGCCGAAGCATCAAGGGTTGGAGTCTCGAGCGCAGTTGGAGAGGAAATCAAGGCGGCCGCAGATAGCGTTACAGGCGCTGCAGTCTCAGCCGAGAAATACTGCGCTGTCGGCGGCACGACCGGATAAGCGAAGGTCCAAGCCCCAGGATAAGGCTGCCCGTTAGGCACTCTTACCCCCGACGTACAGTCCGTGCTTACCGATGTACTGCACGACACCATCTGGAACGAGGTACCAAACGGGCTTCTTCGAAGCAACCCTCGCTCGAATGTCGGTACTCGAGATCGATAGCGCAGGAATCTCTAACGTGGAAATCGCTCCACTCGGATGAGCCGGCAGCTCAAGTTTGTGGCCAGGACGTGTAACGGCAACAAAGTGAGCCAGACCCCAAATCTGATCTACGTCCCTCCAGGAGAGAATCTGAGCGATGGCGTCTGCACCGGTGATAAAGAAGAGTTCGGCGTCCGGGAAAAGCGCCTTGATGTCTCTTAGAGTGTCGATTGTGTAGGTGAGCCCGTCACGATCTATGTCGACACGGCTGACCCTGAATCGCGGATTCGCGGCCGTGGCAATGACCGACATCAGGTAGCGATCTTCGGCTGCAGTAACCTCAGCTTTCTGCCAAGGTGTTCCGGTTGGAACGAAGATTACTTCGTCGAGCGAGAAGGCTGAGGCAACTTCACTCGCTGCTACAAGGTGCCCGTTGTGAATGGGGTCGAAGGTTCCACCCATAACGCCGAGACGAACCTTGGTCATAAGAAATCCGCTCTTGCGGTTTAGTGGTGACCCTCGGAGTTGCCCGACTTGTGGTCGTGGCGGTTCGCCACATCGCGGTAGGACCAGGTGATGAAGGCTAGGACGATGAAGATTCCCATGGCGGCTAGCCCGACTGGAAGCGTGTCTAGAAGGCTAACGGTGTGCTCTGCTTCTTCAACCGACGCGAAAACGTTTGTCATTTATGTTCTCCTACTTACTGACTCAAGGATAACCTAGGCGCGGGTCTGACCTTCGCCACGAACCAGCCATTTGGTGCTGGTCAGCTCGGCAAGCCCCATCGGACCTCTCGCGTGCAACTTCTGGGTTGAGATTCCTACCTCAGCACCAAAACCGAACTCGCCGCCATCGGTGAATCGAGTGGCCGCGTTCACCATCACTACAGCCGAGTCAATCGAAGACAAGAATCGTTCGGCGTTCGAAACGTCATCTGTAATGATCGACTCGGTGTGGTGGGTCGAGTATCTCGCAATGTGCTCGAGTGCCTCATCCAAGTTACCGACGACTTTGACGGCTAGGTCGAGAGAGTAATACTCAGCGGCCCAGTCCTCTTCGGAGGCAGCAACTGCAAAGTCAAACTTTGCAACTATCTCTGAATCGCCGTGAATGGTCACGCCGGCCTCGTGCAATTTTTGAAGGACGCTGGGGCCGATTCTGTCTAAAGCGGCTCGATGAATCAGCAGGGTCTCGAGCGCGTTGCACACGGATGGACGCTGAACCTTTGAGTTGAAGACTATCTCGGTCGCCCAATCTAGTCGTGCGGTCTCATCGATGAAAATGTGTACGACACCGTCTCCAGTTTCGATAACCGGAACCTTGGATTCCTCGACAACGGCCTTAATGAGTGACGCGCTTCCGCGTGGAATCAAAACATCGACTAGACCGCGCGCCTGCATCATCTCAACTGCTCCGGCTCGTCCGAAATCATCGACGGTTACTACGGATTCGCGAGGCAATCCGACCGATTCCAGGGCGTCTTGGATAACCGAAACTAACACGAGATTGGTGTTTTCAGCAGCTGATCCACCGCGCAAAACGGATGCGTTTCCAGCCTTCAAGGCAAGCGCAGAGATGTCAACGGTAACGTTTGGACGCGCCTCATAAATAGCCCCGACAACACCGAAAGGAACGGCGACCTGGGTAAGTTTTAGACCATTTGCGAGAGTCATGCCACGCTTGACGTCGCCGATCGGGTCTGGAAGAGCAATGATCAATTCGACTGCGTCGGCAAGGGCTTTTATGCGCTTGTCGTCTAGGCGGAGTCTGTCTTGAAGCCCAACCGAAAGTCCTGTTTCGACACCCCTAGCGAGGTCTTCGGCGTTTGCCGCGATGATCTTGGCTGCGTTTGCGACCAATGCCTTAGAGATGGCTGCGAGACCCGCGTTCTTGAGTCCCGTGTTTGCCTGCGCAAGTGTGGTCGATGCAGCTTTCGCGGCACGAATTTTGTCGAGGGCACTCATGTCTTAAGCCTACTTCTTAGCCTCGAACCAGGTGCCAACATCCTCTGCAGAAAGCGCTTTGGATACGTTTTGGGTGCTCGTGAGTAGCACAGGAACACCGGCAGCGTTTGCGAGTTTGGCTGCCGAAACCTTGGTCATAGCTCCGCCAGTACCCACACCGGTTGAGGTGCCACCGATCTCTACGCTTTCGAGGTTGTCGTCGAACGCGACTTTAGAAATTTTCTGAGCGCCCGGCATTGAAGGTGGCGAGGTGTATAGCGCGTCAACGTCGCTCAATAGGACAAGTGCATCCGCTTCGAGCAATACAGCGACTTGGGCCGCCAGTCGGTCATTGTCGCCGAAGCGGATTTCGGCGGTAGCCACGGTGTCGTTCTCGTTGACGATTGGCAGCACGCGCAACTCGAGCAGTCTTTCCATGGCATGCTTTGCGTTGGTACTGGTTTCGACGCCGTCTAAGTCATCCGCGGTCAGAAGTACCTGGCCGGCAATAATTCCGAACTGCTCCAATACCTGTTGGTATCGAGCGATGAGGCGACTCTGGCCAACGGCAGCAAGAGCTTGAGAAGTTGGTAGGTCTTCCGGTTTTTGCGTTAGTCCCAAGAGAGGCATGCCGGTAGCGATGGCACCCGAAGAAACCAAAATCACTTCAGTGCCCCGCTGATGGGCCGCAGCCAACGAAGCAACAAGAGAACCCAACTGACCAGCGTTGTCTCCACTGATCGACGAGGACCCTACCTTTATGACCACACGCTTAGCCGACGCGAGGTTGAACCGGTGTTGCGACATTACTGTTCCTCTTCAGAATTTTCTGACTCGTCAAGTTGATCTGCTGCCGACCAGATTCCAGCCTGGCCTTCTTTTCTCAATTCTTCGCGAGCGGCGGCCTTAGCGTCCATCCTGGCTTTGTATTCTTCGCGCCTCTGGTTTGTGGTGCGACGTTCGTTCAGGTCGAAACGCGCATCCGTTCCGCGAGGTCCAGCGATCAGTTCGCCCGCGCTGGTAATAGTTGGCTCCCAGTCGAAGACGACACCTGCACCAGCGCCGATTACGACAGTCGAACCAGCAACGGCACCCTTCTTGAAAAGCTCGTCTTCGATACCAAGCTTGGCGAGACGGTCTGCTAAATAGCCCACAGCTTCTTCGTTGCCGAATTGTGTCTGAGCGACCCATCTTTCAGGTTTGACACCGATGATGCGGAAGACTTCTTCGTCGCCGTGCATCTCCTTGAAGATTTCGAACGACCCTTCGTCACGTCTCTTCTGCATGAGCGTTATGCGGGGCTTGGCGGGTTCGGCTGCCTTCGCTTCGCGTGCGTCGCGCACCAACTGGGCAAGAGCGAAATTGAGTTCACGAAGGCCGCTCTGGCTAACCGCCGAGATCTCGAAAACCCGGTAGCCGCGGGCTTCAAGCTCGGGGCGAACAAACTGCGCCAACTCGAGGCCGTCTGGCACATCCACTTTGTTGAGCGCTATCAACTGAGGGCGCTCAAGCAGCGGAGTTTGCCCCTCGGGAACCTCATAGGCGGCAAGTTCCTTGAGAATCTTGTCGAGATCACTTATCGGGTCGCGATGAGGCTCAAGAGTTGCGCAATCGAGAACATGCAAAAGAGCTGCGCATCGCTCAACATGACGCAGAAATTCAAGACCGAGTCCCTTGCCCTCGGATGCGCCTTCGATGAGCCCAGGAACATCGGCAATCGTGTAGCGAACATCTCCCGCTTGAACGACACCGAGATTTGGGTGAAGGGTCGTAAATGGGTAATCGGCAATCTTCGGACGTGCTGCCGACATAGCTGCAATGAGGCTCGACTTGCCAGCGCTCGGGTAGCCAACCAGAGCGACATCGGCGACCGTCTTGAGTTCGAGAATGATGTCGCCACGCCAACCGGGCACACCTAGCAGGGCGAAGCCCGGGGCCTTGCGCTTCGAGGATGCGAGTGCAGCGTTTCCAAGCCCACCCTGACCACCTTCGGCGATTACCAGTTCCATGCCGGATTCGTCGAGGTCTGCGATTAGCTTGCCGCGGGCATCCTTGACAACCGTGCCAATCGGTACGGGCAGAACGAGGTTCTCGCCGTTGTGTCCGTTGCGGTAGTCACCAGCGCCATCGCCACCGTCACCAGCGGCTCGGTGCGGATGAAAATGGAAATCTAGAAGAGTCGTAACCGAAGAATCGGCAATCAGGCTAATAGACCCACCGCGACCACCATCAGCGCCGTCTGGTCCGCCCAGAGGTTTGAATTTTTCACGGTGTACCGAGACACAACCGTCTCCACCGTCACCGGCTCGAACGTGCAGAGTCACCTGATCCACAAATGTGACCATGTCGGTTCCTCTCTGATTGAGCCTGAAATAAGAGAAGGCGAGCCAGAGGCTCGCCTTCTCAAGAAGATTGCGGTTTAGGCGGCCTCAACGATGTTGACGACGCGGCGTCCGCCCTTGGTTCCGAACTCTACGGTTCCGGCAGCGAGAGCGAACAGAGTGTCGTCTTTACCTTTGCCTACGTTCGAACCCGGGTGGAAGTGAGTTCCACGCTGACGCACGATGATCTCGCCGGCGCTGACGATTTGACCAGCGTAACGCTTCACACCGAGACGCTGGGCGTTCGAGTCGCGACCGTTTCTGGTTGAGCTAACACCTTTTTTGGATGCCATTTTGCGTTAGTCCTTTACTTGATCTCGGTGATCTGAACGCGGGTCAGGTCTTGACGGTGACCCTGGCGCTTCTTGTAACCGGTCTTGTTCTTGTACTTCTGGATGACGATCTTTGGTCCACGTAGGTCGCCTAGAACCTCTGCGGTGACCTTCACCTTAGCCAACGCCGCTGCGTCGGTGGTGACCTTGTCGCCATCTACCAGCAAGATAGCTGGAAGCTGAATTTTGCCATTGGCGTCGCCTTGGACGCGGTCAAGCGTAACGATGGTGCCTACAGACACCTTCTCTTGACGGCCGCCTGCGCGGACTACTGCGTAAACCACAGATCTACCCTTTGTTAGAAGACTTTTTTGGCTCCACCGAGACACGGCGGGCAACAAGGTTCGAGTTTACCCTGATTGTCCGCCTCGGTCAAACCAATTTAGTCAGTGTTTTCCGATTCGATTCCGGTTGTGATCGTTGCCGTGGTGACACGGCGGCCTTTGCGTCTCGATTGGCCGGGAGGTGTCGGTTCTGGAAGCGCTTCGAGCACCGCATCCAAGACAGCGACGGCAGGAACTTCCGATGCTTGGTCGCTCGATGAAGCTTCGACGCTTGGCGTTGCTTCGGCATCCTCGTGTTTGACCACGGGGATGAGCGACTCTTCGCCTGCCGCCTCATGCGCGGCAATGGTTGACGCCGCGATCTTGGCCACAACGCTGTTGATTTCGCTGGCGCGCTCAGGAGTGACAACCTTTGCAACTTCTTGCTTGGCAGCCTTGCGCTTGTCCTTCTTCTCGGAACGCTCGCTCTTTTGAATCGGCTCGGAGTTGCCCTTGGCGCGCATGTGTGGTTCGTTGTGAACGATGATTCCTCGTCCAGCACAGGCCTCACAGGCCTCGCTAAAGGTTTCCAATAGTCCGAGACCCAACTTCTTTCGGGTCATCTGGACGAGCCCGAGCGAAGTGACCTCGGCTACCTGGTGCTTTGTGCGGTCGCGGCTGAGGCACTCCATAAGGCGTCGCAGCACCAAATCGCGGTTTGATTCGAGAACCATGTCGATAAAG
>JBEEJJ010000048.1:0-8493 GCA_041169265.1 Actinomycetota bacterium
GCATCCACGGCGATTGCGTTGCTCACTCTGCAACGAGTTCTCACTAAAGCTCCAGCGGTGCAATAGTGGCAACCATCTTCTGGTTTAGACGTGACCTGCGGTTGCAGGATCACCCAGCGCTAAACCAGGCCATCGCGGCAGCGAAGCAGACTGACGGGCGAGTATTCGCAGTGGTTAGCGCTCGCGATTATCTGCATGCGCAGGAACTGTCACCCACTCGTCAAGAGTCGCTGATTCAGTCTTGGCGCGAGTTGAACGAAAGCATCGGCGACCAGCTGACCGTATTGGCGGATCCGATTGCCGGCATAAAGTCCATCGCCGCTCGTGAGGCGATCAGCGAGGTGTTCGTGAGCGCGGCATACGACACCCGTTCGGTGGCCTTCATGAAAAAGGCTCGGGTCGATCTTGAGGCAGCCGGACTAAAACTCACGGTTGGCCCAGGCAACTATGCCGTCGCGCCGGGCAAGGTACGAAAGCCTGACGGCACTCCCTATCGCGTTTACACCCCGTTCTACAAGGGTTGGAACGAACTGGCTTGGCAAGCACCCGTCGAACTCCAAGCAGGCGCGATTTGGCGCCGAGCCAGCGAACACCAGGGCTTCGACTCCCCCGCCTATCCCATAGAGTTTGCCGGAGTCGCAACCTCGGGTCGCCGCATCCGTGCTGGTGAAGCGTTTGCCCTAAGGACACTGCAGCGTTTCATCGACCGAGGTGCGCTCGCGGGATATCAGGAAGAGCGAAACCGGGCAGATCTCGCTGGCACGAGTCATCTGAGCCATGCTCTTGCACACGGCGAGATACACCCGCGCACCATCCTCGCCCACCTGGGGCAGTCGAACGGTGAAGTTACCTTTGCCAAGGAGCTAGCTTGGCGTGAGTTTTATGCCGATGTGCTCTGGCACAACCCGAACTCGCTGACCGACTATCTCGAGCCCCGCTTCGCCAAGATGCGTTACGACGACGGCACAGAACTCGGTGAGAGCAGGCTTCGAGCTTGGAAAGAAGGCCGCACCGGCTATCCGATGGTCGATGCTGGGATGCGCCAACTGATCGCCGAGGGTTGGGTTCACAATCGCGTGCGAATGATCGTGGCTTCGTTCTTAGTGAAAGATCTTCACCTCGAGTGGCAACGTGGTGCGGACTGGTTTGAAACCTGGCTCACCGACTTCGACCCGGCATCAAATGCTCACGGCTGGCAGTGGACCGCAGGCTGCGGCACCGATGCATCCCCCTACTATCGGGTTTTCAACCCGATTTTGCAGGGTTTGAAGTTTGATCCGAACGGCGATTACGTGCGCAAGTATGTGCCTGAACTGCGTCACATCGCGGGAGTTGCCGTGCACGAACCCTGGCTTACGGTCGGGTTTGACTCGGCTGGCTATCCCCTGCCTATAGTCGACCACTCAACCGAGCGCAACGAATCCCTGGCCAGGCTCGAAGAGCTCAAGTCGCTCTAGAGCGCGAAATGTAGCAGCGGGTCGACCGCGACTGCCACGAACAAAATCGTTAGGTAGCTAATCGAGCCGTGGAAAAGCCTCATCGGGTTCTTTGGCTCGTTTGACTTGCTTTCGATATAGAGCTTGGTCGCGTCGCTCAAGAACCAGATTCCACAGGCAACCGCAGCAACGGTGTAAATCCAACCCATGTTGGCGGCCGGAATCAAAAGCAGGGACGAGGCGCCCAGCGCCCAGCTGTAAAGCGCGATCTGAATGCCCACGGTCTGGGGTTTGCGCACCACCGGGAGCATCGGAACCCCGGCCGCCGAGTAGTCCTCGCGGTAACGCATTGACAGCGGCCAATAGTGCGGAGGAGTCCAGAGAAAGATGACCAAGAACAACAACCAGGCGGCTACGCTCAGCGAACCGGTGACAGCCGCCCATCCGATCAGCACCGGCATGGCTCCCGCTGCACCTCCCCAGACGATGTTCTGTGGCGTGCGGCGCTTGAGCAGCATCGTGTAGATCAAAACGTAGAAGAGAATCGCGCTCAGCGACAGAATCGCAGCAAGCCAGTTGGCAAACACCCATAGCCAAACCACGGAGCCGACTCCAACGAGCCAAGCGAACCAAAGTGCTTCGGTCTTGCTCAACTCACCCGTGACCAAAGGGCGGTTCTTGGTTCGTCCCATGATTTTGTCTATGTCGGCGTCAATGTAGCAGTTGAAAGCGTTCGCCGAACCAGCCGAAAGGGCACCGCCAACCAGGGTTGCCAGCACAAGCCATATATCTGGCCAGCCACCCTTGGCGAGAATCATGGTCGGAACGGTTGTGATCAGAAGAAGTTCGATGACTCGAGGCTTGGTTAGCGCGAAGTAGGCCTTGATTTTGGCCAGCAGAGACACGACCGTAAGGCCACGTTTTTGTTCGGTTTGCGAAGTCATCTTGTCTAAGTCTAAATCAAGGTGTCTCTCGGTTATTCCGAGGCGAAAAGGTATAGACTGAACACGAATCCAGCAGCGCTTTAGGCCTCCAGTTTGATTCATCTTCCGGCGACGGCGCCACACATAACGAGTATCACTTTTACAAGTTCAAGGAGCTGTCTTGTCAGCATTTCAGTGGTCGGATCTAGACCAAAAAGCCGTAAACACCGCACGAGTTTTGGCTGCCGACGCCGTGGAGAAGGTGGGTAACGGTCACCCCGGAACCGCCATCAGTCTCGCGCCGGTCGCCTATCTACTCTTCAACAAGGTCATGCGTCATGACCCGAAAGACGATCGTTGGCTTGGCCGCGATCGTTTCATTCTTTCGGTCGGACACTCGTCGCTGACTATCTACAACCAGTTGTTCCTTCACGGATACGGACTCGAGCTCGACGACCTCAAGGCTCTTCGTACCTGGGGTTCGGCGACTCCCGGCCACCCGGAGTATGGACACACCAAGGGTGTTGAAATCACCACCGGTCCTCTAGGACAGGGTCTAGCCTCGGCAACCGGTTTCGCTTATGCCTCGCGCTTCGAGCGCGGTCTTTTTGACGCCGAAGCACCCGAGGGTCAGAGCCCGTTCGATCACTTCGTCTATGTTGTTGCCGGTGACGGTGACATGCAGGAAGGTGTGACCTCGGAAGCCGCATCCCTGGCCGGTCACCAAAAGCTCGGCAACCTCGTGGTCATTTATGACTCCAACCAGATTTCGATCGAAGACGACACCAACATCGCCTTCACCGAAGACCTAACCGCTCGCTACCAGTCATACGGTTGGCACACTCAGGTGGTCGACTGGAAGAAGACTGGCAACTACGTCGAGGATGTTCGCGAACTGTTCGACGCCATCGAAAAGGCCAAGTCGGTCACCGACAAGCCGTCGCTGATCACTCTGCGCACGATCATCGGATGGCCTTCGCCAACCAAGCAAGGTTCGGGCAAGGTTCACGGTTCGAAGCTCGGCGCTGAAGAAGTTGCCGGACTAAAGCAGGTTCTTGGCTTCGACCCTGAGCAAAACTTTCAGGTCGACGAAGACGTTCTAGCTCACACCCGTGGCTACCAGGCACATGCAGACGAGGCTCGCGCAGAATGGCAGGCGAAGTTTGACGCTTGGGCCGCTGCCAACCCGCAGAAAAAGGCACTCCTCGACCGCATGGAACGTGGCGAGACTCCTGCCGAACTCGAGGCGGCCCTGCCGGTGTTCGAGCCGGGCGTCGAGATTGCCACGCGTGCCGCATCCGGAAAGGTGATCAACGCGATTGCCTCGGTAATGCCAGAGCTTTGGGGCGGCTCGGCTGACCTAGCCGAATCGAACCTCACCACCATCAACGGAGCGAAGTCATTTGTTCCGGCCGAATGGTCGACACACGAGTGGACCGGAGACAAGTATGGGCGCGTGCTTCACTTCGGCATCCGTGAGCACGCCATGGGCTCGATTCTGAACGGCATCGCTCTGCACGGCAAGACCCGTGTTTTCGGTGGAACGTTCTTGATCTTCAGCGATTACATGCGTCCAGCGGTTCGCTTGGCCGCCCTGATGGGCGTTCCGTCGATCTTCGTCTGGACTCACGACTCAGTCGCGCTAGGCGAAGACGGCCCGACCCACCAGCCAATCGAGCAGATTGCCTCGCTGCGTGCCATTCCGAACCTAGACATGGTTCGTCCGGCCGACGCCAACGAAACTGCTTATGCCTGGAAGACCATCCTCGAGCGCCGCAACAACCCGGCGGGCATCGCACTTTCGCGTCAGAACCTGCCAGTCTTTGATCGAGCAAGCGCGGATGCCACCGGCGTGACCTTCGCCCCTGCAAGTCACACCAGCAAGGGTGCATACGTTTTGGCTGAGGCTTCCAACGCCAAGCCCGAAGTGATTTTGATTGCCACCGGTTCGGAAGTGCAACTAGCCGTTGCCGCACGCGAGCAACTGGAGGCCCAGGGAATCGCAACGCGCGTGGTCTCGGCTCCATGTCTCGAGTGGTTCGACGAGCAGTCGGCCGAATACCGCGAATCGGTATTGCCAAGTTCGGTGAAGGCTCGAGTCTCGGTCGAAGCCGGCCTCGCGCTCGGCTGGTCGAAATACGTTGGCGGCTTCGGCCGCTCGGTGTCGATCGAGCACTTCGGTGCTTCGGCCGACTACAAGACCCTGTTCCGTGAGTTCGGAATGACCGTCGAAAACGTGGTCGCCGCCGCGCACGATTCCATCAAAAGCCTCTAATCCCCCAAAACTTAGAAAGAAAATCATGACTAGTCCACTCGCACAACTCGCCGCCAACGGCGTTAGCATCTGGCTCGATGACCTATCGCGATCCCGCATTCGCTCCGGTGCGCTCGAGCAGCTGATTAGCAGCCGCTCGGTTTCGGGCGTTACCACCAATCCGACCATCTTTGCCGGCGCGCTGGCCAAGGGCGAGGCATACGCCGAGCAGGTTGCCGAACTTGCCGCCAAGGGTGTCAACACCACCGATGCAATTTTCGAAATCACCACACAGGATGTTGCCGAAGCATGCGACATCTTTGCTGGCGTTTATGCCGAATCGAACGGTTTTGACGGACGAGTTTCGATCGAGGTAGAACCTGGCCTGGCCAATGACACCGAAGGCACCGTAAAGCAAGCCAAGGAACTTTTCGCCAAGGTCAACCGCGAGAACGTGATGATCAAGATTCCAGCCACCAAGCCTGGTCTGGCTGCCATCACCGCTGTCATCGCCGAGGGAATCAGCGTCAACGTCACTCTGATCTTCTCGCTGCAGCGCTACCGCGAAGTCATTGCCGCCTACATCGCCGGTGTTGAGCAGGCCAAGGCAAACGGCCATGACATCAGCAAGATTCACTCGGTGGCTTCGTTCTTCGTTTCGCGCGTTGACAGCGAAATCGACGCACGCCTAACTGCCATTGCCACCGCAGACGCGCTTTCGCTTAAGTCGAAGGCTGCTCTTGCCAACGCACGTCTTGCCTACGAAGTTTTCGAGCAGGAGTTCGCCGTTGAACGTTGGTCGGAGCTGGCTGCAGCCGGAGCAAACAAGCAGCGCCCGTTGATGGCCTCCACGGGCGTCAAGGATCCAGCACTCAGTGACACCCTGTATGTCACAGAGCTGGTCGCTCCAGAACTCGTAAACACCATGCCTGAAAAGACCATGGAGGCCGTGTTCGACCACGGTGTGGTTCCTGCCGACAGCATCCGTGGCAAGTATGAAGAAGCCAAGATGATTCTGCTCGCAGTGTCGGCCGTTGGTGTTTCATACGACGATGTCACCGAAAAGCTTGAAACCGAAGGCGTTGACAAGTTCATCGTTTCTTGGGGCGAGCTAGTCGACACGGTCGCAACCGCTCTGGAGAACGCTAAGTAAATGACGATCAAGGTCGCACTTTCCTCGCTAACCGAGGCCGCCGTAGCCGGTGTAATCGACGAACTGGTGGCCGACAAGGTCGCCAGCCGCCTCTTCTCAAAAGATTTCACCCTCTGGGGCAAAGACGCCGAGGACGAGTCGTCAAAGCGTCTCGGCTGGGTAACCTCGGCTTCTGACTCTCAACCGCTGGTTGCGGGCATCCTCGCTCTTCGCGACGAATTTGCAGCCAAGGGCGTCGACCGGTTCGTGCTCTGCGGCATGGGTGGATCCTCGCTCGCACCCGAGGTGATCACCAGCACTGCTGGAGTAAACCTCGTTGTGCTCGACTCGACCGATCCAGCCCAGGTAGGTGCTGCCCTAGCCGGTGACATCAACCGCACAGCCGTCATCGTTTCGTCAAAGAGTGGGTCGACGGTCGAGACCGACTCACAGAAACGCGTCTTCGAGCAGGCTTTCACCGATGCCGGCATCGACAAGACCGACCGCATTGTGATCGTGACCGACCCAGGTAGCCCGATGGAAGCGGCAGCCAAGGCAGACGGCTACCGAATCTTCAACGCTGACCCAACCGTCGGTGGACGCTACTCGGCCCTCACCGCATTTGGTCTGGTGCCTTCGGGTCTGGCCGGTGCCGACATTCAAGAGCTTCTGTCCGATGCCCTGGCGGCAGCCGAGTTGCTGAGCAAGGATGACGCTTCGAACCCGGGACTGCAGCTCGGTGCCATTTTGGCTCGCACGGTTTCGACCCAAGGTTTCCGCGACAAGGTCGGAATCGTTGCCGACGGCTCCCCTATCGTCGGGTTCGGCGACTGGGCTGAGCAGCTGATTGCCGAGTCGACCGGAAAGATCGGTCGTGGCGTTCTTCCGGTAGTGCTCGACGTCGATAGCCCGGAGGTTGAGGCCAAGCCCGCCGACCTCGTGCTGGCGCGTGTGGTTGCCGACGCCTCTTCTGCTAGGAACGACGAGGTTGCCGTATCCGGCTCGCTCGGTGCGCAGTTCTTGCTCTGGGAGGTTGCCACGGTCGTGGCCAGCCGTTTGATCGGAATCAATCCTTTCGATCAGCCCGACGTCGAATCGGCCAAGATTGCCGCTCGTGGCATGCTCGAGCAGCGTGCCGAGATCGAAGCTCCACGCTTTGTCTCCGAGGGTGTCGAGATTCGCACCAAGAACCTATCGATTCCGGATGCTGAAACTCTGGGTCAGGCGTTGCGAGCCCTGTTTTCGCAACTCGCCGAAGACGGTTACGTGTCGGTTCAGGCATACCTAGACCGCACAGCGTTGCCTCAGGCGGCCGACTTGCGTGACCAGATTGCCCTAGCCGCCGGTCGTCCGACCACTTTCGGCTGGGCACCGCGTTTCCTGCACTCAACCGGCCAGTACCACAAGGGTGGCCCACGCCAGGGTGTTTTCCTGCAGATCACGACCAACGGTTCGTCCGATATCGCTGTTCCGGGAAGAGACTTCACCTTCGGTGAGTTGATTGCTTCACAGGCGGCGGGTGACGCTTCGGTGCTAGGTGCTCTCGACCGTCCGGTTCTGACTTTGACCTTGCAGGATGCCGTTGCCGGGCTGAATGCCATAAAGAACGCGATCGGCTAAGGAGCCAACTCAATGCCAGTCAAACTGGGTCCTGGAAAAAACCCGCTTCGCGCGCCCGAAGATCGCCGCCTCAACCGCATCGCCGGTCCGAGCGGCCTGATCATCTTCGGAGTGACCGGAGACCTTTCGCGCAAGAAACTCATGCCGGCGGTATACGACCTAGCAAACCGAGGCCTATTGCCTCCGGGTTTCGCTCTGGTTGGCTTCGCTCGACGCGAATGGGAAGATCAGGATTTTGCAAAGGTCGTGCACGACTCGGTACGAGAGCACGCCCGCACCCCGTTTAGTGAAGAGGTCTGGGAGCAACTCTCGAAGGGCATCCGCTTTGTTCAGGGTGAGTTTGATGACGACGATGCTTTCGACCGCTTGAAGGCGACCATAGCCGAGCTAGACAAGGCTCGCGGAACCAACGGAAACCACGCGTTCTATCTTTCGATTCCGCCCAAGGCGTTCCCGTTGGTGTGTCAGCAGTTGAGTCGTTCGGGCTTGGCTGCACCAAAGAAGGACCAGTTCCGTCGAGTCGTAATCGAAAAGCCATTCGGTAGCGACCTTCAGACCGCGCGCGAGCTCAACGACGTGGTCGAGTCGGTGTTCCCACCAGACTCGGTGTTCAGGATTGACCACTACCTAGGCAAAGAGACAGTTCAAAACATCCTTGCTATTCGCTTTGCCAACCAGTTGTTTGAACCGCTCTGGAATGCCAACTACATCGACCACGTTCAGATCACCATGGCCGAGGACATCGGCGTTGGCGGTCGTGCCGGCTATTACGACGGTATCGGTGCCGCACGAGACGTAATCCAGAACCACCTCCTGCAGCTGCTAGCTCTCACGGCCATGGAAGAGCCCGTTTCGTTTGATGCTGCCGATTTGCGCGCCGAAAAAGAAAAGGTTCTGTCTGCAGTTCGACTGCCTGAAGACCTCGGCAAATACACCGCTCGCGGTCAGTACTCGGGCGGCTGGCAGGGTGGCGAAAAGGTCGCCGGCTTCCTCGAGGAAGACGGAATGAACCCGAAGTCGGTTACCGAAACCTATGCTGCGATGCGCCTCGACATCAATACTCGTCGCTGGGCCGGGGTTCCGTTCTACCTTCGCGCCGGAAAGCGTCTTGGTCGACGCGTCACCGAA
>JBEEJJ010000049.1:0-8468 GCA_041169265.1 Actinomycetota bacterium
GAACGCCGTGGTTTGATGACTCGCAAGGGCTTTCCCGAGTCTTACGACCGCCTGGCCCTGCTGAAGTTTGTGGCCGATGTGAAAAGCGGTGCGGATGCTGTCGAAGCTCCGGTTTATTCACATCTTTCCTATGACATCGTCGAAGGCGAAAAAGTTGTGGTTCGATCGCCAGATGTTCTCATCGTCGAAGGCCTCAACGTTCTTCAGCCGCCAAGCCTGGGCCAAGAAACCGCCCTGAGCGATTACTTCGACTTCAAGATTTTTGTCGATGCCGAAACGGGCAACATCACCGAGTGGTTTTTGAACCGCTTCAAGAAATTACGCGAATCTGCCTTTACCAATCCGGCATCGTATTTTCACCGCTATGCCGAGGTGCCTTATGAGGCTGCTCTCGAGACTGCCAAGTTGATCTGGGACACCATCAACCTGCCGAACCTTCGTGAGAACATCCTGCCAACTCGCGGACGAGCGACTCTCGTCTTGCGCAAGGGCGCGAGCCACCGCGTCGAAACCGTGCTGCTGCGCAAGCTCTAGGCGGGGTTTGAGCCGATTCCGAGCCAGAGTTACGCCGCGGCTAGAAAGTAAGCTCGGCCAACTGGTCTTCGATAACCTTGCGCTCTCCGGCGTCTTCGATTTTGGCGACCAACTGGCGAGCACGCCCGCGAGCGAGTTTGGCCAGGTCGAGATCTTCGGCGGCCCAGTATGAACGCGCCAGCACCTCATAGACCGAGGCGTGCATCCACACCGGCATCTCGTTCGACTCAACTATTTCGAGACAGGCCTGAGCGTGAAAAATCGCCGACTCGGGGAACCCAACCTCGCAATAGACGCGAGCGCACTGCCACTCGCCGATCGCCCACTGCTCCGGTCCGCCAACCTTTTGCCAGTGCAGGCGGCTGGCGTGAGCGGAGTGAATCATTTCGAGTTCGTCGGCCTCGGTGCGCTCATCCAAGTCAATCAACTGCCAGGTGCGATTGAACAGGGATGCGGCGAGCGCTTTTGTGTCTTCGTCGCTGAGTTGAAAGTCTGTCACGCAAATCTCCAGTTGTCGGTTCTGAAAGGTGGGGCGGGTCGAGCGTTAGAGAGCTAGCTCGCGCTCGACCACGCGGGCGATGCGGTCTGCCCAAGACTGTGCGGTGCCCGCATCCGCGGCTTCGACCATCACTCGAACGAGGTTCTCGGTGCCGGATGCGCGAAGCAGAACTCGTCCGGTGCCGTTGAGCTCATCCTCTGCCTGACGCACAATCGCTAGAAGTTCGGCGTTGTCGTCGACGCGAGTCTTGTCGACTCCAGACACGTTGACCAACACCTGCGGATAAACCTTCATAACCGATGCGAGTTCGGCCAGACTCTTGCCTGTAGCAACGACCTCGGCCGCAAGCATGAGCCCGGTCAAGATTCCGTCACCGGTTGTGGCCCACTGCGTAAAAATGATGTGACCGGATTGCTCACCACCGATGGTGTAGCCACCCTCGCGGATCTTCTCGAGAACATAGCGGTCACCAACCGCGGTCTCGAGCATCTCGATGCCGGCCTCTCGCATCGCGATTCGAAGACCAAGGTTAGACATGACTGTTGCCACGAGAGTGTTGCGAGCGAGTTGTCCGCGCGACTTAGCTGCCAAGGCGATGATGGCCATTATCTGGTCGCCATCGACAATCGAGCCATTGTGATCTACAGCGAGGCAACGGTCGGCGTCGCCATCGTGAGCGATGCCGAGGTCGGCACCGTTTTCGACGACTGCGGCCTGAAGTGCGCTGAGGTGAGTCGAGCCATAACCCTGGTTGATGTTGAGTCCGTCGGGCTCGGCACCGATCACGATGACTTCGGCACCGGCATCCCTGAAGATTTCTGGCGAGACGGCTGATGCGGCACCGTGTGCACAGTCGATGACGACCTTGATGCCGTTCAGGCGATTGGGCAGAGCCTTGAGCAGGTGCACCAGATAGCGGTCTTCTGCGTCGGCAAAACGAATCACGCGACCAACGCCAGCGCCGATCGGTGCGAGCTTGGGGTCGAGCATGGCTTCTTGGATGCGGTCTTCAACGTCGTCGGCCAACTTGTGTCCACCGCGCGCAAAAATCTTGATGCCGTTGTCTGGGGCTTCGTTGTGCGATGCCGAGATCATCACGCCGAAGTCGGCAGCGATGTCTCCGGTCAAAAACGCCGCGCCCGGGGTTGGCAAAACACCTGCATCCATCACATCGACACCCGAGGATGCGAGCCCAGCGGCAACGGCCGCAGACAAAAACTCGCCCGAGACCCGAGGGTCGCGAGCGAGAACTGCTTTGGGACGAAGACCTTGGCTGCGAGCATCCTCGCCAAGCACGATTGCTGAAGCTTGGGCTAGGGATACGGCGAGCTCAACGGTGAGGGTTCGATTGGCTAAGCCGCGAACGCCATCGGTTCCGAAAAGTCGAGCCATGCTACGAGAGTAGCCGAATGTCCGTCGAAAGTTTCCGAAGGATTAGCGCTTCGAGAACTGCGAAGCCTTGCGTGCCTTCTTGAGACCGGCCTTCTTGCGCTCGATGACGCGAGCGTCGCGCTTGAGGAAGCCAGCCTTCTTGAGAGCAGGGCGGTTGTTGTCGCGGTCGATCTCGTTCAACGCGCGAGCGATGCCGAGACGAAGTGCGCCAGCCTGGCCAGCAACGCCACCACCGTTGATACGAGCGATTACGTCGTACTGGTTCTTGAGGTCAAGAACGGTGAATGGGTCGGTGATCAACTGCTGGTGCAGCTTGTTTGGGAAGTAGTCTGCGAGGTCGCGACCGTTGACCTTGATGACGCCGGTGCCTGGAACGATGCGCACGCGAGCGATGGCTTCCTTGCGACGGCCGAGGCCTGCGCCTGGCTGGGTCAGAGGGCCACGGGTCTTGGCTGCCTTGTCAGCCGCCTTGGCTGCTGGAGTCTCGGTCGAGTACTCGGTTGGAGTCTCAACGGCTTCGGTTGCTGCTGCTTCGGTTTTTGCCACGAGTTTTCTGTCCTTGTGCTTTTCGGTCTACTACTGAGCGACCTGGTCGATGATGAACGGCTTTGGCTGCTGTGCAGCGTGTGGGTGCTCTGCACCGCGGTAGACCTTGAGCTTGCCGAGCTGAGCGTTGCCGAGCTTGGTGCGTGGAAGCATGCCCTTGATTGCCTTCTCAACTGCCTTCTCTGGGCTCTTCTCGAGAAGCTCAGCGTAGGTGGTTGCAGTCAGACCGCCTGGGTAACCCGAGTGACGGTAGGCCTTCTTCTGCAGAAGCTTTGCGCCGGTGAGGGCGATCTTCTCTGCGTTGATGATGATGACGAAGTCGCCGTTGTCCATGTGAGGAGCAAAGGTTGGCTTGTGCTTGCCGCGAAGCAGTGCTGCGGCGTGGGTGGCGAGACGGCCGAGAACTACGTCGGTGGCGTCGATGATCAGCCACTCGTTCTTCAGCTCGGAAGCCTTTGGTGAGTAAGTACGCACTCTAAATTGCCTTCTACTTTTCTGTCGGTTAGGACAAGAACCCGCGACAGAAGAAAAGACTTCTTTGGGATTCAAGTTTCACGCTGGTGAATACCAGCAACAAGGGTCAAGTTTAGCCCGAAGATAGCCGTTCGGTCAAACCCTAAATGAGATTTGCTAGGCCTCGTCCAAGGTGCGTCGTGCCCGCGATCGTTCGGCTTGCCAGCCCAGTCGCGATTCGGCCGGATAGCCGATCTCGATAAGGGTCAAACCTTTGGGTTCGACGACCTTGTAGGTCTCGACTCGCTTGGCTCGTTCTAGAGTGCGGCGCAGGTCATCCTTGTCGGCTCGTCCGGCACCAACCGCAATCAAGGCACCGACAATCGACCGCACCATGTTGTGGCAGAACGCGTCGGCCTTGAGCTCAATCTCGATCATGTTCTGGGAATTTCGCTTCACCCGGATGCGCTTCAGGTCGCGAATCGTGGTGGCACCCTCTCGCGACTTGCAGAACGACGCGAAGTCGTTGAGCCCGAGCAGCAACTGAGCCGCATCATGCATCGCGACTGGGTCGAGAGCGTAGGTGAGGTTGAGCACGTAGCGCATCTGCTGCGGATCTTTTGGCGCAAAGTTGTCGCTGATCTGGTATCGATAGCGTCGATAGATCGCCGAGAACCGCGCATCAAAGCCTTCCGGGGCAGGCGCAAAGGCGTGGATGCGGATCTCTTCGCTGAGCATCGTGTTGAGTCGAGCCACGATGTTGTTGCTTCGGCCGAGACGCTTAAGTTGGGCATCCGAGAGATCGACATGGGCCACCTGATTGGCTGCGTGCACACCCGCGTCGGTGCGTCCGGCCACGCGCATTCCAAAGTCGTTGTCGGTTTCACCGAAGATCGTGGTCATCGCGGCCAGCAGTTCGCCCTGCACCGTTCGGCGGCCTGGTTGTTTTGCCCATCCTGTGAAATCGGTGCCGTCATAGGCAAAATCGACCCGAAAACGAGTCAACCCGTCAACCGAGTGGCTGACGGGCTGGCTCATGAGTTTGTCGTGAAGACTAGGCTTCTTCAGCTGGGGCTTCTGCCTCGGCTGCTGGAGCTTCTTCGGCTGCTGCCTCGGCAGGAGCCTCGGCCTCGGCGGCAACTTCTTCAACCACTGCTGGCGATTCGGTTGCTTCGGCTTCGACTGCGGCCTCAACGGCTGCGTCTGCGGCTGGAGCCTCGTCGGCTACTGCCTCGACTGCTTCTGCCTCGACGACCTCAGCAGGTGCTGCAGCGGTGGCCTTGACGCTGTTTTCAAGCTTTGGCTTCTTGGTGACAACCTTTGGCGAAACCGGCTCGAGAACGAGTTCGATGACACACATTGGAGCGTTGTCGCCCTTGCGGAAGCCGAGCTTGGTGATTCGGGTGTATCCACCGTTGCGGTCGGCAACCAAAGGTGCGACCTCGGTGAAGAGCTTGTGAACGGCACCCTTGTCGGTGATCTGAGCCATGACGCGACGACGCGAAGCCAGGTCGCCGCGCTTTGCGAAGCTGACGAGGCGCTCGGCGACCGGACGAAGACGCTTGGCCTTGGTCTCGGTGGTTTCGATGCGTCCGTGGTTGATCAGCGAGGTAGCCAAGTTGCGAAGCATTAGGCGCTCGTGGGCTGGTCCGCCACCAAGACGTGGTCCCTTAGTTGGGGTAGGCATTTATTTCTCCTTGGATTTCTTTGGTAGCGGCTTAGGCCTGGTCTACGTCGTCGAAGTCGGCAGCGAAGTCGTCGCCGGTGCTGAAGTAAGCGGCCTCAAAGCCAGGGATGCTGTCCTTGAACTTGAGTCCCATCGAGGTGAGCTTGTCGCGCACTTCGTCAACCGACTTTGAACCGAAGTTGCGGATGTTCATCAGCTGGTCTTCGGTCAGAGCGACTAGCTCCGAGACGGTGTTGATGCCTTCGCGCTTCAGGCAGTTGTATGAGCGAACGGTCAGTTCGAGCTCTTCGATTGGCATTGCCAACTCTGGGCTCAGAACGGTCTCGACCGGCGCTGCGCCGAGCTCGATACCTTCGGCATCCTCGTTCAGGCTCTTGGCGAGACCGAAGAGCTCAACAAGGGTGCTACCAGCCGAAGCAACTGCGTCGGTTGGGCTGATCGAAGGCTTGGTCTCGACGTCGACAATGAGCTTGTCGAAGTTGGTGAACTCACCGGCACGAGTTGCCTCGACGCGGTAGGCGACCTTGAGAACTGGCGAGTAGATCGAGTCGACCGGAATGAGGCCGGCTTCTTCGCCCTGCGAGCGGTTCTGGGCTGCCTGAACGTATCCGCGACCGCGCTCGATGATGAGCTCGACCTCGAACTTTGCCTTGGAGTTGATGTTTGCGATGACTAGGTCGCCGTTGTGAATCTCGACACCGGCAGGAACCTGAATGTCGGCAGCGGTGACAGCACCGGCGCCCGACTTGGTGAGGCGAGCAACAACTGGCTCATCGTTCTCAGACGAAACTACGAGTTCCTTTAGGTTCAGGATGATCTCGGTGACATCTTCTTTGACACCGTCGATGGTGCTGAACTCGTGAAGAGCTCCAGCGAATCGAACGTGGGTCACTGCTGCGCCAGGAATCGACGAAAGCAGGGTGCGACGGAGCGAGTTTCCGAGGGTGTAACCGAAGCCAGGCTCCAGTGGGTCGAGCGTGAAGCGCGAACGGGTGTCAGAAATCTTCTCTTCGTGCAGGGTTGGGCGCTGTGCAATTAGCACTGTTGTTTCCTTTCGTAGGCATCCGCTATTTGATACCTAGTGTTGGGTTTTGCCGAGTAGTGGCCACTACGCGGCTTTATTCAGTTGAGTTTTGAAACTGGATGAAGCTTGAGTGCGAGGTGCGTTAGATGCGGCGACGCTTTGGCGGACGGCATCCGTTGTGAGCCTGTGGCGTCACATCGCTGATCGAACCAACCTCGAGACCTGCTGCTGCAAGCGAACGGATTGCAGTGTCTTTGCCCGAACCAGGACCCTTGACGAAAACGTCAACCTTCTTGAGTCCGTGCTCCTGAGCCTTGCGAGCTGCCGACTCGGCGGCTAGCTGAGCTGCAAACGGGGTCGACTTGCGCGAGCCCTTGTAACCAACGTCACCCGACGACGACCACGAGATAACGGCACCGGTTGAGTCGGTGATCGAAACGATGGTGTTGTTGAAGGTCGACTTGATGTGAGCCTGACCAACGGTGATGTTCTTCTTCTCTTTGCGACGCGGCTTGCGTGCTGCGGTACCGGCCTTAGCCTTAGGTGCTGCCATGTGTGCTTTCTCCTAAATTCTTCTAGTCAGAGTGGACGCGAGAGCCGGGGCTACTTGCGTGCCGCCTTCTTCTTGCCGGCCACGGTGCGCTTCGGGCCCTTGCGGGTGCGAGCGTTGGTCTTGGTGCGCTGACCGCGAACTGGGAGTCCCTTGCGGTGGCGAATACCTTCGTATGAACCGATCTCAACCTTGCGGCGAATGTCGGCTGCTACATCGCGGCGGAGGTCACCCTCAACTTTGTAGTTGCCTTCGATGTAGTCACGGATTGCGACGAGCTGGTCATCGGTCAAGTCCTTGACGCGGATGTTCTTGTCGATCTTGGTTTCGGTCAGAATCTGAACCGAGCGAGTACGACCAATGCCGTAAACGTAGGTTAGTGCGATTTCGACGCGTTTTGCGTCTGGAATATCGGCTCCGGCAACACGTGCCATTGGGATTTCTCCTTGTTGTTTAGAAGGTCTTCAGCAGCGCATCCCTTGGTTTGAACCTCGGGCTCCGGCCTTCTCCGGAGGTGACATCTGGGGCTTTGCGGCCTTCGATGTTGCGTTGCCTTGTTTTGCTATTCAGTTGTAAATCTGTGGAAGAGCGTTTAGCCCTGGCGCTGCTTGTGACGTGGGTTGTCGCAGATCACCATGACGCGGCCGTGGCGACGGATGACCTTGCACTTGTCGCAAATCTTCTTGACGCTTGGGTTAACCTTCATGTCTCTTACTTCTGTTTGGGGTTCTTGCGAACCGATTTTCAAGTCTTTACTTGTAGCGGTAGATGATGCGGCCACGAGTCAGGTCGTATGTGCTGAGCTCTACGATCACGCGGTCCTCTGGGAGGATGCGAATGTAGTGCTGGCGCATCTTGCCTGAGATGTGCGCAAGGACTTTGTGACCATTGGTCAGCTCAACCCGGAACATTGCGTTGGGTAGAGCCTCAACCACTGTGCCTTCGATCTCGATGACACCGTCTTTGTTGGCCATAAACTCACTTATCTACGTTGCTGGTTTGGCGCTCCAAACGCACGCAAAAAACCCAAACCTTGATTTAGGGATTGCGTGTAGAAACACCGAAGTTCAATCCTACGGATATTCGGCGAAATTTGCTAATTAATCTTTCGCGGATCGACCGGAACGATGCCGTAGACGGCGAGCTCGGCGGCTCCCCCATCCCACTCCGTCAAAACCCAGATGCCGTGCTCGTGAACGGCAATGCTGTGCTCCCAGTGTGACGAGTCGGAACCATCCTTGGCGCTGACCGTCCATTCATCGTCGAGCACCTTCACCTTGGGGCTGCCGGCGGTGATCATCGGTTCAATCGCGATGCAAAGGCCAGGTTGAACTTCTGGGCCAGAAAAGCGAGTCTTGTAGTTGAAAACCGGTGGATCTTCGTGCATCGAACGACCGATTCCGTGGCCGATGTAATCCTCGAGAATGCCGTAGCGGCCCGCCGAATAGATGAACTTTTCGATCGCAGTGCCGACTTCGTTGAGCTTTTTTGCCCCGGCCAGCGCTGCGATTCCAGCCCAGAGCGACCCCTCGCACACGGCGGAGGTTTGCTCACGGCGTTTCAGCACGGATGCGTCGACGCCAGCATCCTCGCCGCCCGGCACGATCACGGTGATTGCAGCGTCTCCGTTCCAGCCGTCAGCCGTTTCGGCACCGCAGTCGATCGAGACGATGTCGCCCGCTTGAAGCACGCGGTTGGCCGACGGGATGCCGTGCACAACCTCATCGTTGATGCTCGCGCAGATCGTGTGCGAGTAGCCTGGCACCTTTTTGAAGTTGGAGTG
>JBEEJJ010000050.1:0-8391 GCA_041169265.1 Actinomycetota bacterium
CGGGGTTATTCACGTCGGGATGAATCTCGAAATAGGCCGCCAACAGTTTTTCGATGTCGACAAGGTCTTGTGCCTGGGCTAATTGGCCTGCTCGTTCACTCATAGAACCATTTTGGTCGCTACCCTTTATCTATGTCATCTTCAGCGCGTAACTCTTCGAAAAAGGTCTATTCGTTCTTAGGGCCAGTCGGAACGTTTACCGAGCTCGCGCTCGCCCAGGTCAAGGCTGCTAAGGGTGCCGCGCACAAGCCGGTTTCGTCTGTCACCGAGGCGATCGATGATGTTCTTGCTGGTCGTGCAACTCGAGCCATCGTCCCCGTTGAAAACTCGATCGAGGGCGGCGTTTCGGCGACTCTAGACGCGCTCGCCAACAGCACCGACATTCGCATCTTCGGCGAATATCTCGTGCCGGTCACTTTTAATCTCGTTTCCCGCCCTGGGGTTAAATTGGCGGATGTTCAAACCGTGGCAACCCACCCGGTCGCCTACGCGCAGTGCCGCGGTTGGCTGGCCGAGCACCTGCCCAAGCACTCGCACCTGCCAGCCACCTCGACCGCTGCCGCTGCGGCGGGGCTGCTCGAAACCGACGTCGCGCAAGCCGCCATCGCGGCACCGAGTATCACCAGCCACTACAAGTTGGCAGTGCTCGCCCGCAACATCGGTGACAACCGCAACGCTCAGACCCGATTCATCGAGATCGGCTTGGCTGCAAAGGCTCCGGCACGAACCGGCCGTGACAAGACTTCGGTAATTGTCGAACTGCCGAGCGATCGTCCCGGTGCGCTGTTAGAGATGCTCGAGCAGTTTGCCGCACGCGGAGTCAACCTAAGCCGCATCGAGTCACGCCCAATCGGCGACCGCCTCGGCCGCTACCGCTTCAACATCGATGTTCAGGGTCACGTCGATGACTCGGCCGTGGCAGAAGCGTTGATGGGTTTGCACCGCTTCAGCCCGAACGTGGTCTACCTCGGTTCTTACCCACGAGCCGACAAGCAGAAGTCACAGCACGAAGGCAACAACTCGAACCCTGAGTTCGAGTCGGCGTCTGACTGGCTGAAGGCAATCCGCAACCCGAAATAAGCGTCAAATAAGTCTCTGGCCCAAGCCGATCGGTCTCTTTTCGGCGGTTCTCGGTCGGCATAAGAGCTACCTGGCCGAGAAGACGCTTGAGCACGCTTAATGTGAACTTTTAGTTACAGAAGTGGCTCATTTGGGCGTTCCTTGCTATTCGCAGGCCAAACAGGCGTAGAGTTCAGGCAGTGGGAACGTTCTCCCGCGCTCACATTAGGGGAGCCGCAGTGAAGAAATCATTGGTCGGAATCACAACTTTTATCGCGCTGCTTGCAGCATTCTTCACGGGGCCGGTTAGTCCGGCTAACGCCGACCCGTTGGCTAGCGATGCCAACCTCACGGCACTTAGCTTTGGAAGCCAGAACTATTACGACTACTACGGTCGTCGCGACTCCAGTGGCATCTACCCCGGGTTCAACAAAGACATCACGACTTACCAACTAGCTACCGTGGCCGACACGTTGGATGTGAACGCCACTCTCTCAGACCCTCTTGCCACGATGAAGGTGACCATCGATGGGGTCACCGGAACCGCTTTGAGTGCGACTCCATACACGGTGATGCTTGAGCCAAAAGTCAGCATGCTCGACATCGAGGTCACCGCTCAGGATGGTGTCACCAAGAAGCACTACAAGGTGAACATCAGCAACCAGGTTCTTGCGACCCCGGAACTTCTGTCGATTTCGACCAACACCGGTCCTTGGATCGGTGGAAAACCGGTTACGGTTCGAGTCAAGAACATAAACCTGGGCAGTTACTACACCGAGGGTCACACCTCGGTTACCTGCTACGCCATGCTCATGTTTACAAGCGTGGATCCGACAACAAAAGAAAAGCGGGTCAGCACCGCGTGGATCAACTACAACCAAGAAACCGCTCCAACGGCTGATGCCTCGGGTATCACCACATTAACGACCATGCTTCCTTACGCTCCCATCAACGAGTTCACGGGCAGCGCTGAGGTCAGCATTGCCAACCGCTGTGACGGACTTATGCGCTCGAACAATGAGTGGACTTACATGGGTTCTGAATCGCCAGCAACAGCCGATTTTGCCTACTCTGAGCTGGTAACCGTAGACAGCGCCGAACACCCAACCACCCTAACCAGCGGCTCTACACTCACGCTTCGTGGTTCGGGGCTCTATGCAGCCGGCGGACTCAGCGTTCGCCTCAGAGACTCCGCTTCAAACGAATATCTTGAATTCTGGGGCTATCCGAACTCATCTATGAAGCCAGGAGACCCCGGAGTTTGGGGTGGACTCCTCGACATGTACAACCGGCCCGCATCGTTCAAGGTAGCTGGAAAGAAGACCCTTGAGGCCGGTTTCTGGCGCTATGACCCGGTTGCCGACACATCGACTTTCGTGCCTTTGCTCACCAAGACCGTCAACTGGAAGCCTGTTGCCCCCACTTCGGTTTCGATCTCCCCTGCCAAATCGGATATCGCGGGAGGCAAGCGAGTTAAGGTTTCTGGTTATAACCTCTGCAATCAGTCGGTTTGGCCAAATACCGTAGAGGTCAAAATCGACGGCAAGCCGCTCACCAACATTCAGTACCAAAATGGCGACTGGTGTGGTGAAGTAATTGACTACCTCACCGGCAAGCCCCTTCAGCAGTGGGTCACGGGTCTTGTGCCAGAGGGAACCTCAACGGGAGTAAAGACCGTAACGGTTGACAATGGAAATGGGGCCGTAAAAGTTGCCGCCACGTTTGTCTACGGAGCCACTCCAGAAGTCACTGCTTTTAGCGAAACCTCGGTGGCTGCAACCGGTGGTTCACGACTGACCATAACCGGTCACAACTTTGGTCTTTCCGGAACACCAACGGTGACCATCGGTGGCAAAAAGGCTCCAAAGGTTGTCAGAGTCTCAGACGATGAGCTGATCGTGACTGTTCCTGCCGACTTGCCCCTTGGAGCCCAGCTTGTCACCGTTATTTCGTCTAGCGGCGGAGGTGCTAACACCACACCGGCAACTATCGATGTCGTGGCATCCACACAGAACCCAACAGTGGGAGCACTTTCTTCGACCGAGGGACTCACCTCTGGTGGAGAAACACTAACCATCGCCGTCGGCAACGTCGCTTCTCCGAACACCGTAGGTGTCATGTTTGGTCTTAACCACGCCGACGTGGTCTCGGCAAGTGCTTCTTCGATCGAAGTGAAAGTTCCCGCCGGTTCTGCGGGCGCTGTTTCGGTCACCGTGTCCTCTGCTACCGGGCAGACAGTAGTAGCGAACGCTTATACCTATAAGCCGATTGCTGCCGTGAAGTCGGTAAGCCCATCCACGGTTGCATCGACGGCTGACGAGGCCGGTCGCACCGTCACCATTACCGGTCTCGGTTTTGGTGCGAGCGGCACCTTGAAGGTTGGTCAACAGGCAGCTCAGTCCTATACGAGCACCGACTCGGGAACTAAGATTTCGGGAATCGTAATTCCGAATGACCTGGCCGGTTCGCTTTCGATTTTGATAACACCTCAAGGCTCATCGACCCCCTTGGCCGCCTCGGTTCGAGTCACCAAACCATCGCTCACATACGTAGGCACCGAGACCGAGCTGGCATTGTTCAACACCGTCTGTACTAGCAACGATTGGTCATGCATCTTCGGTTACATCCGTGGTCGTGCTTCATTCTCGAAGGAAGGCGGCGATGTTCTAAAAATCAAGGGTTCAGGATTTGGAACCGCTGGAACGGTTCGAGTTGGAAGTCAGACTCTTGTTGCCGATTCTTATTCGGACACCATGATTCGAGTGGTTTTGCCGGCGCTCGCAGAAGGCGCTTATGACCTAACGGTCGTTCCATCAAGTGGCTTGCCAACCGAGACTCGAACGGGAGCGTTCACCTCTGTGGCAACCCTCGCCACGTCAGATCTAGTTATTAATGCCGTGGTGCCGACTGTTCCGAACACTCGCGGCGACTTGATCTACAACTTCGACCCATCGCAAGATACCAGTTCGGTGTTCAAGGTCACCGGTAAGGGATTCTTGGGCGCCGACAACGGAGCCAGCACTAAGGTGTATCAGCTCGATGCGTGGACCGACCCTAGAATCGTGTCGGCCGAGCGCGTGCAAGTAACCGTTCTGTCGATTACCGATACCGAAATTACTTTCTCGGCTGTGCGCACCTATGCTCCGGTTCGTTGGACGGGTGTAGCCGTAGAAACCTCGCTAGACCTCACCTACGTGCGTCACGCGATTCACTACGTGGGAAACCCACCTCCAACCGCAAGCATTTCTAGCTGGTATGGACTCTGCACCAAGGACGCCATCAACACGCACAACCCCGCTGTTGTCTACGTCAATGGCCAGGGGATGTTCGGATCGGCCGGCTCTGTGAACCTCTCGGGTCAGGCCATCGATCCTGCCGCCGTAACCTGGACGGCAGACGGTGTCACCGTGGACTTCTCGAAGTTGCCTGCCGATCTCGCGGAACACTGGGGACAAAAGTCACTCGAGTTCATTCCGTCCGACAGTGGTCTAATCTCACGTTCGTTCAACTGGTTCTGTGGAGTTTGGGCAGAAGTCGAAACCAAGATCAATGGTTCTACTTCTGAAATCACCATCCAGGCCGGTTCTGACTTCGTGGCAACCGCGGATATTCCGGCAAGTAAGCGCTTGAACGAGATTGTGCCTGACATCGCTTGGCCAGCCGGAGGCTACCAGTATCAATCGGCAGCCGACCACGCACGCACCTACACCTGGACCTACGGAGTTCGAGACGGACTACCTACCTACGCAGGTGACTGGTACATTCGGGCCAACCCAGGCACGTCCACTCCGAGAATCGATCGCGGTATCTATGCGGGAGTAAGCGCATCCGAGGTTCACGTTCTGATCAACGGAACCCCGATTGCCTTCACTCCGAAGCTAAAGGGCAGCACCGAAACCTCGATCATTTATCGAGGACAACTCGGCGATGGCTCGGGCGACACAACTGAAGACATCGAATACACCTTGGATGTCGCTGCAGGAGCACCGGAGATCACCAAGATTGTTTGGGAGTACAGAAACCACGCTTGTGGCCAAAACAACCCCGACTACAACTGGACCGAGGGTCTACCGGCAAACGTTGCGGTTGTCTTCAACGACTGTGGCGGCGACGGAACCACGATTAGCAGCTGGGACATTCGCGTCAAATCGTTCGAAATGTTGAAAGACGGCAAGGACCAGGCGATGTTCTATCTGCCTACTTACAACGTCTTTAACTTGACTGTCGAGAAGCGTGCTTTGACCATCGACAAGGTAACCGCATCCAAGCCTTATGACGGAAATGTCAACATCGCACTAGGTGCCCTTACCGTCACCGGTGCACTTGATGGCGAGACCCCAACGCTCCAGGGCAACGAGGGTCGCAACGGCTACTTCGCTGACGCATCGGTTGGCGAGAACAAGCCTGTCTATGTTGCCGGCTCGGATGGTCAAACCGACTTCATCCAGCGAATCAAGCTCGAGGGTGCGTTCGACTGGAACTACTACCTGACCAATGGTGAGCTGCTGGTTCTAGGTTCGATCACTAAGGCGAACGCTCGACTGAGCCTCAGTGCAACAACCCAGTCATTGGTTATGTCGGTGGTTGAGGAATCGACCATCACCGCGACCGTGATTGACACCGCAACTGGAAACGCTCCGATTGCCGAGGCCGGCGCATCCGATGTGGTTCTTACCGTTGCTACACCTAGTGTGTGTAGCATTTCGGCAGAGCGCGTGGTCACCGCGCTAGCCCCTGGTGAATGTATTGTGCAGGCTTCGCAAGCGGCTTCCACGAACTACAACGCAGCAAGCGCATCGAGCGACCCAGAGTCGACCACTGAAACGCTGACGATTACGGTTTTTGCCGAACCGAAGAAGGTTTCGGTGATCACTCAAGACTTGACCATCGGTCAAGGTGACGCTGTGAATCCTAGCTACGAGGTTGTTGGTCTCGCCGATGGTGATGGCCTCGACTCTGTGGTCTTCGACTACTACGACGGAGCGACCAAGCTCGATGCCGCACCGACCCAGCCAGGCCGTTACACGGTCGTGCCGTCAAGCGCGAACATTGTCACAACCAATGCGGCCGCATATGACGCCTCAATCGAGTTCGTTCCTGGTGTGCTGATTGTCACCTCGCCACCGCCAACCGTGACGGGTATGACTCCGACAAACGGTGCAGAAGCTGGCGGAGAGACCGTTGTAATCACAGGAACTAACCTGAGCGATGTCAGTTCGATCAGGTTCGGCTCGACAGTAATCGCAAACACTGGATTCTCTGTGAATGGAGATGCAACCGAGATAACCTTCGCTGCACCTGCCGGAACCGGAAACGTGACCGTTGTTTTGGTGGCTGGCGAATCTGAACTATCGCTCGACTACTCCTATGACCCACCTGTAGCCTCGGTGAACGAAATGTCACCGGTTAAGGGCTATGAGGCGGGCGGTGAGTTGGTAACAGTCACCGGCACTCACCTCGAGCTGGTTACCGAAGTTCGCTTCGGAACTACCACGCTCACGGGTGCAGCGCTGACTCGAAGCCAAGACGGCACCACCATCGCGTTCAATGCTCCAGCGGGAACCGGAAAGGTGACGGTGGTTGCTGTGGCCTCAAGTGGAAACACCTCATTTGAATACACCTATGACAGCGCACCACCGATCGTGCCGGATGCCGTTCAAAGCATTTCGCTGTTGAACCCGAACTTCGGAGCCAAGTTCTCAGGGCACCTTCTGAAGATGCAGGCTACCAACCTCAAGCCGGGTTCGACCTACGAGATCAACATGTTCTCGCACAAGGTCAACATGGCGACCGGAACGGTCGGCATCGACGGTGCGATGAACATTTCGATGCCAGTACCTGCAAGCGCATGCGCTAAGCCTGGCCTGCACCGCATGATTCTCGACTCGGTTGACGGCAACGGAAAGCCAGTGCGATCGATGTTCTATGTGGTGCTGGGTGCAAAGTGTGTGCTCAACGCCATGATCACTCAGAACGCAGACAAGAGCTGGTCCGTTGCTGGAATGCGATTCGATTACCAGAAGTGGGAATTGACCGCAGCATCTAAGTCGACCTTGAAGGCGATCAAGTACTGGATGAAGACCGCAAGCCACGTCAAGGTATCGGGTTACACCGAGACCGACGGCAAGGGCAAGGCCCTGCAGGCAATCAACAAGCTGCTCGCTAAGAAGCGCGCTCAAACCACGGTCAGCCTGCTGAAGTCGTTTGGTTTGAAGTCGAAGTTCTGGGTGAACCCGGTTGGCGCCAAGCAGCCTGTCAGCAAGGTTCAGTCGAAGAACCGACGCGTTGAACTGACGGTGCGCTTCTAACCAGAAATTGAAATCGAGTTAGGTTTTTTGTGCAGTCTCGCAAGGGTATTTGGCTTGTAGGCGCAATCATCACGGCGATTCTGGCCGTGGTGGTTGTGCTTCAGGCTCAGTTCTTTATCGATGCCCGCGCCAAGCGGCTGGGTGAGCCGATTAACCCCGCTCCAAACTCGACAAACCCGGCTACGAATTTTGATCTGACCAACAGTTTCACGGCGGCGACACTTCTGGCAGCCAACATGGAAGAACTCAGTGGGCTTGCCCCCGAGTCTCAGCGCGTTGGAGTCGATGCTGATGTGAATGCAATCGCACAGAGCATGTATGGCCAGGCAATGAGTGCAACCGTGATTCTTCGCGATTGGTTGAGCAACGAGTCGCACCAGGGAATCGAGCTGGATGTTCCCGAACCGCTTGCCGAGATGCGCCCATATGCTCGCCAGTTCGTCTTTAAGACTCAAACCCAGCAAGAGCGAACAACGGAAGTAGCGGTCGAACTCAAGCGACTACTCGCCGATTTCAATCTGATTAGGGCCCAATACGACAACTTGCAGCTCGATGTCGACGTTCGCCAGGCCCTGACAACAGCGATGGTCATCTACGAGTCCTCCCGCACCAGCATCGAGAAGTTGGCCGACTAAGCAGGATGCTCGCCACTTTCGGCTAACCTTGAAACGTGATTGACCTAGCCCTCCTCAGAGAAAACCCCGAAGCCATCAAGGCGTCTCAGCGCGCTCGTTTGGCCGACGAATCGTTGGTCGATCAGGCGATTTCAGCCGATGCAATTTGGCGCAAGGCTCTGCTCGAGTTTGAGAACCTGCGGGCCGAACAAAACGCGCACGGCAAGCTCGTTGCCGCTGCCCCCAAAGACGAAAAGGCTGCACTCGTAGCTGCGGCTCAAGAACTCTCCGCTCGCGTGAAGGCTGCCGACGCCGCCGCATCCGAGGCTCAGAGTGCACTCGACACCGTGCTCTGGAAGATTGAAAACGTCGTGGTCGATGGCGTTCCAACCGGCGGCGAAGACGACTAC
>JBEEJJ010000051.1:0-8620 GCA_041169265.1 Actinomycetota bacterium
GTCCTGCCAAGGGCACCGCTGATTAGCTACGTTCGGGAAAGATAACCGCTGAAAGCATCTAAGCGGGAAGCTTGCTTCAAGATGAGAATTCCATGACTTTATGTCGAGAGGCTCGCAGCTAGACTACTGCGTTGATAGGCCGGATGTGGAAGTGGGGACTAAAGACCCATGGAGCTGACCGGTACTAATAAGCCAACTACTTGATAACATTTTTGCTTGCGTCCACTATGTGGTTCCCGAGGTATGGTCGGGAATCGAAAAACATCACACTTACTGTGTGCAAACGATTCACATAACTCAATAGTGTTTCGGCGGCCATAGCGAAGGGGAAACGCCCGGTTACATTCCGAACCCGGAAGCTAAGACCTTCAGCGCCGATGGTACTGCGAGGGGGACCTCGTGGGAGAGTAGGACACCGCCGGACTTAAAATTCATGTCAGATCAGGATAGGTCGCGCAATCATCGCGACCGCCAGCCTAGGCCTGAGCAAGCCGAACGACCTCAATGGCAGCAGCGTGTAGATCGTCCAGAGCGCGCCGACAAGCCAAAGAGCCCGTTGATTCCTCACGAAATCACACCAGAGGACCTCGAGATGGGCGTCCGCGTTCAGCTCAAGACTCTTACTGCCGAAAACGCCGAGATGGTCGCTCGCCACCTCGCGATGGTCGCGATTGTTGCCGATCAGGACCCAGAACTTGCACATCGGCATGCCCTTGCGGCCGCATCCCGTGCCGGTCGAATCGCCGTTGTGCGTGAGACCGTCGCAATTACTGCGTATTTCGTCGAAGATTGGGCGATGTCGCTGCGTGAATTCTTGGCCCACCGCCGGATGACGGCGTCGAACGAGCACCTTCCGATGATGGTCGACTGCGAACGAGGGCTTGAGCGTCCCAAGCGTGCCCTCGAGCTAGGTCGAAGCGTCGATCGTGAATCCCTGCCTGCGGCCGTTCGCGTCAATCTTGCGATTGCGATGTCGGGTGCGCGCTTGGACCTCGGAGAGAACGAGCAGGCTTTGGCTGAGCTCGAGATTCGCGAATTGGATCCGACTAAGGTTTTTGATTACTCTGCACCACTGTTCTGGGCCTACAGCGACACTCTGGAGGTGCTCGGCAAGACCGCCGAGGCCAAGAAATGGGCCGATTTGGGCGACCGTGCTGCTAAGGCCGTCGCCGCCAAGAACGATTCTGGTGAAGAATCTCTCGAGGTAATCGAAGAGTTGACCATTCCGCAAGCGTCCGAGTTTGTGCGTCGCGAACCACGAGAGGGCTTCAGCCCCCGTCCGCGTGAATCGCGCCCAGGTTTTGATCGCGGTGATCGCCCGCGCCGTGATGGTGATCGTCCTGCGCGTCCACCACGTGATGGTGACCGCCCACGAACCGGCGGAGGTTTCCGTGATGGTGACCGCCCTGCGCGTTCGCCTCGTGATGGTGATCGTTCCGCACGTTCGCCTCGTGATGGTGACCGCCCTTCGCGTCCACCGCGCGACGGAAACTCAGGACCCCGCACTGGAGGTCCTCGTTCCGGAGGTCCAAGACCTGGCAACGGTCCTCGTCCTGGTGGCGGCCCGAGAGGTGGAGCACCGAGGGGTGGTCGTCCGGGAGGTAGCCGTGGGCGCTAGTCTTCTGTCGCCTTATGACTGCCTGCTTGCAGACCTAGATGGCGTCGTCTACGAAGGCACCCTCGCAATTAAGGGTGCCGTTGATTCAATCAACAAGGTTCAAAAATCTGGCATGTCTGTTGGTTACGTCACCAATAATTCGTCAAGAAAGCCTGAAACCATCAGCGACCAGCTGCGCGGTTTCGGGCTAGACGCGCATCCGGAGCAAATCGTCTCCTCGGGTCAAACCGGCGTCGAACTGCTTGCCACCATGATTCCCGCGGCATCGAAAGTGCTTGTCGTCGGCGGCGAGGGGCTTCGTCAACGAGTCACAGACGCTGGTTTCGAATTGGTTGAGTCTTCGGACGATTCTCCAGCAGGTGTCATTCAAGGATTCGCACCCGATGTTGCCTGGCGCAACCTAGCGGAAGCGGCATACGCAATTCAAAACGGTGCGAAGTGGGTTGCTACCAACTCTGACTGGACGCTCCCGCAAGAAAAGGGGCTAGCCCCTGGCAATGGAACACTAGTTTCCGCGGTGCACACAGCTGTTGGACAACTTCCAGCTGTAGCCGGCAAGCCAGAGCCCGCCATCTTCGAGACCGCCAAGCGTGCCTTCAAGAGCGTGAATCCGCTATTTGTCGGCGATCGTATCGACACCGACATCGTTGGCGCTAATCGCGCGGGAATCGATAGCGCACTGGTACTGACCGGAGTGAGCACACGCAAAGAATTACTCGGCATCGGCGCGGATGGGCGTCCAACGTTCATCCTTGGAAACCTGTCGGAGCTTCACCAAAAATACTCGGCTCCAAAGGAGACCAAGTTTGGTTTCAGTTGTGATGGGGCAAAGGTAGAGCTTTTGGCGGGCAAGGTGCGGGTCGTCGCGGGTGATCCGAAGTCGCTTGGTGCGCTCAAGGCCGCGTGTGCAGTGATTTGGAACTCGCCAACCCCCATCTATGGGCTGGATGTTGAGCCAGCACTCTATGAATAAGCCTTAGTCTGGAGAAGAAATGTCTGAACAAGAACAGCAGTCCACCAACGAGCAGGCCGACTTTGCCGCCCGAGTTCAAGCCGAACTCGACCGCATTTCGAGCCTGGATCAGGCCGAACAAATCGAAGCACTCAAGTCGCTTCATGCGCTTCTCGAAAACACGCTCGACGAGGGCAAGTAGTTGCGAGCCGACCTCGCTCTAGTCGAGCGCGGTTTGGCGCGGTCGCGTTCTCAAGCCGCGGCCCTCATCGATGCCGAGCGGGTTTTAGTCAACTCCGAAACCTGCCGCAAGGCGTCTCAGATCATCGCGGATGGCGCATCCCTTGTTGTTCTTGAAGCCGTCGACTTTGTTTCTCGCGCCGGGCACAAACTAGCAACGGCCCTGGGCGAATTCGGTGCCCTCGAACTAGTTGGCAAGCGAGCGCTAGACGTCGGAGCGTCGACCGGAGGGTTCACCGACGTGCTGCTTCGCCACGGGGTGAGCGCGGTTGTGGCCATCGACGTCGGTCACGATCAGATGGTTCCCGAACTTCGCGAAAATTCTCGGGTCACCTGCATCGAGGGGTTCAATGCGCGTGAGCTTTCGCCCGCATCCCTGGCCGCTGTTGGAGTCACGGACACGAACTTTGACGTGGTCGTCGCCGATCTTTCGTTCATATCTCTGACTTTGGTTTTGGAACAGATCGTCGCAACGGCACCTAAAGCCGACATGATTTTGTTGGTCAAACCGCAGTTCGAGGTTGGCAAGCAGTCACTCTCGGCGAGGGGAGTGGTGAATCATCACGGGCTTCGTGCTAAGGCGATCCACCAGGTCGTCGACTTTGCCAATGGGCTGGGATGCGGCATCCGCGGTCTCGTGCGTTCGAGTTTGGTTGGCACTCATGGGAACATTGAGTATGTCTTGTGGATTAGTCCACAGGAACCCCAAAATTCGGGACAATGGACAGACAGAATTGACGAACTCGCTAAGGAGGGCAAATGAGTAAGCGTTATGTGCTTGTCGTTTCGCACACCGGCCGCGAAGACGCTCTTCTGGCGGGTCAAGAGGTTTGCGCCCAACTGCTGGCTTCTGGCATCACTCCAGTGATGACCGCGTCTGAGTTGAGCGACTACAAAGTTTTTGCACAGTCGCAGGTTGCGCCCGCATCCTCCATCGATTCCGTGGTGGCCCTCGGCGAGGGTGTTGAGGCGAGTGCTCTCGAGGTCGTGATGGTTCTCGGCGGCGATGGCACCATCCTGAAAGCTGCCGAGATCGTTCGCGAGGCGGCAACGCCTCTGCTAGGAATCAACCTGGGTCACGTCGGCTTTTTGGCCGAGAGTGAGCGCGACGGTCTATCGGATGCGGTCGCCAGGGTCGTGCACCGAGATTACCTAGTCAAGTCTCGACTCGCTCTCGATGTTCGAGTGATCGTCAACGGGCACGAAGAGTTCGCAACCTGGGCGCTCAACGAGGCGACCATCGAAAAAAGCGCGAGCGAGAGGATGCTCGAGGTAGTCGTTGAAATCGACAAGCGTCCACTTTCTTCTTTCGGCTGTGACGGTGTTGTCATGTCCACGCCAACCGGTTCGACCGCCTATTCTTTCTCGGCAGGTGGCCCGGTTGTCTGGCCGTCGGTCGAGGCGTTACTACTTGTGCCACTTAGTGCACACGCCCTCTTTGCTCGTCCGTTGGTAATCAATCCCAACTCGCTGCTTGCCGTTGAAGTGATGCAACGCTCGTCCGGACACGGCGTGCTTTGGTGTGACGGTCGTCGCACTTGGAAGCTTCCACCGGGTGCTCGCGTCGAGGTTCGCAAGTCTGAACTCCCCGTGCGATTGGCCCGATTCCGTCAGGGTCCATTCACCGACCGATTGGTTCGCAAGTTCTCTCTTCCGGTCGACGGCTGGCGCGGACCGGACATCAACTCCGACAGGGACTAAGTTGATCGAAGAAATTTCGATTCGCGATCTCGGTGTGATTCGCGAGGCAAGACTCGAGTTTGGTCGCGGCCTGACCGTTTTGACCGGTGAAACCGGTGCCGGCAAGACCATGGTGCTGACCGCACTCGGCTTGCTGCTTGGTGAACGAGCCGACTCCAGCTCCGTTCGCCAAGGCCAGGAACAGGCGAGCGTTGAAGGCCGATGGCTACTGCCACCAGAAGCCGAGGTTCTAGCCCGAGTCGTTGAGGCCGGAGGTTTGTGCGAGCAGGGCGAACTCCTTCTAAACCGTTCGGTCTCGGTCGAGGGTCGCTCGCGGGCCGCGGCCGGCGGGCGTTCCGTTCCGGCCGGGCTGCTGGCCGAACTTGCTGAGAAACTCGTCGTGATTCACGGGCAATCCGATCAACTTCGACTTCGCTCATCCGCAGCCCAGCGAGAAGCGCTCGATTCATATGCTGGGGATGCGCTTGCCGAGGTTTTGAGCGAGTTTCAAGCTCACCATTTGGCGTGGCGAAAGGCCACCGCTGATCTTGCCGAGATCACATCTGCTCAACAGAATCGAACCGCGGAGTTGGCCGAGCTTCGCGAAGCCGTGGAAGCCATCGACGAGGTTTCCCCACAGGTTGGCGAAGACGTCGCGTTGGCCGAGCAAGCCGACCGACTTACGCACGCCGAGGACATTCGCCTGGCGGTTATTGCCGCACACGAAGCGCTTTCGAGTGAGTCATTTGATTCGTTAGACGCAATCAATCGGCTCGGCGAGGCACGAAAATTTTTAGAACACGTTTCGTCACACGACCCGCAACTTGAGCAACAGGCGCAGCGTTTGCGCCAGCTCGGTTTCGAACTCAACGATGTTGCGGCTGCACTAAACGGTTATCTGGCTGGGCTCGATGCCGATTCCGCGATGAGTCTCGAAGCCGTGCAGGAGCGGCGCGCCAAACTCAACGGATTGATTCGACGCTTTGGTCCGAGCCTTCAAGAAGTGATCGATTATCGCGAGCGAGCCGGGCAGCGATTGTTGCAGTTGGACAATTCGGAGCAGACCGTGGATGCCCTCACCGAACTCGTTGCTCACGAACACGCACGCGTGGTTGAGTTCGGCGCAAGGCTGACGGAGCTTCGACGAGCTGCCGCTGCATCCCTGTCGCAGAGAATCACCATCGAACTGGCCGGACTGGCCATGGGCGGCGCAAGCGTGTCGGTGGATGTCACAACGGGCGATCTCACTACGACGGGTTTCGACCAGGTTGCGATTTTGCTGAGCGCCTACCCGGGTGCCGAACCACGCCCAGTGGCAAAGTCTGCATCCGGTGGAGAACTGTCTCGAATCATGCTCGCCATCGAGGTGGTGCTGGCCGGAAGTGAGCAGGCTCCGACCTTCATTTTTGACGAGGTTGACGCAGGGGTCGGTGGCGCGGCAGCGATCGAAGTCGGCAAGCGCCTCAAGCAGTTGGCCCAGACCGCGCAGGTGATCGTGGTCACGCATCTTGCTCAGGTTGCCGCGTTTGCGAACCACCACCTGCGGGTCAACAAAACGGTCGGCCAAGAATTCACCGTGTCAGACGTGTCAAGCCTGACGCAAGACGAGCGCGTCGAAGAACTCGCCCGCATGCTTTCGGGGCTCAGCGATTCGAGCGCTGCTCAGAGTCACGCCCGTGAGCTTTTGCTGCTGGGGGAGACCGCCTAGAACCTGTTTTTCTAAGAACTTTACAAATTCTTTACACGGATTCGGGCGTTGCGACTTTTCGGACATGCTCACGCTGGTAGGCTGTAATTCCATGGCAGGCGCGATGGACCACGGCACGAGTAAGCATATTTTCGTCACTGGAGGCGTCGCATCCTCACTCGGTAAGGGCCTTACCGCAGCATCCCTCGGAAACCTTTTGACCGCTCGCGGCTTGCGCGTGGTGATGCAAAAGCTTGATCCATATCTAAACGTCGACCCGGGAACGATGAACCCGTTCCAGCACGGCGAGGTCTATGTGACCGAGGATGGGGCAGAGACCGACCTCGACATCGGCCACTACGAACGCTTTCTAAACATTAACCTGGCTCAGTCGGCAAACGTCACGACCGGTCAGATTTACTCAACGGTGATTCGCCGCGAGCGTGCCGGCGAATACTTGGGCGACACCGTTCAGGTCATTCCGCACATCACCGACGAAATCAAACGACGCATGCGCCTGCAGGCACATGAGACTCCTGCTCCAGACGTGATCATCACCGAAATCGGTGGAACCGTCGGTGACATCGAATCACTCCCGTTCATCGAAGCGGCTCGCCAACTTCGTCATGAGGTTGGTCGCGACAACGTCTTCTTCGTTCACGTTTCACTCGTGCCATACATCGGACCTTCGGGTGAACTCAAGACCAAGCCGACTCAGCACTCGGTGGCCACACTACGTTCGATCGGCATTCAGCCGGATGCGATTGTTTGCCGCTCCGACCGCACTCTTCCGGAGGGCATCAAAAACAAGATTGCTCTCATGTGTGACGTCGACCTCAAGGCCGTGATCAATGCAGCGGATGCAAGCAGCATCTATGACATTCCGACCGTGCTCAACGACCAGGGACTCGACTCCTACATCATCAAACACCTCGGTCTAGAGGCGGGCGATGTCGACTGGAGTCGCTGGCAGAGTGTGCTCGATGCGGTGCACGAACCGAAGCATGAAGTCACCGTGGCCATGGTTGGCAAGTACATCGAACTTCCCGACGCTTACCTGTCGGTTACCGAGGCCCTGCGTGCCGGTGGTTTTGCAAACCGCGCAAAGGTCAAAATCAAGTGGGTTCCATCCGACACCTGTGAGACCGAGGCAGGTGCTCGCGAACAACTCGGCGACGTCGATGCCGTTCTGGTTCCCGGCGGATTCGGTGTTCGAGGCATCGAAGGCAAGCTTGGAGCACTCAAGTTCGCTCGCGAACAACGAATCCCGACTTTAGGTATCTGCCTTGGACTTCAGTGCATGGTGATCGAATACGCCCGCAACATCGTCGGCTTGAGCGGCGCATCGTCTACCGAGTTTGACCCGGAGGCGCAGCATCCTGTGATTGCAACCATCGCCGAGCAAGTCGAAATCTTGAAGGCTGGTGAAATGGGCGGCACCATGCGTTTGGGTCGTTACACGGCCAAGCTGAAGCCTGGCTCGATCGTCGAATCGCTTTATGACGCACCTACTTCTGAGGAGCGTCACCGTCACCGCTACGAAGTGAACAACGCATATCGCACGCAGATTTCGGATGCTGGGCTCGTGTTCTCGGGAACATCGCCAGATGACCACCTCGTGGAATACGTCGAGCTTCCTCGGGAGGTTCACCCGTTCTATGTTGCGACCCAGGCGCACCCAGAGTTCAAGTCTCGACCGACTCACGCCCACCCTCTTTTCCGCGGTCTGATCGTGGCGGCGCTCGAGCGTCAAGAAGCCAGCCGCCTGTTTGAAGTCGAAGCCGGTGCCTAAAGACCAATCGGTCGAATTCGAGATTCTCGAGACTCAACTCGCCTTCAAAGGGCGGGTCTGGGACGTGGTGTCAGATCGTTTTGACTACCAAGGACAACCCTTGGTGCGCGACTACATAAAGCACCCGGGCGCGGTTGCGACCATCGCTCTCAACGAATCTCGGCAAATCCTGATGGTACGCCAATATCGGCACCCGGTGCGCAAGTTTCTCTGGGAAATCCCCGCCGGTTTGTTAGACGTGCCGGGTGAACCTCTCGAAGTAGCGGCGCGGCGTGAGCTGATTGAAGAAACCAGCCACGACGCATCCTCGTGGGAGCATCTGATCAGTTTTCACCCATCACCCGGCGGCAACAGCGAGACAATTACCGTTTTTCTAGCCACCGACGTTAGGCCGATTTCGAGCGATTACGAAGCCACCGGTGAAGAGAGCGACATGCTGGTGGAATGGGTTGATTTCGACGAGGCTCTAAAGTCTGTGCTCGCGTCTGAGATACAGAACCCAAGCGCTGTTGTGGCGATTCTCGCCCTTGCCGCGCGGCTCAAGTAGTTTGTTTCCATGAGCATCGCAAACCAGGTCGAAGGCTACCTGCGTCACTTGCGAGTCGAGCGTGGCTCCTCCAAAAACACCATCGCCGCATACCGACGTGATCT
>JBEEJJ010000052.1:0-10990 GCA_041169265.1 Actinomycetota bacterium
GTGGTCTTTCCGGCGTCAATGTGCGCCATGATTCCAATGTTGCGAACCTTATTCAGGTCGGTGAGCACGTCTTGTGCCACGGTTGCCTCCGAAGTTGTTTGGGTTGATCAGTTCTAAATAAGACATCCGCCCACCATCCGAGTCTTTTGACCCGAGCGATAGACGGATGTGAGTTCTTACCAGCGGTAGTGTGCGAAAGCCTTGTTCGACTCTGCCATCTTGTGGGTGTCTTCGCGACGCTTAACAGCAGCGCCAAGACCGTTCGATGCGTCGAGGATCTCGTTCATCAGACGCTCGGTCATGGTCTTCTCGCGGCGAGCCTTCGAGTAGGTCACCAACCAGCGCATGGCGAGGGTGTTGGCACGGTGTGCCTTTACCTCGACAGGAACCTGGTAGGTCGAACCACCGACGCGGCGCGAACGCACCTCAACGGTAGGACGAACGTTGTCGAGAGCCTTCTTGAGCAGAGCGACAGGGTCGCCACCGGTCTTGGTCTTAGCACCTTCGAGGGCACCGTAGACGATGGACTCGGCGATTGACTTCTTGCCATCGAGCAGGATCTTATTGACCAGCTGCGAAACAACTGGCGAACCGTAGACCGGGTCGGCTACTACTGGCTTCTTGGTTACTGGGCCTTTACGAGGCATTACTTACCCTTCTTTGCACCGTAGCGGCTGCGAGCCTGCTTGCGGTTCTTAACTGCCTGGGTGTCTAGAGCACCGCGGACGATCTTGTAGCGAACACCTGGAAGGTCTTTAACACGACCACCACGGACGAGCACCATCGAGTGCTCCTGAAGGTTGTGACCTTCGCCCGGGATGTAGGCGGTTACTTCGATTCCGTTGCTGAGCTTGACACGGGCCACCTTGCGAAGAGCCGAGTTCGGCTTCTTAGGGGTGGTGGTGTACACACGGGTACAGACACCGCGGCGCTGAGGGCTGGCCTTAAGCGCAGGGGTCTTGGTCTTCGAGACCTTGGCCGTGCGTCCCTTTCGGACCAACTGCGAGATTGTTGGCACTACTTCTCCTTGTTAGGTTCCGAGCGCTCTGCTCGGATGTTACTTTCAGTTTTTTCGAAGACACGCCTAAACGGTTGGCGCTTCAAAAAGTTTGCTTGGCCCAACCGGAGTCTTCGCGGTTTTTTGGGCGGAGCGCATGC
Source organism: Actinomycetota bacterium (assembly GCA_041169265.1). GTDB lineage: Bacteria > Actinomycetota > Actinomycetes > Actinomycetales > Microbacteriaceae > Rhodoluna. The sequence continues at coordinate 1,159 of JBEEJJ010000052.1, forward strand.
TCAGCACGCGCTCTCCCAAGGTTACCCGAAGACTTGCCGGTGGGTCAAATGCTTTTTCGGACTACTTCTCTTCGCCGGTGGCGAGGTCGGAGTAATCGTCGAGTCCAGCGAAGGTCAGGCTGGTGGCGTCAAAGTCACCAGTGAACGATTCGCTAGCGGCAGGTGCATCCCAGATGCGGTTTGGATAGCGCTCAGCCTTGGCTTCTTCGGTGGCGTCCACCGAGATGTTGCGGTACTGAGGCAAGCCGGTTCCGGCTGGGATGAGCTTACCGATGATCACGTTCTCCTTGAGTCCCACGAGTGGGTCAATGCGACGGTCCAGGGCCGCCTGGGTGAGAACGCGAGTGGTCTCCTGGAACGATGCAGCCGACAGCCATGACTGAGCAGCCAGCGAAGCACGGGTCATACCCATGACTTCTTGACGTGCCGAGGCAGGCTTCTTGCCAATCTTCACAGCGTCGCGGTTGATCTTGGTGAAGCGGTTGCGGTCGATGATTTCACCAGGCAGCATCTCGGTGTCGCCACTGTCGATGACGGTGACCTTTCCGAGCATCTGACGAACGATAACCTCGAGGTGCTTCTCGTGAAGAGGCACACCCTGCGAACCGTAGATCGCCTGAACACCGCGGATGATCTCGGCTGCAGCTTCACGCGCACCCTTAACCATCAGCACTTCGTGAGGAATCGGGGTTCCGTCAACCAGGTAGTCGCCAGCCTTGACCTCTTCACCCTTTTCAACCAGCAGGTCATCCTTGTTGGTGACCGAGGTGATTGGGGTGTAAGGCGACAGCTTCTTGAAGGTCTTCGAAGTGGTGCGCGAGAACGAGTACTGAATCGCTAGTTCTTCTGCTTCCTTCTCAGCCTTCTCGCCATTCGGACGAACGTAGACGTCGTACTTCTTGGCTCCGGTTGCGGTTGCAACCTCGACGATGTCGACGGTGCCTGGCCAGAACGCCATAACGGCGACCTTGCCCTGCTGACGCCAACCGACACGTGCTTCGAGCAAGTCGGTAACACCGTTCAGACCCTGGGTGATGTCATACGAGATCAGACGCTCAACACGAACCTTCTGACCACCGATCGACTTCAGAATCGTCTGCTTCTTAGCGCTGGATGCGGCACCACCGGTGTGGAAGGTACGCATGGTCAGCTGGGTTCCTGGCTCACCAATCGACTGTGCCGCGATGATACCGATGGCCTCACCGAGCTCGACAGCCTCGTTGGTTGCAAGCGAAGTTCCGTAGCAGAGTGCACAGACGCCGGTCTCGGCCTCACAGGTGAGAACCGAACGGATGGTGACGGTCTCAAGACCAGCAGCCTTCATACGGTCGACCAAAGCGTTGTTCACCTGGGTGCCAGCCTTGATGGTTTCACCAGCGACCTTGATGTCATCGGCCAGGGTACGAGCGATGATCGACAGTTCGACCTGGTCGTCGTCTAGCAGATCCTTGTCAAGACCCTTGGTGGTGCCACAGTCGGCTTCGCGGATGATGACATCCTGTGCGACGTCGACGAGACGGCGGGTGAGGTAACCAGCGGCAGCGGTCTTCATCGCGGTGTCGGCGTTACCCTTACGGGCACCGGTTGCGTTGATGAAGTACTCGTTAGCGGTTAGACCGAGCAGGTAGTTTCCCTTGACCGGCATTGGTGCGAAGTCACCGGACGAGGTGGTCACAGGACCACGCATACCGATGATCGAACGAATCTGCAGCCAGTTACCGCGGGCACCCGAGGTGACCATGGTGTTGATTGCGTTGTCGGCTCCTTGAGCAACTGCTCGATTTCACTGGTTCGCTTGAACCAGAGGGCACCGAGCTCGTCACGACGCTCCAGGTCGCTCTTCAGACCGTTGTCGAAGGCTTCCTGAATCTTGGTGTGCTCCTTCTCGGCTTCGATGATGAGCTTCGAACGCTCCTTATCGAACTTGCCCGAGACGTCGAAGTTCGCGTCAGCGATCGACATGGATACACCCGAACGAGTTGCCCAGTAGAAACCGGCATCCTTGATGCGGTCGAGCGACTGAGCCACCTCGGTGCGGGAGAAGGTGTCGACGAGTTCGGTCACGATGCGACCGATCTGCTTCTTGCCGACCTGCTCTTCGATGTAACGGAACTCTGCAGGCAGAGCCTCGTTGAACAGCGCGCGACCGAGGGTGGTCTCGCGAAGTTCGCCATCGATGCGGATGCGGGCCTTGGCCTGAATGTCGAGTGCGTGCACGTCGAACGCCATCTGAGCTTCGGCGATCGAACCGAACGCCTTGCCTTCGCCGACTGCGCCTTCTTTGACCGTGGTCATGAAGTACAGACCGATGATCATGTCCTGGGTTGGCGTAGCAACCGGACGGCCATCGGATGGCTTGAGGATGTTGTTCGATGCGAGCATCAGCACGCGGGCTTCGGCCTGAGCCTCAACCGAGAGCGGAAGGTGAACGGCCATCTGGTCACCGTCGAAGTCAGCGTTGAACGCCGTACATACGAGTGGGTGAAGCTGGATTGCCTTGCCTTCAACAAGCTGTGGCTCGAATGCCTGGATGCCGAGACGGTGCAGGGTTGGTGCACGGTTCAGCAGCACTGGACGCTCGCGGATGACCTCTTCGAGGACACCCCAAACCTGTGGGCGGCTGCGCTCGACCATACGCTTGGCGCTCTTGATGTTCTGAGCGAGGCCCAGGTCAACGAGGCGCTTCATCACGAATGGCTTGAAGAGCTCGAGAGCCATCAGCTTCGGAAGACCACACTGGTGCAGCTTGAGCTGAGGACCGACGACGATAACCGAACGACCCGAGTAGTCAACGCGCTTACCGAGGAGGTTCTGACGGAAACGACCCTGCTTACCCTTGAGCAGATCGCTAAGCGACTTGAGCGCGCGGTTTCCGGTGCCCGTTACGGCGCGGCCGCGACGACCGTTGTCGAACAGAGCGTCAACTGCCTCTTGGAGCATGCGCTTTTCGTTGTTGAGGATGGTCTTTGGAACCTGGCCCAGCTCAACGAAGCGCTTTAGACGGTTGTTGCGGTTGATCACACGACGGTAGAGGTCGTTGAGGTCGGAGGTTGCGAAACGACCACCGTCGAGCTGAACCATTGGGCGGATTTCTGGCGGAAGAACCGGCAGAACATCCAGAACCATGCTGGTCGGTGGGGTGCTCGACTGAATGAACGAGTTGACGACCTTGAGGCGCTTGATTGCCTGAGTCTGCTTCGAACCCTTGCTGGTGGCAATCTGCTCGCGCAGTTCGGCGGCACACTGGTCGAGGTCGAATGCGGCTAGAACTTCCTGAACTGCTTCGGCACCGATTGAGGTTTCGAAGTAGTCACCGAAGTAGTAGTCGAAGGTGTCGAAGATTGCATCGTTCTGCAACAGGTCGCCCTGCTTGGCGGTCAGGTAGATGCGCCATGCCTGCTGTTCCTTCTGCAGGGACGAGGTGCGCTCAAACTTGCCGTATTCGCGAACGACCTTCTCGGTCTTCTTCTTGAATTCGTTCTTGAGCTTCTCGATCGCCTTCATGGTGGCAGCGTCGCGCTGAACTGTTACTGCGTTCTCATCGCCTTCTTCTGCCTCGGCAGCAGCGGCAGCCTTGGCTGCCTTTGCCTCTGCACGCGAAGGGTTCTTGATTTCGGCAGCAACCAGTTGCTCGATCGACTTGGCGAACTGTGCGTCAACCCAAACCGGAGCTTCCCAGATGTTGGCGGCTGGCTCGAGTGCGAGACCGTGCTCGACGAGAGCGTTGAACTCTTCTTCGGCAAGCTCAAGCATTTCGGCCTGGCGCTGGTTCAGAATGGTGCGAACACGCGCGATGTACTCTTCGCGGATTAGCCCCGCGTCGAGGGTGCGGTCTTCTTCATTGATCTTCATCACGCGGTAGGCGGCGAAGTAAATGATCTTCTCAAGGTCCTTTGGAGCCATGTTGAGCAGGTAGCCCAGGCGGCTAGGAACACCCTTGAAATACCAGATGTGGGTTACCGGAGCGGCAAGCTCGATGTGACCCATGCGCTCACGACGAACCGACGACTTGGTAACTTCAACACCACAGCGCTCACAAACGATGCCCTTGTAACGAACACGCTTGTACTTGCCACAGGCACACTCCCAGTCCTTGGTAGGACCGAAGATCTTCTCGCAGAACAGGCCGTCTTTCTCTGGCTTGAGCGTGCGGTAGTTGATGGTTTCCGGCTTCTTTACTTCACCGTTTGACCATGAGCGGATGTCATCCGAGGTGGCTAGGCCAATTCTCAGGCCTTCGAAGGATTCAACTTCCATTTGTTTGCTTTCCTCTTAACTAACTCTTAGAAACCGGTGTACTCGGTGTCGGCCGACAGGGATTCGTTCTTGGACAGGTTGATGCCGAGCTCTTCAGAAGCGCGGTCCGCGTCGGTCCACTCCTCTTCCTTGAGCGTCACTACTTCGCCCTTGCCGTTGAGAACCTCAACGTTGAGTGCGAGCGACTGCATTTCCTTAGCCAAAACTCGGAACGACTCTGGAATACCAGGAGCCTGGATGTTCTCACCCTTGACGATTGCCTCGTAGGTGCGAATACGACCCTGGATGTCGTCGGACTTGATGGTGAGCAACTCCTGAAGAGTGTGCGCTGCACCATAAGCCTGCAGTGCCCAAACTTCCATTTCACCGAAGCGCTGACCACCGAACTGAGCCTTACCACCGAGCGGCTGCTGGGTGATCATGCTGTAAGGACCGGTCGAACGAGCGTGGATCTTGTCGTCTACCAGGTGGTGCAGCTTGAGAACATACATGTAACCAACCGAGATTGGGGCTGGGAACGGTTCGCCCGAGCGGCCATCGAACAGACGTGCCTTACCGGTGCCGTCGATGCGCTTGCGCTTGTTCTCCTTCTCCCATTCGTTTGGAACGGTCGATTCGAGCAGGTGCACGATTTCATCCTTGGATGCGCCGTCGAAGATCGGGGTCGCAACCTTGGTGCCCGCTGCGCCTTCGCGCATCGAAGCTGCCAGGTCGGCTGCCCACTTGGCTGCATCCGGAACCTTCCAACCCTGGGAGGCGATCCAACCGAGGTGGGTTTCGAGAATCTGACCGAAGTTCATACGACCAGGGATACCGAGTGGGTTCAGAACTACGTCGACAGGGGTTCCGTCTTCGAGGAACGGCATGTCTTCGACAGGCAGAATCTTCGAGATAACACCCTTGTTTCCGTGGCGACCAGCAAGCTTGTCACCTTCGGTGATCTTGCGCTTCTGTGCGATGTGAACCACAACGCGCTGGTTGACTCCGGCACCGAGCTCGTCGTCGTTGTCGACATCGAACACCTTGACACCGATGACGGTGCCCTGCTCGCCGTGTGGAACCTTGAGCGAGGTGTCGCGAACTTCACGGCTCTTCTCGTTGAAGATTGCGCGAAGCAGGCGCTCTTCAGCGGTCAGCTCGGTTTCACCCTTCGGGGTGACCTTACCGACGAGGATGTCGCCAGGGCGAACCTCTGCACCGATGCGGATGATGCCGCGCTCATCGAGCTGAGCCAAGGCTTCGCCCGAGACGTTTGGCAGGTCTGCGGTGATCTCTTCTTTTCCGAGCTTGGTGTCGCGAGCGTCAACTTCGTACTCTTCGATGTGAATCGACGAGAGAGTGTCGTCTTTGACCAAGTTCTGGCTGATGATGATCGCGTCTTCGAAGTTGTGACCTTCCCATGGCATGAATGCCACGAGCAGGTTCTTTCCGAGTGCGAGTTCACCGTTGTCGGTCGATGGGCCGTCGGCGAGAACTTCGCCAGCCTCAACGCGGCTTCCGGCCTCGACGATCACACGCTGGTTGATCGCGGTGCCCTGGTTGCTGCGCTCGAACTTGCGTAGGTTGTAGGTCTTGGTGCCACCTGCATCCTGCGCGATAACGATCTGGTCGGCCGAAACTTCTTCGACAACACCAGCGGTCTCGTTGACCACTACTGCGCCGGAGTCGATTGCGGCAACGCGCTCCATACCGGTTCCTACCAGTGGGGCATCCGAGCGAAGCAGTGGAACTGCCTGACGCTGCATGTTTGCACCCATCAGCGCACGCGACGAGTCGTCGTGCTCGAGGAATGGAATCAGCGAGGTGCTAACCGAAGCGAGCTGACGCGGCGAAATGTCGATGTAGTCGACTAGGTCCTTGTCAACCTCAACGACGTCTCCGCGGAAACGTGCGAATACCTTCTTGTTAGCAAAGGTCTTGTCGGCGTTCAGTGGAACGTCGGCGCCACCGATAACCTTGCCGGCTTCTGCAGCGGCGTCTAGGTATTCGATCTTGCCCGAAACCTTGCCATTGACAACCTTGTTGTAAGGGGTCTCGATGAAGCCGAAGGTGTTGATGCGTGCGTATGCGGTTAGCGAACCGATCAGACCAATGTTCGGGCCTTCAGGGGTTTCAACCGGACACATGCGGCCGTAGTGCGATGGGTGAACGTCACGAACCTCCATCTGGGCGCGCTCACGAGCGATACCACCAGGGCCGAGGGCCGAGAGGCGACGCTTATGAGCAAGGCCGGCGAGCGGGTTGTTCTGGTCCATGAACTGCGACAACTGGGACGCTCCGAAGAACTCCTTGATTGCCGAGACAACCGGACGCAGGTTGATCAGGGTCTGCGGTGTGATCGCTTCGATGTCTTGGGTCGACATGCGCTCACGAACAACACGCTCCATACGGCTGAGACCGATGCGAACCTGGTTCTGAATCAACTCACCAACCGAGCGGATGCGGCGGTTCGAGAAGTCGTCGATGTCGTCAGACGAAACGGTGATCTTGGCGTTCTTGCCACCCATCTTGATGTTGAACTCGAGCAAGGAACCAACGGCCACGGATGCGGCGTTCGAGATGCTCTGGTCGAACAGCAGGAGGTACTTGAGGGTTGCCACGATGTCGTTGACGGTCAGAGTGGTGGCGTTGCCATCCTCGTTCAGTCCGAGCTTGCGGTTGAGCTTGTGACGACCAACCTTGGCCAAGTTGTAACGCTTGGTCTCGAAGTAGGTCGAACGCAGCCACGCCTCAGCGGTGTCTGGGCCGGCAGCCTCGCCGCGCACCTTGCGGTAGAGCTCGCGAAGAGCGTCTTCCTTGGTGACGATCGGGGTAGCGAATACCTTCGAGCGGTCGTAGGCGAGAGTGTTCTCGATCAGGTCGGCGTCATAAACCCAGTTCGGCGCATCCTTGCCAACGGCGGTCTGGATGTCGGCGAACTCGTCGCGGATCTGCTCTTCGGTGAGGCCGAGGGCCTTCAAGAAGATGGTTGCCGAGATCTTGGTCTTGCGGTCAACCTGAACCTGAACGATTGGCTTGCCGAAACGAGCGATCGGCTTGCGGTCTTCGCGAACCCACTCGGTCAAGAACTCGAGGTACGAACCGCGGCTAGGGATGATCTGCGCCTTGTTGTTGCGAACGTCGAGGTTACCGGTGGTGTTGGTGGTCACCGAGAAGTAGACACCTGGCGAACGAACCAGCTGCGAAACAACAACACGCTCGGTGCCGTTGATGACGAAGGTGCCCTTTTCGGTCATGACTGGGAAGTCACCCATGAAAACGGTCTGGCTCTTGATTTCACCGGTCAGGTAGTTGGTGAACTCTGCCTTGATGTATAGAGGCTTGGTGTAGCTCTTGCCCTTTTCCTTGCACTGGTCTGGAGTGTAGGTCGGGTCGTAGAGCTCAGGCGCAGCGAACGAGAGGCCCATCTTGGCGTCTTGTGTGCTGTTGGCCGAGTCTTCGATCGGAGAGATCTCTTCGAAGATCTCCTCGAGTCCGGTCTTTGCGTCTGGACCAACCAGTTCGCGCCATGCTGGGTTGCCTACGAGCCAGTCAAAGCTCTCGGTTTGTAGGCTCAGCAGGTCAGGAACTGAGATCGGTTCGGTTACTTTGGCGAATGATGGGCGCTGGGCCGATCGGTCATTCTTGATGGTTTTTGCGTTTTTCGCAGCCAAGAAGATCCCTCCAAGGGCATTACTCGTAGTGTGAGCGGATGTGAGATCGCGACCCTAAACTTTTGTGACGCCGAAATATGCAGTCACTTGAGCACGCCAACATATGCGCGCAGAAGGTTTGGGAGCAAACCACTATCTTACAACGGGTTTTTGGCGCTTGTAAACCAAAATTTCCAAGAAATTTTTAGCAGCTGGTCAGAGCGGCGTTGATTTGGTCGGCATAGGCCTCGGCATCGTCCACGCCGATGATGATGCGATTGAAATAGTGGTCGAAAAGGTTGATTTGCAGAGGTTGCTTTTTGCGGGTCCAGAACACGAAGACCCGGTCGCCATAGGCGCGGTAGGTTCCCGCAACAATCACTCCCGGCAGCGCGGTGCCAGGGATGCGCAGCCCGAGCGTCTTCCACCAGCGTGGTTGCAGTGGCTCGGCTCCGATGACCTTATCGGCGGGCAGCGAGATGCTGCCGTGCATCGCCCAAATCTTCTCGGATGCGCTGAGCTCGATGTCGAGCGACTTGGCCTTGATGACGATGTTGGGCATGGTTCAAGGTTAGCGTTTGGCGCGTCGGCATCCGCAAAAAGAAAAAGACCCCGCCTTGGGGTCTTTTTGTTTTTAGTGGCGGTGACGGTGGGATTTGAACCGGAGCACGTAAGCGGACGCGAAGTTATCGCGTTCGCCGTGCGAGACGTCGCGAAACTCGAGATTTAGTAGAAACTCGTTGGGCCGCATGCACCGCCGACATCCGCAAAAAGAAAAAGACCCCGTCGTTTTCGATTGGGTCTTTTTGTTTTTAGTGGCGGTGACGGTGGGATTTGAACCCACGGTGGGCTTTCACCCACACAACTTTTCGAGAGTTGCACCTTCGGCCGCTCGGACACGTCACCGTGGAATAGGCTACTACATCGGAGGCACATGTGAGTAGCGAAGGTTCTACCAGAGCGATTTTGGCTGCCCTTGGGGCAAACATCGGAATTGCCATCACCAAGTTTTTTGCCGCGGGAGTGTCGGGCTCGGCATCCATGTTCGCCGAGGGAATCCACTCGGTGGCCGACTCCGGCAACCAGGTTCTGCTGATCATCGGTGGTCGTCGAGCGAAGCGCCAAGCGACCAAGACCCACCCTTTCGGCTATGGCCGCTCCCGTTACATCTATGCGTTCATGGTGTCGATCGTGCTGTTCAGCATCGGTGGACTTTTCTCGCTTCTCGAAGGTTGGGAGAAACTCAACCACCCACACGAGCTAGAGCAGGCCTGGCTTCCGCTGACCGTGCTTGCCGTGGCCATCGGCCTCGAAAGCTTCAGCCTTGCCACCGCACTCAAAGCCGCCAAGGATGAGCGTGGCTCGTCGAGCCTCTATCAATACATTCGCCACGCAAAGTCGCCTGAGCTTCCGGTTGTTTTGCTCGAAGACATGGCTGCACTTCTAGGTCTGGTGCTCGCGTTTGCGGGTGTCGGCCTAACAGTTCTCACGGGTGACCCGATTTGGGATGCCTACGGAACGCTAGCCATCGGTGTCTTGCTGGTGCTTGTGGCGGTCATCCTCGGAATTGAAACCTCGAGCCTGCTCGTGGGAGAAGGCGCTAGCCCGGCCGACGACGAAAAGATTGCCGAGGCGTTGGGTTCGAGCAAGGGTGTGGATTCGGTCATTCATTACAAGACTCTTTATCTGGGGCCAGATGAGTTGATGTTGGCAGCGAAGATTGCCGTCGCGCCCACCGCATCAGGTGCTGAGATTGCCCAAATCATCAACTCTGCCGAATCCGCGGTTCGCGCCGCAGTGCCGGCCGCCCGAGTGATTTATCTCGAGCCAGACGTGCGCTTGGCTTCAAAAAACTGAGTTAGCAAAGCCGAACAGTCTGCCTCGAGCACTCCCCCGATGACCTCGACCTGTGGGCCGAGCCTAGTGTCGCGAAGCAGGTCATA
>JBEEJJ010000053.1:0-13243 GCA_041169265.1 Actinomycetota bacterium
AACGATGGCGAAGAACCGTGGGACGATGCTCCCGGTCGTTTCGGCTGGCAGCTTGTTCTTGAGCCACAAGACGGCGAGCGAGTTGTTCGCAAGTCGGTGCCAAGCGTTTTCGCGCAGAACACCGATCTCGCCACCGAACTCAAGTCGGCCGGCATCACCGAGATCGAGATGATTGGACTGCAGTCCGACATGTGTGTGCGTGCAAGTGCACTGGCGGCAAAAGAAGCGGGCTTCGAAGTCATTGTTACGCGCGCACTTCACGCCACCTATGACGGCGGACACCCCGGTTCGGAAGACCCGAGAAGCGCGTCCCAGATTTCAGACGAGATTCAGGTCGAGCTCGACTCGGCCCTGAGTTGAGTCAGCCTGCCCAACACAAATCGGGGCTGCTAAAGCCCTAGCTCGCCTCGCAGAAACTCGACGTGGCCAGCAGCCTTTACGTTGTAGAAAGCTTTCAGCACCTTGCCGTTTTCGATCACGAAGGTTGAGCGAATCGTGCCCATGTATTCCTTGCCATACATGCTCTTCTTGCCCCAAACGCCGAACGCCTGCTGAACATCCGTGCTTTCGTCGCTCAGCAACTCGAAGTTGAGTCCCTCTTTCTCGACAAACTTCTTGAGCTTGGCGGGCTTGTCTGGCGAGATTCCGAGCACCGTGAAACCCAGCTTCTTGAGCGAGCCGAGGTTGTCTCTGAAGTCACAGGCCTGCTTGGTGCATCCTGGGGTTGAAGCGGCGGGGTAGAAGTAGACGATTACCTTGCCGGCAATCTTGCTCGAGTCGACCTCGACACCGTCTTGGTTGGTCAGTTTGAACGCGGGGGCTTTGTCGCCAGCCGAAAGTTGTTTTTCACTCATGCCTGACACAACGCAGCGTCAGGGCGTGACATTCCCTATCGGTGCAACTCGTCGATAACGATGCGGGTCATGCCGCGAAGGGCGGTGTTGGCATATTCGCGAACCTCGGGGTCTGGGTTTTCGAGCCAGTCGCGCATTTGGATCGGCGAAACCTGCCAGGTCAAACCCCACTTGTCATAGCACCAGCCGCATTGACCTTCACGACCTTCTGCGGTGATGGCATTCCAGAGTCGGTCAACCTCCTCTTGCCCATCCACGTTTAGAGACATCGAGATCGAGTCGTTGAACTTGTCGCCACCTGCCCAGTTCATGCCGATGAAGTCGTGACCGAAGATGCTGAAGTCGGCAGTGAAGAGTGGGCCGTCTGGCGACAGGCGATTGGTCGAATGCACCACAACGTCACCAAATGTCTTCTGATAAAACTCGAGAGCCTCATCGAGACCGCCGCTAAACCACAAAAAAGTTTTCAACTTAGTTTTTTGACTCATGCCAAAAGCCTAGACAAGAATCGTGAAGAATAAATAGGTGACCGACTTCGAAACCCACACGCCCGAGCTTCGTCTGCTCTACTCGCGCCATTCGTCCAAATGGCGTCGATTCAGCGCGGATGTGCTGCCGATGCACGTGGCCGAAATGGACTTTGAGATCGCAGAACCGATCCGCTCGCAGCTCGCGCGGATGGTCACCGAATCCGATCTCGGTTATCTCGGCCCGGTGCCCGAAGTTGCCGCGGCCTTCGAAAAGTTCGCGGCCACCCGCTGGGGCTGGAAGATCGACCCAGCGCAGCTCAAACTTGCCACCGATGTCGGCGTTGCCACGGTCGAATATCTGCGTGCGAACCTGCAGCCCGGCGAGCGCGTCGTGATTACTTCGCCCGTTTATTCGGGTTTCTTCGAGTGGCTCAAAGAGCTCAACATCGAACCGTTCGACGTGCCGCTTGCTCACACCGAACAAGGATGGCGACTCGACCTCGGCGGAATCGAGCGTGCATTCGCACAGGGGCACCTAACGCTTTTGCTCTGCAACCCGCACAACCCGGTGGGCCGCGCGTTCGACCGTCAAGAGTTGACCGCGCTTGCCGAACTCGCCGCTCGTTACGATGCAACAGTGATCAGCGACGAGATTCATGCACCGTTGACCTATGGCGAGTTCGTGCCTTACCTGACCTGTGGCGATGCCGCCGAGCAAACCGGCGTAGTCATCACTAGCAGCAGCAAGTCGTGGAACCTGGCCGGACTCAAGGCGGCGTTCCTGCTCACTCAAAGCGCAAGCATGGCCGCCAAGGTGGCAAAACTTCCCCCGGCTACGCACTGGCGCACCAGCATCCTCGGTGCATTTTCGATGGCGACCGCATACAGCGAGGGCGTCGAATGGCTCGACGCCACTCTGAAGGTGCTCGACGACAACCGAAAGCACCTGGCCAGCGAGCTGGCGCGGCTTTTGCCACCGGTTCGCTATGAGCTTCCCGAGGCGGGCTACCTCGCCTGGCTCGACATCACCGACTTGCCGCTTACCACGAAACAAATCCACGAGGATGCGAAAGTCGCGTTTGTGCCAGGACCCGACATGGGTGGTGCCGCTTATGAAAATTGGGCTCGCTTGAACTTTGGAACAAGCAAGGCGATCATCACCGAGGGTTTAGAGCGAATCGCACGCCTTCTCTAGGTCGCGAATCAAGTCGCCGACAGCTTCGAGCCCGACCGAAAGTCGAACCGTCGACGGGGTGATTCCCATCTCGGCCTGAACTTCTGGTGCGAGGCGTCGGTGGGTGGTCGATGACGGGTGAGTGATCAGCGACTTAGAGTCGCCGAGGTTGTTCGAAATGTCGATCACCTGAAGCGCATTCATCAATGCGAAAACCTTCTCCTGCGGAGCATCAAACTCAATCGCTAAGGTGGTTCCGCCGCCGAGCATCTGTGACTGCGCGAGCTCGTGCTGCGCGTGGCTCTTCAAAAACGGGTAGTGCACCGAGCGCACACCCTTGCGGCCTTCGAAGTGTTCTGCGATTTGCAACGCGGACGCGCACATGCGCTCGACGCGCATGCTCAGAGTTTCGAGTGACTTGAGCATCACCCATGCGTTGAACGAACTCATCGATGGACCGGTGTGCCGCGTGAATGGAATCACCGAGTTCTTGATGTAGTCGTGAGAACCGAGAATCGCGCCTCCAAGGGCTCGACCCTGCCCGTCGATGTGCTTCGTCGTCGAATACATAACCACGTCCGCGCCAAGTTCGAGTGGACGCTGCAAAACGGGAGAGGCCATCACGTTGTCGACGATGACCGTAGCGCCAACCTTGTGGGCAAGGTCGCTAACAAAACGAATGTCCGTAATCGCCATCAGCGGGTTGCTCGGGCTTTCGATGAACACCACTTTGGTTGGCACGCTCAGCGCTTCGCGCCAACCGTCCTCGTCGTTCGCTTCAACGAGCACGGTTTCTACGCCCCATCCGGGCAAAATCTCGGTGAGAACGACATAGCAAGATGAGAACATCGCGGCCGAAGCGACCACGCGATCGCCAGCCTTGACTAGGCAGGCAACCGACGCGAACATGGCGGCCATTCCGGTTGCTGTGGCGAACGCTGCCTCTGCGCCCTCGAGGGCAGCGAGTCTCTGTTCGAACATCGCAACGGTTGGGTTTGCAAATCGTGAATAAAGAAAGTGGTCTTCCTCTTCTTTGAACGCCGCGGCGGCCTGCTCGGCCGAATCGTAGGTGAACCCCGAGTTCATGAAAATCGCTTCGCTGGTCTCGCCAAAACCGGTGCGAGCCAAACCGCCTCGAACGGCGACCGTCTGCGGGTCGAGTTGCCAGTCGGGATCGCTCGCCTGAATCGGCGCTTGATAACCCCATGGGCGATTGCGTTTGGTCATAGGCAAAACCTTACCAGCGGCGCGGTCAGCGTCATGTCCCCTAAACCAAGCCGATGTCCCCCAAAAAACGTGGCTTGATTCACTGTTTTGACCCGTTTTTCACGGCAAACTTTGAAGTGTCACCAGTTAGTTAGGGGATGGTCATGGCGATCTTCAAATATGCCTTGCCACTTTGCGACCACACGCTAGATTCATACCTTTTCGAGCATTCCGATTGGGTCACCTGCGATTGCGGCATTCACTACAACAAGTCCACACTCAATAACTACAGGGATGCGCTCCGCGACCTTGCCAACGCCGACCGCCGCGCGAGCATCATCGAGAACTTTGCCGCAACCCAGGACGCCCAATACCGCGCTGGCGGACCTGCGTCGGCACCGGTCGCTACAGCGAGTTCCGCGAGGCCAACCTATGACCCCGACTACTCGGTTGCCGCAAGCTCGGCCCCGGCCACGACCGCCGCGGCACCAGTTTGGACTCCTTCGACTAGCGCGACCACTCCCGCCACCTCGAGCGCCCCGAATCGTCCAGCAACTCCCGTCACTTCAGGCGCACCGGTTCGTGCCGCAGCGTCACGTCCGCGCCGCGAGCTGCCCAAGTTGACACCGCAGCAAACCCTGTTGGCCGTTGCCGCAGCGTTGACTCTGATCGCGGCGACCATATTCTTCTCGACGACCTGGACTCAGCCTTGGTTTGGGTTGCCGCTCAAGGCTTTGGTTCTGGTAAGCCTCGTAGGTTTGACCGCTTTCGGCTCGATCAAGTCGAAGAAGTACTTCGTGATCATCTCCAACTTCTTAGCAGCCCTTTCGAGCGGGTTCATCGTTCTCGGCTTGACCTATGCAGGGGCGCAGGGACTTCTCGATAGTTTCTGGCCCAACACCACGGAAGCCGGCAGTGTCTATATGCCGCTGGTGTGGTTGGCGACAGCCGGCTACAGCCTATGGCTCGGACGACGTTTCAAGGTGTTTGGTTGGCTCGCATTCACTCCGGTCGCCTTCGCGATCTCGCTGTTCTATTTCGTGGCTAGCCCGCTAAACGCATGGCTCGCGCAGGGTTCGTGGCAGTTCGGAGTGAGTGCAACGGTGCTCAGCCTCGCGATGCTGTTGACGGTTGCCGTCGGCCGCCTCACCCGCATCCCGGCCCCCGAAAAGCCCAAGGAAACTTCGTCGAAGTCTAAAAAGCAACCGACCGAAGAAGAGGCCAAGGCGACCCAAGAAGCCACCTACAAGGTTGAACTGCACGAACGCGAACAGAACGCTCTCACACTCATCTACCGAATCTGCGTTGGTGTCTTGGCGGCATTTGCTGGCTTCCAGATTCTTCAGGGAGCCGTCTCATTCGTGTTGGGTGGCTGGTTCTTCTGGGCAATCGGTGTAGCGGCGGATCCGCTCAGCTTCTTGCTGGTCGGCCTGTTCTGGATCGCGGCGGCCATCTTCATCGAGCACCGTGGTGGGCCGTTTACGGTTTCAGGTTCGGTCGTTCACTGGGTGAAGGTAGTGGCCTGGCAGGTAGCTTTCAACGTCACCGGATTCGCTCTGGTCGGTCTGCTAATCAATGCTCAAAAGGCTTCGGATGTCTATGCACCTTCGGTCTGGATGGTAATCGCAGACGCGATTCTTGGAGCCGCTTTGCTGTTCTCCGTGCCGGCGAAACTTGCCGAGAAGTACGAGGCCAGCTCATTCGCTGCAATCGTTGCCGCCGCACAGGTCTGGGTGGTCTTCGCCGCGCTCACGCCGTGGAATGATCAGCTGACCACCACGGGAGCCATCTGGCTGTCACTAGTTGCACTGGCACTCTTCCTGAAGGCATGGGTCGCCAAACTGCAAACCCTCGCTCTCGCATCCCTGTTTGCTGGAAACGTCGCATCGCTGCTTCCGTTGTTCAAGGGCAACGTCGGGCAATACGTAGCCGATAACGAAGCGCTCAACCTGGTCGTAGTTGCTTTGATCACCGTCGTGCTACTGGTTGCTTGGTTCGTGGCCAGCACGAGGATGTTCGCAAGAGTCTCTCCTGAACGTGCGCCGATTGCAAACTTCACACTGCTCGTCACCCACATGTTGACCGCGCTTGTCGTGACCCAGCAGTGGCTCATAGCCGTTGGCGGATTGGGTGAGCAAGCCCCGGGACAGCTCTGGGTGCTTCTAGGATTCGCACTTGCTCAAGGAGCGCTTGGGGTATTTGCCGCACGCACCAAGCTAGCCATGTCTGAGCAGCAGGCCCGAATCTTCTCGGGAGTCGCGCTGGTGTGGATTCTGGTCGGATTGGCTTCCCTCTCCGGCACCGCAAGCATCACCGAGCAACCAGTAACTTGGGTGCTGTTCGCGCTCTTGGCTTTTGCCCTCACGGTTTTCCACACCACCAAGCGCAACCACATCAGCGAGGTGTTGGTTTCACTCGCATTCGGCACGCTTTTCGCCGTGTGTGCGGGAACCTGGACCGTCACCCTTTACCCGAGCACACACCTTCTAAATCCGATCGCGTTTATAGGCCTGTCGGTGGTTGCGGTTTTGGTGCTACGACGATTCAGCAAAGTCGAGAGCGCGGTATTCACATATGCCGCCATCGGGTCTTATCTAGTTTCCTGGGCTGCCTACGCTTTTCAGCGCTTTACCGAGATTGAGGCGGCGGATGCACTTTCAAACTCTCTTTGGGCGACGATCGTCTTGCTCATCGCGGGGGCCGGTGCAACCCTGCTTCGCCTTCGGTCGAACTTCGCCGAGAGCGAGTTTTATGCTACATACCTGCGCATTGTTGGTCTCGTCTCGCTCGTCGGCGCGCTCCTAGCCGCAGCTGGAGTTTTGGGCGAACGCCAGTCGCTTTGGCTCATCGCTCTGGTGCTTGCAGTCTCGACCGCGGTGCACTTCTTGACCGCTCGTTCACTCAAGAGCCACGGCTGGTTCGTCGCAACCTACGCACTTGCACTTTCAACGGTCATGTCGCTGCAAGCGGCGATTCTTGGACAATCGTCTAACGACGTCATGAGTTCGTGGTTCCAACTTCTGGTGCCGGTTTCCATGTTGCTCGTCTTTGTGCTGCACCAGGCAATCACCGCTGCAGCCAGAAAGGCTGATGTCGAATTCGCTTGGATCAGCCTTCCGGCCGCGACCGTTGGTTCTGCGGTGCTGGCCTTCGCTACGCCGATGTTCACCGCGCTCTACAGCACGCTGACCCCGGTGATCGAACCGGCTTCGAACGTATGGCTGCCGGTCGCGGCATACTCGCTGTTGGTTCTCGTTCAGCTCGGCTACCGCCTGCGGATGGAAACCGGATCTGCCGAGGCCAGGGCCACTCAAAGTGTCGCGATTGTCGGCCTCGCGCTCGGCTTGCTGGCAATCGGCACTGTTACCGGTTCCAATCTCTACGGCAGCTATTTGTTCGACTACGCCTCTCAAGAAGACGTGCAGCGTCAATGGAACGCCATCTGGTCGGCAGCGTTCTTGTCGGTCGCCACATTCTTGGCGGTACACGCTTTGATGCAGTTTGCTCAAACGTTCATCAAGCGCGAACTTCGCACCAACCTTTACGGTTTCGTTTTAGCTCTCGGAGCGGTTGCGCTCGCAATGCGCGAAGTCACCAAAGACAGCGCTGTGCAACTAACCGAGTACTTCAGTCTCGCAGCGGTTCTGGTGTTCTTGCTGGCAACCTGGTTGTTCAAGCGGGCCGATTCCAAGCACGACCTATCGAGTTGGTGGGTCTCGCTGCCGATCGTCTTCGGCATCGGCTCGGTTGTCGGGGTGGTCTTCAACTCCAACCCGCCTGCTAGCGACGGGTGGATCCAACTGGCTACCGCAACCGTTATCGGCGCAGCAGTTGTTTTTGCCTCGAGGATGCGCTTCGCTCAAGCCGAGAGTCGCCTACCCGGTGCTCTGCTCGCGGTCGCGGCACTGTCTTGGCTCGTGTCGCTCAAGGTCGTGGTCGGCAACTCCGGAGATGAGAATCTCTTCAAGGGTCAGGGCATCACTCTGACTTTGGCTTGGTTCGCGACAGCCCTGGTTTATGCGGTTCTTGAGAAGAGCCGGTTCGCTCTCATTGCCGGATATGCTTCGGGTGTTATCTCGGGACTGATCGCAGGTGACCTGTTGACCAACGCCACCGGCTTCGCGGGCTACGAGTTGAACACCGTCCCTGTTGCAGCTGCTCTGGTCATCTCGACAGTGGTCGCACGTCGACTTGAACTTCTGCCCGAGCGTCTAGTGACTGTGGTTCCAGTCGCTCTGCCGGCGCTCACGGTTCTGGTTCCGTCGACTGTGTATTCGTGGCTCACCGTCACTGAAAACGTGCTGTTGCTTGACGGCCTTCAGTTGACCCGACTGCTCGCCTTGCTGGTTCTCGGAATCGGTCTTTTCGTAGTCGGTATTCGCGTGGGCAACCTGGGTCTGACTCTTACTGGTGCAGTACCCCTAGTGCTGACGCTCTTTCCAAATATTTGGTACTTATTGCATACGGCGTCATGAAGGCGGTCATTCAGGCCCGTGGTTGGAACCCTCGCACCGTGCTTTACATCGGTATTCCGGTGGCAATCGCGCTGGGCCCGGCGTTGTTCAACACTCTCAGCTCGCTGAGCTCGGTTGAGTGGGCGCAGGATGACTGGGTGCGTTTCGGCATCGTCCTGAGCGGGTCGCTCGTGCTTCTCGTGATTGGTGCGTTCCGACAGATCGGTGGATTCTTCGGACCGGGTG
This sequence comes from Actinomycetota bacterium, assembly GCA_041169265.1. Classification (GTDB taxonomy): domain Bacteria; phylum Actinomycetota; class Actinomycetes; order Actinomycetales; family Microbacteriaceae; genus Rhodoluna. The sequence continues at coordinate 8,405 of JBEEJJ010000053.1, forward strand.
CCGTGGGTGTCTTGCTCGCCGCACTGCCGTTCGCTTGGAAAGAGCTGAGTGGGCAGTCCTGGTTCCCGTGGGTCGCACTGATTCTCGTTGCTACGTTGTTGGTTCTTGTGGCCATTCGACTCGAGCAGTTCAAGTCGGGCACAAAGTCGGCAGCTAACTGGATGCGCGAACTCCGCTAACTTCGGGGCTCAGGCCGAGCGTTTGCGAAACAAGGCTCGCTCAGACTCAGCTCTCAGCATCAGGGCAGGTCATCGCTGGCTTGACAACTCTGGCGGCTAGATTGGTCTAGTTGGTTGGCGAGAAGGGGCGAGGATGCGCATCCTTGATGTTTTTGCACCGAATCGCGCCGAGCAAATCGAACTTGTCCCGCTGTCCGTCGAGCATCTCGAGCCCTATCTTGAGATGCTCGGTGACGAAGAAGGGCGAAGGCTCACTGCCACGACTGCCAAGTTTGATCGCCAGCAGATCGTCGACTGGCTAGCCTCTAGAGCGACTGTCTCGAATCGAAAAGACTGGGCGATTCTGACTGCAACAGATGACTTCGTCGGCCAACTTATTTTTCAAGGGGATTCGGTCGTCAGGCGATTGCCCTAGCTCTCGAGTATGCGTTTGATGAACTTGCTCTAGACAAGGTCACCCTTTCGGTGCTTGTCGAAAACCCACGGGCGATTCGTTCATATCTTGCAGTCGGATTTGTAAAGGGTCGAGAGTATTCCGAAAAGCGATTGCGTTTTCAGCGCATGTCGATCACTGCAACCAGGGTGGTCGTTTTCAGTTGACTCTGCAAAACGCAGGGCGGGGCTCTGCAATTATTCGTCGAAAGTCATTTCGCTGTCGCGCTATTACATCGATTTACATTCCTTGGATGACTGCCTGCAAGTTTTAGCCCACGAGCTCGGGCATGCCACTGCCGGAAAGGGCGCTGGGCATGGTAGAACCTGGTTGGCGGCGGCAAAGAAGTTCGGCTACCGAAACGAAAAGTTCACGGGAGTAACCATCGCCGAAGAGCACGCACCGTGGCTTGGAGTGTGCCCGGCTGGTCACGAACACTACCGCTACCGCAAGCCCACGCGCGCTCTGAGTTGCTTGAAGTGCTCATCCCAGTTTTCGACCAAGCATTTGATCGCTTGGACCAAGCGCGATGTCTAGGCGCGGGCGAGCGCGACCCAGATCAGAATCATGGTCACGATGAATCCGGCGAGATAGTTCAGCTTGATGAACTGCTTCCAACCGCGGTTTGCGCTCTCGCAAGTTTCGTCGGTGATGTTCAGATGCGGACCGACAATCCAAAGGTAAGGGAGCGCCGCAACTGCAGCTAGACCGGAGGGCCACCCACTGAGCCCAACGAGAATTGCTGCCGCCAGGTAGGCGGCGAATGCGAAGCGTGAAGTGGCTCGTGCCCCGATCACGGTTGCGATGCTCGAAATGTTTGCTTCACGATCGGCCTTGACGTCTTGAACTGCGCCGAATGCATGTGAAGCCACACCCCACAGTGTGAACGAAGCGATAAACAGAATCACGTTGGTCGCCGAGAGGTCGCCACCGGCAAGTGCGATGCCATAGATCATCGGGCCGACGAAGTGGCTCGCCGAAGTAAGCGAGTCGACGAACGGAATCTCCTTGAAACGAAGCCCTTTGGCACTGTAGGCGATGACCGTGAAAACGAAGAGAGTCAACCAGAGGTTTGCCGAGACCGAACCGACCGCATACAGGTAGGCAACAAATGGAACGCAAAGTACGAACGACCAGAAGAGGGTTGGCCTGTGCCACTTTGGGTGCAGCAACGCACCTTCGATGCCACCCTTTCGGGGGTTGCGCAGGTCGCTCTCGTAGTCGAAGACGTCGTTCACCCCATACATCAGAAGGTTGTAAGGAATGAGAAAGAACAGCGTGCCGAGCACCAGGCTGAGGTCGACTCGTCCTGTGATCAGAAAATAGGCGGCGGCGAACGGAAAAGCTGTGTTGATCCACGAGATGGGTCGAGACGACCAGAACAACTGATTCAGCAGCTTCACCTCGTCACCTCTCGATTCTCTTTAGTGCGGTCCAGATCGCCGGAATCAAAGTTGCAGCCACGAGCGAATAGGCAAAGTCTTCCACAGGTGCCACCCCGATGAAAACCCCGAGAATTTTCGTCGGGTCGTATGCGACGATGCCGGTCGCAACGATGAAGTTGTCGCCAATCACGGTGGTGGCTAAAAGAATCGCAAGCGTCCACCAGGTTGCTCGGCTCACGCTCGCACGTGCGATTAGAAAAGTGATTAGGAAGCCCGCCACACAAAATGCGACGGCCAACAAAATGTAGGTCATCCGAGTTCACCTGCTTCGGCGTCTCTGCTTTCGGCTTTATCCGCGGCCACACCTCGAGCGGCAATTCGACGGCTCAACCCAATCCAAGTGAGCAGAGTGGTGTAGCACAGCACTGCGAGAAAGAAGATTTCCTCAAGCGGCACTTCGGGAGCGAGCATCACTCCGGTCAGAAGCTGGGTCTGACCTTTGAAGAAGATTCCGAGAGAGATTCCGACCACATCCCAGACCAAAAAGAACAGGATGCCGAGCACGAGCGTTAAAACCGTGCGAAGAGGATAGACGAACAAGGCGAATCGTGAACGAAAATCGATGGCGCCCAAACCTAGGAGGCTAAAGGTCAGTATGCCGATGTAGGCAAAACTCAACGCAGACCTTTCCAGGCCGAGTCGGGAAGTGCCTTGATTTCGTGTTTGGTTGGGCCGGCGGATCGGTCGCCGGTGAGCTTCTTGTATACGAGTTCTGCACCAATCAGACACATCGGAAGTCCGATGCCGGGGATGCTGTGGTGTCCCGCGTAATAGAGCCCCTTGACCTTTTTGCTGTAGTTCTTCGGGCGGAAGAAAGCACTCTGCATGAGCGTGTGCGCCATGCCAAGTGCCGTGCCAGACCAGGCGTTCAGTTCATCCACGAAGTCTTGCGGAGCCATCACACGACGAACCACGATGCGCTCTGCCAGGTCTGGAATCTTGCACCAGTCGCCAATCTGCTGGATGATTCGGTCGGCTTCGGCCTCGATCTGAGGGTCGCCGGCACCGTTGATGCCGCCCTTTCCGATGCTCGGGTCGGCTGCAACCGGGACGAGCACGAACAGGTTTTCGTAGCCCTCGGGCGCAACGCTCGGGTCGGTCACGCTCGGAGCGCACACGTAGAGCGAGGCAGGGTTTGGAACCTTGCGCTTGCCGTCCGCTTTGTGAAACACCTCGTCGAAGTTCTTAGTCCAGTCGTCTGCATAGAGCAGGTTGTGGTGGTCAAGCTCGGGGATGCGGCCCTTCACACCTAAGTAGAGAAGGAGCGCCGACGGACCCGGCACCTTGTCTTTCCACCACTTCTCGGGCAGGGTTTGGTCGTCGGGGTTCAAAAGCTGGGTTTCGATGTGGTGCAGGTCGGCGTTGCCTACAACCACATCCGCGTCATAGAAAACTTCGCCAACCCGCACGCCTGACACGTGTCCGTCGACGGTTTCGATTCTGGTGACCTTCGAGTTTGTGTGAATCTTCACGCCGTGCTGCTTGGCAAGTCGCTCGACGGCCTCAATGATCGTGTAGAAACCGCCCATCGGATAGAAGACACCGACGTTCATGTCGACGTGGGTCATCAGGTGATACATGCTCGGGGTGTCATAGGGAGATGCGCCCAGAAACACCGCCGGAAAGTTCAAAATCTTCTGCAGGCGCTTGTCGCTAACGTGCCCGGCGGCGAACTTACTCAGCGGAGTCAACAGGTGCTTGATGAAGCGACCGGCTCGAGCCATGACCTCGGGGTGAACGAACGAGCGGGCATCGTCGAAGTTCGTATAGAGAAAGTGCTTGATCGAAAGTTTGTATGCATCTTCAGCCGAGTCGACGTAGTCTTGCAGACGCTTGCCGGCACCAGGTTCGATCTTGTCGAACAGCTTCTTGTTGCTTTCGAGGTCGTCGCTCACCGTGAGCACCTCGTCGAAACCCTCGTTGAGCGTCAGATACATCGGGTCGAGGCGCTTTAGCTCGAGTTCCGCATCCGCGGTCGTTCCCATCAACTTGAAGAACTGGTCGAAGGCGTCTGGCATGAGATACCAAGACGGACCCATGTCGAACTTGAAGCCGTCTTTTTCCCAGATGTATGCGCGGCCGCCGACTCGTTCGCGGGCCTCGAGCAGAGTCACCTGCATGCCAGCCTTGGCTAGAAGTGCGGCAGTCGCGAGCCCGCCGATGCCACCGCCGATAACTACCGCACGCTTTTGGGTCATTTAGGAAGAACTCCGATCAGGGCTTTGAAGAGGATGAGCGCTTTGCGATTGCTCGGAACGCTGATACGAGTTGTAATCACCTTCGCGGCCGGAGTGTTCCCGATTCTCACGTTCAGTTCTTCGAAAAGTAGGTGCGCCGCAGCAACTGCACGACGAGCCTCACGAGGAAGCAACGGCATCGCGCTCGCCGAAACCTTCAAATCGTTTTCGATGTCGGCCACCAGTTCGCGTTTCTGCTTCTCGGTGAGCTCACTAGGGACGATGCCCGGAAAGTACGAGCGACCGAGCTTGTCCGAATCCGCACTCAAGTCCCTCAAGAAGTTCACCTTCTGGAACGCCGCCCCGAGAGCGCGAGCGCCGGCGACCATCTGTTCCTTTTGGGTGGCCGTGTAGCTCTTGCCGACCAAAAATGCCTGCAGACACATCAGCCCGACGACTTCGGCCGAGCCATAAACGTAACGCTCGAAACTCTCTGGGTCGTGTTCAACCTCGGTGAGGTCCATGCGCATCGAGGCAAAGAACGGCTCGATCAGCTCCTTGCCGAATCCCGTGGTGTTGGCGGTGTGGGCGAAAGCGTGCACGAC
>JBEEJJ010000054.1:0-8619 GCA_041169265.1 Actinomycetota bacterium
CATTCAGCGGTATGCCGCCAACTGGATGGGCGACAACATGTCGCGCTGGGATCACCTCTGGCTCAGCATCCCGATGGGCAACGGCCTGTCGGTTTCGGGTCAGAGCTTTGTAGGTGCCGACATCGGAGGATTCGCCGAAGACACCAATGCCGAGCTCTATACCCGTTGGGTGCAATATGGTGCGCTCACTCCTTTCGCTCGCGTGCACTCGGTGATCAACACGATCGATCAGTATGCGTGGTCGTTCGGCGAAGAAGTTCTCGACCGGGTGCGGGCAGCGATAAAACTTCGTTATCGCCTCCTGCCCTACATCTATTCGAGCTTCGCTCACACATCCTGGACGGGGTTGCCCGTGCAGGGGCCGCTTCAAGCCTTCTTCCAAGACGATCGCAACGTGCGCAACATCGACGACCAATACATGTTCGAATGGTCTATCTGCCAGAAGGTGAGTGGTTCGACTGGCACACCGGCGAACATCACGTGAGCGATGGCAAGTGGATCAAGGCGGATGCTCCGCTCGACCGCATCCCCGTATTTGTTTCGGCTGGTGCGGTGATTCCGATGCTCGAAACTGCGCCACAAAACACCGACAAACTCGCCCCGAAGAAGATCGAACTACATGTTTTTGTGCCAGAGGGCGACGGCGAGATGATGTCGATGCTTCAAGAGGACGATGGGCTCACGTTCGATGCCGACCATCAGTTCGAGGTCTTCTGGCACACCTGTCGCGGGGTCGACCAATTCACGGTCGATGATAGCGGTCAGGGGTTCAGCATCTTTGGCACCGAACACGCCGAAGGCAGCAACCTCACCGTGGTCAACATCAAGCCCAAGAAAAAGTGGTTCGGCCGCAAAAAGTAGTGGTTAGCGTGCCTCCGTTTGCGCGAAAGTCGCAACGACGAAACGCTTGAGCGAAGCTCGAAACGACCGACGGTTAGCGTGCCACCACGTTGATTGCGCTGGTGTCGGTGTTTGGGTCTGACTTTGCGCCAGCATCCCCGTTGCCACCGCGCAATAGCCAGATGCAAACCAAGGCACCGATCGCCACGATGAGGCCGCAGCCGAAGATTGTGTAGCGAATGCCGATCCGGTCGGCTACCCAACCGATGAGGGGCGAACCGATCGGAGTGCCGCCCATGAAGATCAACAGGTAGATTCCCATGACGCGCCCGCGCAGTTCGGAGCTGGTCGAGGTTTGAACATAGGAGTTAGCCGAAACCAGCGTCAGCAGTGCGATGCAGCCGCCGAGCGGAAGGCCGAGCGCGAACATCTCGTAGGTCGGGGCGAACGCGATGCCGGTGAGCGAAAGCCCGAACCCGACCGCACCGAGGGCGATCACGGATGGGCGACGCAGGTGTTCGAGGCGCGCCGCCAATACCGCCCCGGTGAACGAGCCGATCGCGAGCACGCTGCCGAGAGCGCCGAACTCGCTCGGACCCTTGTTGAACTCGGTGGTCGCCATCACGGCCATGAAGATTTGATAGTTGAGCCCGAAGGTCGTGGCGAAAAACACCGTGAGCATCACGATGGCGATGTTGCGCTTGCGCAGCACATAGCGAAACGCTTCACCAAGGCTCGCCGCGGGGTTCGGCTTGTGGCTTTGAATGAGCTCGCTTAGGCGCATCCGCGAAAGGCTGATCATGATCGCCACGTAGGTGAGCGAGTTGAGCAGGAACGAGGGGCCGGTGCCGAATGCCGCAATCATAAAACCGGATGCGGCAGGGCCGACCAAGCGGCCCAGGTTGAAGTTGGCGGAGTTGAGAGAAACGGCGTTCGGTAGGTCGGCTTTGCCCACGAGCTCGCTGTTGAACGAGATGCGGATGGGCGCATCCACGGCACTGAAAACACCAACCACGAAGGCCAGCACATAGACGTGCCAGATTTGCACAACTCCTGTAATTACAAGAATTCCGAGCAGTGCCGAGCCGAGCCCACCGCCGAGGTTGGTGAGGAATAACAACTTGCGCTTGTCAAATCGGTCGGCCAGCAAACCACCCCAGAGCGAGAGCAAGAGTGAAGGCAAGAACTGCAGTGCCGTGACCAGGCCGAGCACCACCGCGTTGTTGTTGGTGAGCTCCATGACGAGCCAGTCCTGGGCGATTCGCTGAGCCCAGGTGCCGATGTTTGAAAGGAGGCTAGCGGGATAAAGTATTCGATAGTTGTAGTGCTTTAACGCACGCCAAGAATCGCCTTTGCTCATGCCTCAAGACTAGGCGGTCGTCATAAGACGCAACAAAAATACAAGAAATGTAACAATCTTGAACTCGCAAAAATGGCAACTTATCTTGGTCGCATGACTATCACTGATCAATACCTAGCCAACAACCGTGAATACGCCAAGACCTTCAATGGTCCACTTCCGCTACCCCCAGCGAAGAACATCGCAGTGGTCGCCTGCATGGATGCGCGACTCAACGTTTATGGAATCCTCGGCCTGAACGAAGGCGAGTCACACGTGATTCGCAACGCCGGTGGAGTCGTAACTGACGACGAAATCCGCTCGCTTGCAATCAGCCAGCGCCTGCTCGGCACCAAGGAGATCATCCTGATTCACCACACCGACTGCGGCATGCTCACCTTCACCGACGATGACTTCAAGAAGGGCATCCAGGAAGAAGTCGGCATCAAGCCAGAGTGGGCCGCCGAGGCGTTCACCGATCTAGACGAGGATGTTCGTCAGTCGATCGCGCGCATCAAGAGCAACCCGTTCATCGTGCACAAGAACGCGATTCGCGGATTCGTGTTTGATGTTGCAACCGGTCTGCTTCACGAAGTTGAGGCTAAGTAGTTCGCCTAACCATCGAGGGTCGGTCTTCGGGCTGACCCGCTTTGGTTTTTAAGCTCGGGTTTCGTCGAGCCAGGCCGCCGAATCACAAAAAAGTTCGCGCACCTGATCTTCGGATGCCCGCTCAAGGTCGACCAACACGGCTGGATAGGTCGCGAAGTGATTGCTCGAAAAGAACACGTCAGGTGCCGACTCCAACCAGGCCGCTTTGACACCGAGGTCTTCGACATGAACTGCCAGCACCCGTCCGGCCGGGGCAGCGTCACCGAGAGCGGCTAGGTCTTTCTTGCTCAAAGGACGCTCCCAGGCAACGGCCTTGCCTTTCACGCACCACTCGCGTCGCTCACCGGGCACGACCTTGCACGAGGTGAACTGGCTCGCCAGCTCGTCGATGAAGCCCCAGGATACGGTCATGGTTTAAGGGTAGTTTGTAACTGTGCAGATAGTTACCCCGAGCAAACTTGGTGAGTTGCTCGCGGCTTTAGCACCCAACCCTCGAATCGTGGCCTCGGGCAACTTCGCCACTCCGCACGCCCTATTAGCGGTTGCCGAGCAGGCGTTGCCCACATTCCGTCTTCACATGCTCAACGCCCAGCCGGGCATCCCCGACCGCGAAGGCATCACCTATGAGTCGGCGTTCGTTGGGGCGGGCATGCGCCGGCACCCTCGACTCAACTACATTCCAAGTCGGCTGAGCCTTGTGCCCGTGCTGTTCCGCGACCACTTCGTGCCGAACGTGGTGATGTTGAATACGTCGAGGATGCGCGACAGCAAGCTAAGCCTCGGCACCGAGGTCAACATTCTGCCGGCCGCAATCGAAGCCGCTCGGGCCACCGGAGGAATCGTGGTAGCCCAGGCGAACAGCCAGATGCCATACACCTATGGGGATTCCGAACTCGATGCAAGCCAGATCGACTACATGGTTGAGGTCGACGAGGCGCTCGCCGAAAAGCCGGCCGCAGCGCCCAGTGAAAACGCACAAACCATCGGCGGGCGCGTGGCCGAGATGCTCGGTGACGGATCGACGCTTCAGCTGGGCATCGGTGCGATACCCGATGCGGTTGTCGCACGGCTGGCCGAGAAGCGCGAGTTGCGCATCTGGACCGAGATGTTCAGCGACGGTGTGCTGCAACTCACGCGTGCGGGCGCACTCGACAACTCGACCCCGATTACCGCATCCTTCATTTTTGGTGGACGCGAACTTTATGACTGGGTGAATCTGAACGAGTCGGTTCAGATGCGCCGCACCGAAACCACGAACGACCCGGCGAACATCGCCCGCCACCCGCGCATGACCAGCATCAACTCGGCCTTGCAGGTCGACCTATTCGATCAGGCGAACGCCAGCCACGTGAACGGACGCATCTATTCGGGATTCGGGGGCTCGACCGACTTCATCGTCGGAGCACTGCACTCGCTCGGTGGCAAGTCGATCATGGCTTTGCAGTCGTGGCACCCGAAGGCAAAAACTTCGACGATCGTGCCGCGCCTCACCGAATATGTCACGAGTTTTCAGCACTCGTTCGTGATTACCGAGCAGGGAGTCGCCGATTGTTTCGGGCATACCGAACACGAGCAGGCTCAAAACTTAATCGAACGGGCCGCCCACCCGGATGCTCGCGCAGAGTTGCGCGCCGCCGCATCCGCCTTGGGGCTAATCTAACCGGGCAGTTGCTCGCGGCTATTTGGACTCTTCGCGTTCTTCGTTTTGGTCGGCGGTCTCGTCACCTTCGCGCTCTTCGTTCTCTTCGAGACTTGGCATCGTGCGCATGGTGCGCAGCGGGCTGAAGAAGATCCAGAGGGCGGCGAATAGGCCACCGATTGCACCGACCACCATCGCCGTTACTACTCCGTAGACTTCGCCGATTTGCCCACCGATGAGCGAACCGATTGGCATGACGCCCCAGACCATGAAGCGGATCGATGCGTTCATGCGACCGAGAAGCGGCTTCGGGCAGAGCCGCTGACGAGCCGAAACTTGGGTGATGTTGTAGGTAAGCACCAGGAACGAGATGCAGAATTCGACCGCTGTCAAAGCCCAAGGTGCCAACTCGCGCGGCACCAGCACCGAGGCCGGCACGAGGCAGAAGATGAGGCCGCTCGCCAGAGCGGAATAGACAATCAGCGGTCCCTCACCAATCAACTTCATCAGCTTGCTTGCGGACATGGCACCGAGCAAACCACCGACCGAGGCGATGGCGATCATCATGCCCCACACGCCAGTAGAGATTTCGAGCTCGCGAAGAATGAAAATCGGAAACAACACCATCGCAAGAGAGTTGAACAGGTTCGAGGTTGCCGTGGTGAACGAGATTCGCCGAATCAGCGGCTGGTTCCAAACGAACTTCAAACCTTCGGCTATTTCCTCGCGTAGCGGGCGGCGGTCTTCGGTTGGCTTCGGCACTTCTTTGTCTCGAATGAAACTCAGAGTGATTGCAGAGATGAAGAATGACACCGCGTCGGCGAGCAGCAAGAATGGGGCCTTGAGAAACACCAGAAGCCAACCGACCAGCGAGGGGCCACCGATGCCCGCGATCTGACTCGAGGTTTCGAGGGCCGAGTTTGCTCGTCCGATTTCGTCGTCTTTAAAAAGAATCGGGATGAACGACTGCGAAGCAACGTCGAAAAACACGGTTGCGGTGCCGATGATCGCTCCGAGCACGAGCAGGTGCCAAAACTCGAAAACGCCGGCGAAATATAAGAGGGGGATGGCGGCAACCGCGACCATGCGAATCAGGTCGGCCACGATCATAACGCGGCGTTTGACCCAGCGGTCGACCCACGCACCGGCCAACAGGGCGAACACCAAGAATGCCGCGTTGTCGAATGCGCCGAGAAGTCCGAGTTGGGCCTCAGAAACACCAAGGATGGTGACCGCAAAAACTGGGAGGGCGAGGCCAGAGAGCTGTGAGCCGATTACCGAGATGCTTTGCCCGGTCCAAAGCCAAACAAAGTTTCGGTTTTTAATTAGTTTCGCGTCGTTGCTCACGCGTAAGAGTCTAGCCTTTGCGAATCAGAACTCAGACTGACTCAAATTTGCTACTTAGGATTTTTAGGGCCACCGAGGATATCACCGTTGTTACGAGAACATAGGTCAGAGTTATCGAAGCAAGATTCTCGGCAAACCAAGCCACAGATGCTAACCCGGCAATCACCAACGAAAACTCACCCCTGGGTGTGAGGTAAGCAGCTGCACGTAACCAATAGTCTCTTCCGCTCATCCCTCTAGTGGTTGCCCAGCCTGTAGCCAGTTTTCCGGCAGCACCTAACACCGCAAGCAGGAAGCCGAGAGGGAGAGAGGTCCACACGGAAACTGGGTCAATTGAAAGACCAAAGAACACGAAGAAAATTGCTGCGAAGAGGTCTCGAAGAGGAGATAAACGCAGACGTACTGCAGAAGCCACTTCACCGGTGAGCAACAAGCCCACTAAGAACGCCGCGACAGCGCTAGAAAAGCCAACTTGTTCGGCTAAACCAGCCGCGAGCATGGCTGAGCCGAATACTGTCAACAACAAACCCCCTGGAGAGCTGGTTGAGAGAAGTTTCGCCAGGGCATTCTGTTGGCGGGTAGAGATCAACAGCACAAGCCCAGTGATCAGCAGAGCAATCGAAACGGATACCAGCCCAGCCAACACTCCTAAGTTCAGAATCATTGCCGTAAGTAGTGGCAGATATGGTGCTAGTAGCATGTCTTCGAAAACTAAAACTGAAGTCACTCTTCTAGCCAGTTCGGATTTACTCCACCCAGTGTCTTTTATTAGTTGTGCAGCAATGCCGGATGAAGAAACAAAGGTGATTCCCCCCAGAACGAGTGCTCCCGAGACTCCCCATCCAAGAAAAAAGCCAGCAATCGCTCCCGGTATGAAGTTTGCCGCGAAGTCAATGACACCGACTGAACGGCGCTCCAAAAAAGCTCCGATAAGTTCACGTCCGGAGTATTCCAACCCCAACATCAGTAGCAAGGCTATGGCTCCTAATTGGGCACCTGTGTTGAGGAAGTCCTCGCTCAGTTCGAGAGGAAATACTCCACCTTTTCCCAAAAAGAGCCCGATTAGAAGATAGAAGGGTACTACGGAAAATTTCAGACGGTATGCAAGAAAAGCTGTAACGCCCAGACCAAGCAGAATCGCCCCTAGTTCAATCAGTGTCAAAACCGATTCGGGGGAGCTTTGTATGGCGGATGCAGGGTTAATCAATTTGTGCCGTATTGAGCCGCTTCGGCCCTTGCTTGATTGCCTCGGCATAAACCTTTAGCCAGCGGTCGGTGAGTTTGCTCTGCAGCACGGTCCAGTCGCCAGTGTCGTCGGCACGTTTGGCATTGCCGGCACGGATGTCGGCGACCATGGCGCGAAGCCCCTTAGCCATTGAATCAACCTCTGACTTTTTCGAAAGCCAAACGTTCGCCTCGGGTAGTTCGCCAGCGATCATCGGATCGACCACGAACACCGGGGTTCCCACCGAGATCGCTTCGTATACGGTCATTCCCTGAGTTTCAAACCCGATGGACGTTTGGCACACCGCATCCGCTGTGGCAAAGGTCGCAACAAGTTGCTTGTGGGGCAGGCGACCCTTCAGGTGTGCTGTCTTGTGAATGCCGAGCTGGCGAATCAGCAGACGGATCTTGGCCTCGAGTTGCCCCGAACCATAGATGTCGAGTTCGACGTTTTCGAGATCGGCCAGGGCGAAAGCGCCCAAAAACTCGCTGATGCGCTTTTCCGAACTAAATCGGCCCGCCCAGATGAGCTTGATTTTGCGGGTCGAAGCGTCGGCCCACTGGTGAGTCACGCCTTCGGCCACCTCGTCGTCGACGCCGTTCGGAAACATCAGCGGCTGCTCGGTGACTCCGTGTTTGATCAGTTCTCGGTTGAAGTGCCCCGACGGGGAAGCCACGAAGTTAGCGTGACGGGCGATCTGCTGCTGAAATGCCCATAGTGAGTTGGTCTTTTCTGGCATCGGTTGATTGAGGAATGTGGAGGCCCACAGGTTCATCACCTGTGCGACGGTGCGGCGACCGAGTTTGCCGACGTTGTGTTGAAAGCCCACCTGCAGGTTCGTGTGAACGGTCCAAACCAGCGGGATGTCGTGGTCGATCGCCCACTTCGCACCCAAGATTGCCTGCCACATGTCGGCCTGGATGTGCACCAAGTCGACCGGTTCGGCCAGTTCGGCCAACGCGCGCTCTGCCTTGCGAAACGCCAGGTGCAGCGACGGCTGAATCGAATAGGCCCCGGTCGGGGGAAGTGGCAGTGCAGGCACCTCGATGAACTCCGGATTGCGCTTACGGCGGTAGCGGCGCGAGGCGACAACGGTGACCTTGTGACCGAGTTTTTCGAGGTATTTCTTCTGCAGCAGCAGGCTAGTCTGCACTCCACCTAACGAATCGGGGTGGTGATCCGAAAAGAACACAATGTGCATGGTTCTAGGTTACCCGACTAGTTTCTGAAGAGGATTTTGGGCTAGCTCAGCAGCTTTGAAGCCGACTCGATTTCTGGTGCCAGAAATCTATCTGGGCCGTGGCCTTCGACTACCGTGCGTAGGCGTGCGATAGCGGCTGCAGTCACGGGCGCCGGTTTATGCGGTGCACGCAGCTCGACGCAACGGGCGGCTCCGAGGTATTCGATCGCAAGCACATTGCGCAGATTCTCGACCACGCGGCGAAGCTTGCGACCCGCATGCCAACCCATAGAAACATGGTCTTCTTGCATCGCCGAAGATGGAATCGAATCTACCGATGCAGGCACCGCAAGGCGCTTGCAATCCGAAACCAAACCGGCGGCTGTGTATTGCGCGATCATGAGTCCAGAGTCCACCCCGGCGTCAGCTGCCAAGAACGG
>JBEEJJ010000055.1:0-7654 GCA_041169265.1 Actinomycetota bacterium
CAAACGCCTCCGTCGATCACCTTGCCCAAAGACACCTTCCGTGAACTTGACGCGGATGGCGTGCTTCAGGCTGTGACCGCATCCCTGGCCTTGCCGCTGGTTGTCAAGCCTGCAAAGAGCGGGTCGGCTCAAGGTGTGACCATCGTGCGCAAACGCGACGAGCTCTCGCGAGCCATGATCGATGCTTATGTTTACTGCGATGTGGCGATCATCGAGCGTTTTGTCGAGGGAACCGAACTCGCGATCAGCGTGATTGACCTCGGAGCGGGTCCGATTGCCCTTCCGGCGGTTGAAGTGGTGCCGACGACCGGTCACTTTGGCTATCAGGAGCGCTACACCGCCGGTGAAACCGAGTATTTCGTGCCTGCACGTCTCAAGAAGACCGTGGCCGAGCGTGCCGCAAACATGGCGATTCTCGTGCACGAGACCCTTGGACTGCGCCACTTGTCTCGCATCGACATGATCGTAGACAAAAAAGGCATCGCTTGGTTCCTCGAGGCAAACGTTTTGCCCGGTCTAACCGAGACTTCCCTGCTGCCTCAGGCGGTCACCGCTGCCGGACACTCGCTCGGCCAGGTTTATCTCAGCCTCGCCGAAGCAGCTATCCGCGGTCGCGGCTAGACTTTTTTCTCGGTTTTTAGCTGCCTCATGCTCTTACGGCGCGTGCGAACGCTGGGCGGCTAGACCTTTTTACGCGTAGAAAGCGCAATCGCTCCTAGAACCGCCGAAATGGCCAGAGCCGCAAGAGTTGCGATGGTCGATTCGGTCAGCGTTGCCGCATCCTTGGCATAAACGGATGAACCAATCAGCAACGCAACCGTGAAACCGATGCCTCCCAGAATCGATAAACGTAGGTAGTCGGTTGGACGCAGATCAGTGAATGCTTCACCGCGCACCAAAAGTTTGCCAAGCACAACGCCAAGGTTGATGCCAATGACTTTGCCCACTGGGCGAAGAAGAATGGCGATGGTGACCGCGGATCCGATCACCAGACCGCCAGAAATCGAGACGCCAGCCGCGAAAAAGGCAAAAACGGGCAGGATGAGCACGCTAACCCACGGATGAATCCGGTGTTCCAGCTTTTCAACTCGATCGAACGGCACCAACAGGCCGAGCACTACGCCTGCCACGGCTGGCTGAATCCCGAGCCGATATGTGAAATACCAGGCTGCGAGCCCCAAAATCGCTGCAAGGATGGGGTTCTTTCGGGCGGCATAGGCAAATAGGGCAAAGGATGCCGTTGCCGGCAGCAACCAAACCACATCGAGCCCCGAGCCCAGAAAGAGTGCGATGACGACGATGGCAATCACGTCGTCGATAACTGCAAAGGACAACAGAAACACTCTTGCCGACTTGGAGAAGGCCGAACCGAAGACGGCAAAGACGGCTAGCGCGAATGTGACGTCGGTGGCCATAGGAATCGGCCAGCCGGCTGCCTGTGGCCCAGAAACGAGAAGAAAGAAGATGAAAGCGGGCACAACAGCGCCGAAAAGGGCTGCGAGACCTGGAATCGTCAGTGCCGACCTGTTTTTGAATGCTCCGGTTGTGAACTCACGCTTGAGCTCGAGCCCAATCAACAGGAAAAAGCCGGCGATAAAGAACTCACCCAGCCAGTTCACGATGCTCAGATCCAGGTGAACCGCTTCGAATCCAAGCTTGGTTTCACGTAAAACGTCAAAAGCGCTGGCCAAGGGGGAGTTGGCAGTGATCAGACCAGCGATGGCCGCAACGAGTAGCAGAAGTGCGGCGTTCCGTTCGACGCGGAAAAAGTTGACCATAAGAGCCTTTCGATTGGTCGAAGATCAAGGGAGTTACCCCTGCCGACCAGACTTCCCAGCGCACCTTCACCAAGTTTAGCCTGAGCAAAAGCGCTATTGCTTGACCACGCCCAGTGCCGAGCTGTTTAGCCCAGTCATCAGTAAAATACTGCTTGACATAAAAAGATTATCCGTGCGAACCGCCGGCAAGTCTTAAACGTCCACGGTTGTGTGCTGAACGCTTGAGGCGATTAGTGCTGCTCGCGCTCGACGCCCATTTCATCGAGGATGCGGTAAAGATCGGCGATGCTGCCGAACTCGATGGCCATAACACCCTTGCCCCGACCCAACGAGATCTTGACCTTGGTGCTCAGCTGGTCGCCGACCTGGTTAGCGAGCGACTTGAGTGCGTCTTGCCCGGTGCCGGCCTTGATCTTGCCACGCTCTTCCTTCGGACGAGTCAGGGCAACCAGCTCTTCAACGCCACGAACCGAGAGTCCCTGGCTGACAACTTTGGATGCCATCGCAACCATGGTGGCTTCGTCCGGGAGTGCCAAGAGTGCGCGCGCGTGGCCGGCACTAAGAACGCCTGTCGCAACCTGACGCTGAACCGAGGCCGGCAGCCTCAGAAGACGAATCGTGTTGGTGATTCGCGGACGAGAACGCCCGATGCGCTCGGCCAGTTCATCCTGGGTGATACCAAAGTCCTCAAGCAGTTGCTGGTAGGCGCTTGCCTCTTCGAGAGGGTTCAGGTCTGCGCGGTGCAGGTTCTCAAGAAGGGCGTCACGAAGCATGTTCTCGTCAGCGGTGTCACGGATGACCGCTGGGATGTTGCTGAGGCCGGCTTCTTTGCTGGCGCGCAGGCGTCGCTCGCCCATGATGAGTTCGTAGCGCGGTTGGCCGTCCTGCTCCCCCAGAGGACGAACCACGATTGGCTGCAGTACGCCAAGTTCGCGAATCGAGTGCACGAGTTCGGCGAAGGTTTCTGGCTCGAATACGGCGCGAGGCTGCTTCGGGTTTGGAGTGATGGAGTCGAGTTCGAGATAGGCGAAGGATGCGCCTGGAACCGCAAGCAGGCCATCCGGGTTTTGATCACCGTCACGCTGACCTTGCGAATCGCGGTCTTCCGAGTTTGACGGGTATTGGTCGCCGCTTCCGGCGAAGAACACGTCGATCGGTCGCTGACCTGGTGCCTCTGCGGTTGGAATCAGTGCGCCGATGCCGCGGCCTAGGCCGCCTTTTCTATCTGCCATTTTGCTCTCCTCGGAATGCAATTTCGGCGGCAGCCTCTAAATAAGAGATTGCGCCAGGTGATTTGCGGTCATAGGTGACCACGGTTTTTCCATAAGACGGGGCTTCAGAGACTCGAACCGATCTAGGGATGACGGTCGCAAGTGTTTCCTTCGGGAAGTACGACCGCACCTCTTCTGCTACATCGGCAGACAAGCGAGTCCGGTTGTCATACATGGTTAGCAGGACCGTGCTGACCTGAAGCCGCGGGTTCAGAAGGCTGCGGATGCGCGTTATGTAGGTTTGCAGCTGCTCCACGCCCTCGAGAGCATAAAACTCGCATTGGATGGGCACCAACACTTCGGTAGCGGCGGTCCAGGCGTTGATGGTAAGTAGTCCGAGGCTAGGTGGGCAATCGATGAAGATGTAGTCCGGAACCACTACCGAGGTGTCGAGATAGGTCTGAATAGCCGTTTTCAGGCGGTATTCACGATTTTCCATTGGTCCGAGCTCTAGTTCGGCACCGGTGAGATTTATTGTGGCTGGCACGCAGGTTAGACCTGGCGCGTCGGGCGAAACCTTCACGACTCGCTCCAAGGGGAGCCCGTCAATGAGCACCTCATAGATGCTCTGAACATTGGCCCTGTGGTCGATACCCAGTGCTGTCGAAGCATTTCCCTGAGGGTCTAGGTCGATGACTAGCACTCGAAGGCCCTTGGAAGCCAGCGCGGAAGCGATGTTGACCGCGGTAGTGGTCTTGCCTACGCCACCCTTTTGGTTGGAGATCGTGAAGATGCGAGTGTTCCGAGGCTTCGGAAACTGAAGAGAGTCGAGTTTGTGCAGACGCGCGAGGTTCTGGCTCAGTTCGCGTCCAATAGGCGAATCGCCCGTGTAACTATCGGAATGTTTCACGTGAAACCTCCGTAAGTTTTCCAGTCGCACCAAGTGAAGTCGAGCCTGTGCCGGAGGCTCTCCAGCCTGTAGAGTCGGGGCTAGTTTCCAGTCGATTGGCGGGATACCCGTGGCCAGGGACCACGGTGGCAGGAGTTATAGCGCTGGTTTCAGCGGGAGATTTACGAGAGTCTGCTACCGCATCTGCACCAATTGACGCCGTTTGAGCAGCGGATTGGGCTTTTTCGGAGTCAGAAGTGTTAGTCATCTCTGAATCAGATTAGCGTAGTGCGCACCACCAAAGTCGATTCATCGAGAATCTGGGCACCGGTGTGGATAACCTCGAAACCCGCAATTTTCAGCTTTTTTGACAACTTTTTGGATTCCTCGATCTCTTCGGCAGCTTTACTGCCCTTGAGCGCGATGATTGCTCCCCCATGGCGAGTCAAAGGCACCGTGAGTCTGAGCAGTTTCGGCAAAGCAGAAACCGCCCGAGCGGTAACCAAATCAAAAACCTCACCAACCTCTTCGGCGCGCGCACGAAGAACGGAAACGTTCTCGAGGCCGAGTTCCGCTACGACCGCTTTGAGCCAATCGCTTCGTCGTTCCATCGGCTCGATCAAGGTGAAGTGGGCATTAGGCTGAGCAATCGCCATTGGGATTCCAGGAAGACCCGCACCAGACCCCACATCCGCAACCGTCACTCCATCGGGAACCAGTTCGCTTACAACGGCCGAGTTGAGGATGTGGCGACTCCACAGTTTCGGCATCTCACGCGGACCGAGCAGTCCAAGGGTGTCGCTGTCGCGGATCAGGAGGGCGGCATACCTGCGGGCTATGTCTAGGCGATCACCAAAGATCGCAGCGGCCACGGCTGGCTCAGATTCCGGCGAGAACTCAATTTCTTCACTCATGTTTCACGTGAAACCTTCGCTCGGTTCGCCGCTAGAAGCCAGTAATTAGGCGGGCTTGACGACGATGTGGCGGTCTTTGCCTTCGCCTTCGGACTCTGAAACCAGTCCAGCGCCAGATACTAGGTCGTGCACGATCTTGCGCTCATACGACGACATTGGCTTCATGTGCACGGCTTCACCCTGGTCTTTGACCTTGTCGATGATGCGGTTCACGATGCGGGCCAGGTCATCGGCGCGCTTCTGGCGCGAGCCACCAACATCCAAGATCAGACGGCTAAACGAGTTGGTCTTCACCTGCACTGCGAGACGAGTAAGTTCCTGAAGTGCCTCAACGGTGTCGGGCTCGGAGATCAGCGAGAGGTTGCTGTCTGGATCCTCGCTGGAGATGGCCAAGTATGCGCGACCCTGACGAACGTCGATGTCGATGTCACCATCCAGGTCGAAAATGTCGAGGAGTTCTTCGAGGTAGTCGGCAGCGATGTCGCCTTCTTCTTCGAGTGCCTTCACGCTTCGAGGTTCGCGATCTGGCGAATCAGAAGTCTCTGCATCGCCATTAGTCTCAGCATCTGCATCAGCTCGGGTGTCGGAGTCGGCGATGGTGTCAACTTTTTCTAGCGAGTCAGCTGCGGCGGTTTCGTCCAGCTCGACTTCGTTGCTGTTTAGTTCTTCGGTCATGATCCCTACTTCTTCTTAGGCTTTTTGCGGGAAGGCTGAACGCGCTGTCCCTTTGGTTCTGGCTTGACTTCGGCGACTGCTTCGCCTTCTGCGATTACCTCTGGTCCGGTCAGCTTGCCCTTGGCGGCCAGCTTGGCCTGGCGCTGGTCATAGGCGATAGAACCTGGGGTTGGCATGCGCTTGATGACAACGTACTGCTGACCCATGGTCCAGAAGTTGGAGACGAGCCAGTAGAACATGACACCGAGAGGGAAGGAGACACCCGAGATGGCGAACATGATTGGGAACAGCCAGAGCATGATCTTCTGGGTCTGCATGTATTGACTGTTCTGCAGGTTCGCTGGGGTCTGGTTCTTCGAGATGATCTGGCGCTGAGTGATGAACTGCGATGCGGTCATCAAAACAACCATGGTGGCGGCCAAGATTTGAACCTCGATGCTTGAGGCCGTGAGGAAGGTCTCGCTGAGTGGCGCTCCGAAGAAGCTCGCGCTGGCGAACTCCTTAGAAAGGTCTAGGGTCAACAGGCCAACTCCGGCCTTGCCGTGCTGAGCCTCGTTCAAAACGAAGAAGAGTCCCATAAAGATAGGCATCTGCGCCAACAGAGGAAGACACGACGAAAGCGGGTTCGAACCAGTCTTCTTATAGAGAGCCATCTGCTCCTCGGCAAACGCCTTGCGAGAATCCTGGTCGGTCTTGCCCTTGTACTTCTTCTGCAACTTCTGCAGCTCTGGCTGCAAGAGAACCATTCCGCGCTGGCTCTTGATCTGTCGCACGAAAAGTGGGATGAGCGCGGTGCGCACGAGCAGCACGAGTCCAACGATCGCAAGCACCCAGGTGAGGCCGTCGCCACTCTCGAGGCCGAGGAAAGTGAATAGGTTGTGGAAAGCCACCAAAACTAGCTCAACGAGCCACTTGATCGGCCACAAGATATCTGGCACGAGATACCCTCTCTTTAGATCCCACCGGGTGGCGGGAGAAGCATTTAGTTATGTCAAGCAGTAAATACAAGCCCAAGAGCCCGCATCCACGGCTTTAGTGCTGGTGAACATCCTTGTTGACATCAACACGTGAAACCACCAACCCGTTCGAAGCCACCTGGAAGTGACCAGAACCGGGCTTCACGTGCTCGACGCCGCCCTGCGAAAACGGATTGCATCGCAGAATGCGCCAGGCCGTGAGAAGCGATCCCAAAACCAGTCCCCGCTGCTGCACCTGGCCGAGGCCATAGGCAGAGCAAGTGGGGTAATAGCGACAGACGTCACCGTATAGAGGTGAGATCGCCTTTCGCCACCCGAGGATGAACAAGATGAAAGCGTTTCTGGGCAAAAGCCAGATCGTTTCCAAAAACTTCATCGCTCGAAAACCTTTGACAGTGCGTTCTCGGTTGTGCCCAAGAACTCTTCTCGAAGTCTATTCCAATCGAGCTCGGCAGCCCCCGTCTGTGCCCGAACCACGAGGTCGAATCCGCCGGGATGCTGTGCCAGCACTTCTCGCGCCAAAGCTCGCAACCGGCGCTTGACCAGGTTTCTGCCGACGGCCCCCGCGACCGTCTTGCCCACGATAAAACCAAAGCGGGCATGAGACGAGGTCTCATCCCGCTTTAGGTAGATGACTAGGTGGTTGCTGCCGAAACGGCGTCCGCTCTTGATTGCCGAGCGGAACTGTTCTGAATCGGTCAGTCGGTTCGCGCGAGCGAGCACGCTATGTTGCTTAGGCCGAAAGCTCGACGCGACCCTTGCGACGGCGAGCGGCCAGGATGGCGCGACCGGCACGGGTCTTCATGCGCAGACGGAAACCGTGGGTCTTTGCACGACGACGGTTGTTCGGCTGGAAAGTACGCTTGGTCATTGGTGATCACTCCAAAAACTTATTGGTGAGGCATTCGATGGTGCCGGAAGACCGACTTTAGATTTCTCGCTCGGCAAGCCTCACACCGAGCAACCTGTTAAAACTACGCCAAATTAGCCGATCAGGTCAAGTTTTTGCAGAAAAAGTTTTGGCTAATCGCGGCAAAAAATTCGTGCAGCTCGACCCGAAGCCCACATCTTTCTTTTCCTCCTCCAAGGTAGGCAAGTCGCGAAACCACTCTCGGACTCAAAAAGTTGACCCCAAGCCGGCTCCAAAAAAGATGACACACCGACACAATTTGCAATTTGGTGGTGAATTTCACTTGAATAACTCGGTACG
>JBEEJJ010000056.1:0-7636 GCA_041169265.1 Actinomycetota bacterium
AGGGACTTGCCCGGAATCGGAGCGAGGATGCGCACTTCATTGCTCGCCACCGCGTAAGAAATGTTGCTCGAGAGGCGGGTTACCGCCTCGACCTTAACGCCGGGCGCGAGTTCGACCTCGTAGCGAGTAACCGTTGGACCGCGCGAGAATCCAACGACCACCGCATCCACGGCAAACTCTTTGAAGACCGAGGTGATTGCCGCGACGATTTGGTCGTTGGCAGCGCTCTTAGCCTTTGGCGGGGTGCCAGGGGCGAGTATGTTAAGCGGCGGCATGGCATAGACACGCTTTGGCTTTGGAGCTTGTGCAGGTGCGGATTCGGCTGGAGCTGGCACCGCCGAATCACCGGCACCGGATGCGGCGGGAATCGCGATGGGTTCGGTGTTTTCACCCTCGAGCTCGGGCTCGACTTCTTCGAAAGTGTCAACCGATGGAACCTCAACCGGCTGATCACCAAACAGATGATCAAGTTCGTCTTCAGGTTTCGGCTCATCTTCGGTAACGACCTGCTCGAACGGCTTATCTCCGCTTCGGTCTCGACGCCACCAGGGAACTTTCGTTCCGTCGAAGGCATCGGTTTCTTCTTCATCGACCGGTTCGGGTTCGTCGGTCTTCTGATCGCCAAAAAGGTAGACGGTGAGTTCGCGCAGACGCTCGCCGATGCGGTTCGGTGCGGTCTTGGTCATCACCAAAAGTGAAGCAAAAGATACAAGTGCCATTGCTGGGACAGCACCCCAGATGGTTAGCGGCACGAACGGAACCGAGATCAGCCAACCGAGCACACCGCCTGCGAAAGCCAGTTTCCACTCGAACGCTGAGTCGCTCGGCTGTGGCATTCCGCCGAATAGGTGAAAGAAGCCGGCGATAGAAACCAAGAACAGAAAGAGTCCAACACCGATTCGACCGTTATCGCGGATGGTCGAGGGGTGACGCATCAGGTAGATGGCGAAGACCACCATCACCACGGGCAGTGCATAGGAAACCCGACCAAAAAGAAGGCCGAAGGTCCAAAGATGAAGGCCGTAAATCCACGAAGCATCTGGCTTCATGAACCAGGTGAAGATGCTGCCCGCGATGCCGCCTATAAACAGCGCGAAAGGGATGCCGTCGCGGCGATCATCCTTGTCGATTCGATCTGGGCTGAGAGCTCTGGCAGCAGCCCCAACGGCGTGAGCGAAGAACATGTAGATGCGAACCAGCAATGCTTGGGGTTCGCCGCTGGTGCGAGGCGCACGAGATCTCGGGGGCGCAGCGACGGGTTTTTGGGTGCGCGAAGACGCGCGAGCCTTGCCTTTGCTCGCGCGAGAGGAAGTCGGTCTGCGCGTTGCCATGCGTCAAAAGTAACAGCGACCAGCGACATCTCGGCTTAGGCTGCGGCATCAATTTGCCCGAAACTAAGCCGAAACGACTACTCGGCGATGACCACCGGGATAATCATCGGGCGTCTGCGGTGAGCGCGATTGACCCACGTTCCGATGGTGCGGCGAATCACTTGCTGCAGCGCGTGCGGATCGCGAACACCTTCGCCCGCGGCCTCGGCGAGCGCCTTGGAAATAAGAGGTTTGACCTCGTCAAAAACGTGATCGTCTTCGGCGAAGGCACGCGCGCGAATCTCGGGCCCGACTTTGACTCGTCCATCCTTGGCATCGACTACACAGAAGATCGAAATGAAGCCCTCTTCGGCCAAAATGCGTCGGTCTTGAAGGTCTTCTTCGGTGATCTTGCCTACGGTTTTGCCATCGACATAGAGCAATCCACACTCGACGGCTCCAACGACTTCTGCGATGCCATCGACCAGGTCAACGACCCAGCCGTCCTCGGTGATCAGCACGCGCTCGTGAGAGATACCGGTTTGTTCGGCGAGTTTTCCGTTGGCAATGAGGTGGCGATATTCGCCGTGCACCGGCATCACGTTTTTTGGCTTCAGGATGTTGTAGCAGTAGAGCAACTCCCCCGCCGCTGCGTGTCCCGAAACGTGAACCTTGGCGTTGCCCTTGTGAACTACGTTTGCACCGAGTTTGGTCAGCCCGTCGATCACGCGATAGACCGCGTTCTCATTTCCGGGGATGAGCGAGGATGCGAGAATCACGGTGTCGCCCTCGCCGATGGTGATCTGGTGGTCCAGGTTGACCATACGGGCGAGAACGGCCATCGGTTCACCCTGCGAACCGGTGCACATGTAAACCAGCTTGTCCTCTGGGTAACTGACGGCTTTGGCCAGGTCAACGAAAACATCCGCGGGGGCATTAAGGTAGCCCATCTCGAGGGCAATCTGCATGTTGCGAACCATCGAACGACCAACAAGCACGACCTTTCGGTCGTTGGACAGGGCTGCATCGATTACCTGCTGCACTCGATGAACGTGTGAGGAGAACGATGCGACGACGACTTTGCCCTTGGACCTGGCAATCACGTTCTCGATGACCGGACCGATGTCCTTCTCGAGTGGCGTGAAGCCGGGCACATCAGCGTTGGTGCTGTCACACAAGAAAAGATCGAGACCTTCTTCGCCGATGCGGGCAAAGGCACGAAGATCGGTGAGTCGACCATCCAGAGGGATTTGGTCCATCTTGAAGTCGCCGGTGTGCAATACCGAACCGGCTGCCGTGCGAATCACAACGGCGAGCGCATCCGGAATGGAGTGGTTGACGGCGACGAACTCAAGGTCGAATCCCGCCATCTTTTCGCGCTGACCCTCGGTGACAACCATCGAATACGGCTGAATCTTGTGCTCTTTGAGCTTGGCCTCGACGAATGCGAGCGTGAGAGCCGAGCCAACCAGCGGGATGTCTTGCTTGAGTTTGAGGAGGTAAGGCACGCCGCCGATGTGGTCTTCGTGACCGTGGGTTAGCACGATGCCGATGACGTCGTCCATTCGGTCACGCAGATAGCCGAAGTCGGGCAGGATCACATCAACGCCCGGTTGGTGCTCCTCGGGAAAGAGCACGCCGCAGTCGACGATCAGAATCTTCTTGTCAATCTCGAAGACGGTCATGTTTCGACCGACTTCTCCGATTCCGCCAAGCGGAATCACTCGCAGCACTCCTGGCTTTAATGGCGCGGGTTCTGGGAGGGTTTGAACCATCTGGTTCCTTATCTATCGGGTGGTGCCGGCGACCTTTGGCAACGCTCCGCCAGCGGCGGCATTACGGTCAGGGCGGAAGTTCTCAAATGAGAGGCCGGTGATCTGCTTGACCAAGTCGATGTCAGCTTCGATCTTTGCGGCTTCGGCTTCTTCAGGGCCAACGAGTGGGAGACGAACTCGAGGACTGTCGATGAGTCCGAGTCCGTGCAGGATGTATTTCGAGGCGACGGTGCCAGGAACGTGAGTCATGGCCGCACGCACCAGTGGCTCGAGCGAGTTGTGCACCTTGAGGGCGTGGTGGAAGTCATTGCGGTTGGTCGCGTCGATCATTTCTCGGTATGCGGCCGGCGCGATGTTCGCGGTAACACCAATCAAACCGGTTGCACCAATCGAGATGTGGGGCAAAACGTTGCTGTCGTCTCCCGAGAAGTAGAGCAGGTCGGTTTCGTTCATCACGCGTGAAGCTTGGGCGAAGTCTCCCTTGGCGTCTTTGATTGCGACGATGTTCGGGTGCTTAGCAGCTCTAAGCATGGTTTCGAAGTTGATCGGGATGCCGGCTCGTCCTGGGATGTCATAGAGAATCACTGGCAGATCGGTCGCATCGGCGATGAGGCGGAAGTGAGTGAGAACACCGGCCTGAGTCGGCTTGTTGTAATAAGGCGTGACGATCATCACACCGTCTGCACCAGCCTTCTCTGAGGCCTTGTAAAGCTCGATGGCGTGCGCGGTCTCGTTGGAACCGCCTCCGGTGATGATTTTGGCACGACCATTGGCAACAGATTTGCCGACCTCGACGAGCTTGAGCTTCTCTTTGTCGGTGAGGGTTGAAGTTTCACCCGTGGTTCCGGTGACCACGACACCGTCGGCTCCGTTTGAAATGACGTAGTCGATGTGCTTTTCGGTGGCGGCCCAGTCGACTTCGCCCTCTGCGTTCATGGGCGTGACGAGCGCGACCAGCACCTGGCCAAAGAGATTCCTGTGTTGCGACATAGGTAAAAGACTATCGGTTAGCGGCAGGCAAGCCTAAGGACAATGTTCAGAAGAGCGCGAGGATGCAAGTCCGAACTAAGGGGCGACTCGGCCGTTCTTGTTGAACGCTTCGTAGGTGAACGGCATGAGCTTTGCCCACTCGTCTTCCATCTTCTCGGCACACATTTCGATCTCGCGCTGAGGGAACGACGGGAAGTGAGTGCCCTCACGCTTGGTTCGGAGGCTCAGGAAGTTCATCAGCGCACGTGAGTTCATGGTCACATACATGCTCGAGTAGATGTTGAGCGGCAGGACGATGCGGGCGACCTCGCGAGCGACGCCTGCCTCAAGCATGCGCTTATAGGACTCGTAGGCATGCTGGCTAGTGGTGCGAGCCTCTTGCTCAACGAGAGCGGTCTGCTCCGCGGTGCCGGGGATGAACTCGTAGTGTCCGGTCTTGCCGATCTGCACGAGGTTGCGCTCTGGACCTGGAACGTAGAAAACTGGGCTGAGCTCCTTGTAACGGCCCGACTCTTCGTTGTAAGAAGCAATTCGGTGTCGCATGAACTCGCGGAAAACAAAAATCGGAGCCTGTACATAGAAGGTCATCGAGTTGTGCTCGAACGGTGAACCGTGTCGGTCACGCATGAGGTAGTTGATCAATCCCATGTCGCGAGCGGTGGCCTCTGTGCCCGCGCTGGCCGACTCTAAGGTTTGCTCACCCTGGGTCGAAACTCGTGCGGCAAAAAGCACGTCGGAGTCGGAAGCGCTCGAACGGACGAGCTCAACGGTTACATCACTGCGGAATACGATATCGGACACCCGTCAATGTTAGCGGTCGCGGCAACGTAAGAATGCGAAACACACGCGGCAGCCGCATCCGCGCAAAATAGCCTTGACTGATGAGCCCCGAATCGCGTTTAGCCCTGGTTAGCGCCATCGTTGCCGCTGCCGTGTTGGTGGGCGTGGTTTGGAAGCTCACCACTGGTAAGGCCAAGCGGATTCGCGACGGACTTCAGGTGGACCTTGCCGAGCTGGGCGCTCTCAAGAACGGCCAGCCGGTAACCGCATTCGGTGATCGCATCACCTTTTTGCAGTTTTCGAGCGAGTTTTGCAGTCAGTGTGTGCAAACCGCACGGATTCTCGGCGAACTCGAGCAGCAGAGCGATGACGTGCTTCACCTAGAAGTGGACATTACAAACCGGCTTGACCTGGCCAACAAATACAACATTCTTCAAACGCCAACCACGTTGGTTCTCGACCGACGCGGAATCGTGAAGTCACGAATCGGCGGAGCACCAAAAGCAGCAACACTCGAATCTGAGATAGGAACCTTCGAAATCTAATGTCGAACAACAACCAAATCGATCCACGCGGTCCGCGCTTCGGTGCCGCAATCACGTCAACCCTGCTCGCAGTGACCATCTTTCTGGCGCTTGACCCCGCCACCAAGGATGCGGCGTTCGGCTTGCTCGTTGTAATCACCGCGCTGTTCGCAGTCGGTGCATTCTTTGGTGTCAGCAACCACCCCTACGCCTGGCTGTTCAAGTCGCTGGTGCGCCCTAGATTGCAAGCACCGAAAGAACTCGAGGATGCGACTCCCCCGAGATTCGCTCAGGGAGTTGGTTTGTTCGTTGCCCTGGTCGGCGTGGTTCTGCACGTCAGCGGTGTCGAGCTTGGACTTGTATTTGCCGCGGCGGCAGCATTCTTCGCAGCCTTCTTGAACGCAGCCTTCAACTACTGCCTCGGCTGCCAGATCTTCTTGGGGCTCAAGCGCCTCAAGCTGATTCGCTAAGGGTTATTTGCTAGTTCGCCGCGCGACTTAGCGCGATGGCCTTGCGCATACAGGCGCGCGCACGACGTCGGTCGGCAGCCGCGTCATAGACCAAACCGAGCGCAAACCAGTTGCGCCAGTCGGTCGGGTCGGCATCGACCTTGGCTCGGAAGCGCTCGAACTCAGCATCTGCAGAGGCACGAACGGCACGACCGCTCGGACGGGTTTCAAAGTGGAATTCGGGCCAGGCATTTTCGGACTCCAGGCGTTTCGAGAGCTTTTCGATGCGAGTTCCGAAGATGAACTCGCTGACTATCGCCCAGATGGCGAGAGCAGGAAAAACTAGCAAGAGCCCACCCATGATCTTGGCTACACCCGCGTCAGCTCCGAGCAGTGCGAATGCAGTGTTCGAAAGTAGTGCGACATACATCACGACTAAGGCAGAGGTGACGATCGCACCTAGCTTCGCGCCGGTCATCGAATAACGGAATCGAGGCCGACGTGCAGGCCTCGGTTTGAAGCTGCGAACAGCAAGGAAAGCGCGATTCCGCTGGCGTAGGCGGCAACACTCGTGGTCTCGTGGCTAATGGTCAGCAGTTCGCTTTGGCCGCCGAGCAGCACATCTTGCTTGGCACTCACGCCACTGAGTCGGAGGCTGTGCACCGGGATTCCCTCGACGAGCTTGCCGCGCGCCTCTTGGCCAACGCCAGTCACACTGCCTGCGGTTGCCCCAGCATCCTTGCGTGAAGCCGAAATCAGTTCGGCCGTGCGAATCGCGGTGCCAGAAGGTGAATCGACCTTGTGCTGGTGGTGAGCCTCGACGATCTCGATCGAGTCGAAGAATTTGGCTGCTTCGGCGGCAAAGCGAGTAGCCAGCATCGAGCCGACCGAGAAGTTTGGCACGATGACTACGCTCGCAGCGTGGTCGCGCACTGCGTCGGCGATGGCGGCCACGTGTGCGGCGCTCCATCCGCTGGTGCCAACCAGAACGGGGATGTTGTGCTCGATAGCAAAGTTCACGACTCGTTGGCTGACCTCGAGTTTGGTCACGTCGAAGATTACATCTGCGCCTATAGTTTCGGTCAGATCGGACTGGCTCGAAAGTGTACTGTGCAGCTCGAACCGCTCGTCTTGGGCGATGATTTCGAGCGCGAGCGAGCCCATGCGACCGGTAGCGCCCACGACTGAAACTTTGATTGCCATTTGACTAGATTAGACCAGACCCGCGAAGGTGTCTTCGGAGACATCGCCCACGGCGACGATGCTTAGCTCGCGCTTGAGGAGCTCGGCGGCGAGTTCGGTTACGTCTTGAATAGTGACCGCACGGAAGCGACGAAGCGCTTCATCGAGGTCGACGAATTCACCGGTGGAAAGTTCGGTGCCCGAGAGCCGGCTCATCCTGGCCTGGGTGCTTTCAAACTTGAGGGCGAGACCACCCGATACGTTGCCATAGGCCAACTCGAGCTCTGCCTCGGTGATACCCGATTCGGCAACCTTGCGAAGCTCACCGATCATCAGTTCGGACACTTCACGTGCCTTGGCTGGAGAACAACCGGCATAGAGCCCGAAGACACCGGCGTCGGAATATCCCTGATTGAACGAGTAGGTCGAATACGCCAGACCGCGCTTCTCGCGAATCTCTTGGAAGAGTCGAGAAGACATGCCGCCACCTAAAACAGTGTTCAGCACGGCCATCGCGTAGCGGCGGTAGTCGTTGCCGACAATCCCCTGCATGCCGATCAAGATGTTGGCTTGAGAGTTTTCTTCGTGAACCACGTGCAGCGCGCTTTTTCGAGACACGGATGCGG
>JBEEJJ010000057.1:0-7584 GCA_041169265.1 Actinomycetota bacterium
TCCAAAACCAATCGCTTCTGCCATGCTCGCCGGAGTGATCTTTCCGTTTTGTATTGCTCCTTTTCAGGCGATCTCGGAATACTCCAAGATCGTTCTCCCTGCGCTTTTGGTTTGGTTGGTCTTATACCGGTTCGCGCAGGTTTGGGCCGCTCCAGTCGCGATTGCGGTTGCGTTTATCGGCATCTGGTTTCAACTTGGGGTTTCTGTGCCTCAAGCTCAAATACTTCCTGTCTTCGAGGTCATTACCCCACAGTTCAACCCGGTTGCCATCATCGGAATAGCCATTCCGCTGTATCTAGTGACCATGGCAAGCCAAAACGTGCCGGGCATCGCAATCATGAAGACCTTCGATTACGAGGTGCCGTTTCGTCCTGTCCTTGTTTCTACGGGAATCACCACGATGGCCCAGTCATTCTTCGGCGGATTCGCGCTCAACTTGGCCGCAATTACGGCTGCCCTGAATGCAAACGAGCAAGCCCACAAAGATTCGACCAAACGTTGGATGGCGTCGGTTTTCGGGGGAGTCCTTTACCTCGTCCTGGCCTTTGCAGTGACTCCATTAGTCGCCTTTGTGAACGAGGTGCCTAGGGTTTTGGTATTGGCAACCGCGGGAGTAGCGCTCTTTGGAACCATGGTTAACGCAGTTTTCTCGACGGTTGAGGTCGCCGAGCTGCGCCTACCGGCCATCGTCACCTTTTTGATCGGCGCTTCTGGCCTGGCTCTTTTTGGTGTTGGCCCCGCTTTTTGGGCCCTGCTCGGTGGCGTGCTGATCTGGCAGTGGCTCGAGCTTACGAAATCTCGACGAATCTAGTTCAGACCGCGACGGTTGAGCAGTGGCTCGATTGAAGCGTCTTGACCTCGGAAGTCGCGGAACAGCTGCATCGCATCCTTGCTGCCTCCTCGCGACAGCAAAGTGTTTCTGAAGTGGTCTCCGTTAGAGCGCGTTAGGCCGCCATTGTTCTTGAACCATTCGACGGTGTCGGCGTCGAGCACCTCAGACCAGATGTAGCCGTAATAGCCCGCCGAGTATCCGCCTGCAAAGATGTGGCTGAAATACGTCGTGCGATAGCGGGTCGGCACAGGTCCGAAATCTAAACCGTAATCGGCGATCGCCTTGGCCTCGAAAGAGAACACGTTCGAAACCCCAGCACCAGGGGTGAGTTCGTGCCAAGCCAGGTCGAGAATCGCCGCCGCCAGGTATGAAGTAGTGGCGTGCCCTTGATTGAAGGTGTCTGTCGCCTTGAGGTTGTCGATCCACTCTTGGGGAAGAGCCTCGCCCGTGATGTGGTGCTTGGCGTAGTTCTCAACGACCTCTGGCCACAGCATCCACATTTCGTTTACCTGCGATGGGAACTCGACGAAGTCACGTGGAGTCGACGTGCCCGAGAAGCGTGGATAAGTGACGTTTGAAAGCATGCCGTGCAAGGCGTGACCGAACTCGTGGAACAAAGTGTTGGTTTCGTCGAAGGTCAACAGAGTTGGTTCACCCGCTGGTGGCTTTGGAATGTTGAGGTTGTTGACCACAACAGGCTTCTGACCCATAAGGAATGACTGGTCGACTAAGTTGTTCATCCAGGCACCGCCGCGCTTCGATTCACGCGCATATGCGTCGAAAACGAACAGCGCAAGTTCGGTTCCATCTTCGTTGTGAACCTCGAAGACGCGGGCGTCAGGGTGGTATGCGACCAGGTCCGGCCTTGGGGTGAATGTGATGCCGAACAACTTCGTGGCGGCAAAGAACACTCCGTCATTTAGAACGCGCTCAAGCTCAAAATATGGTTTGAATTTTTCCGTATCCACGTTGTACTTTTCGAGACGAACTCGCTCTGTGTAAAGGTCCCAGTCCCAAGATTCGAGAGTGAAGTTTCCGCCCTCAGCGTCGATTGCCGCTTGGATGTCGGCGGCCTCGAGTCGCGCGTTGCGAATGGCAGCGGGGGCGATTCGGCGCAGCATCCCGTGAACGTTCTCAGGAGTTCCAGCCGTCTGGTTACTGATGATGTATTCCGCGTGCGACTTGAAACCGAAGAGCTGCGCTCTCTTTGCTCGGAGTTCTACGAATTCCAGGACGATGTCGGAAACATCGAACTCGTTTCCGCGTCCTCCTTTCGCGAGGGCGTTCTTCATGATCCGTTCGCGAAGGTTTCTGTCAGTCAAAGAGGAAAGTAGCGGGTGCCCGGTGAAGTTCACCATCGGAATAACCCACTTGCCTTCGAGCCCACGTGCGGTTGCTGCCGCTGCCGCCGTTGCAATCTGGGTCTCGCTAAGTCCATCGAGTTCGGCGAGATCATCCACGATGACTGCCAGCTCGTTTACATCGTTGTGCTGGCGCTGGTCGAACTGCGTCTGCAGAACCGACAGCCTCTCGTTAAAACCCTTCAGAGTTTCGCGATCGGCCTCGCTCAGGTGAGCGCCCGCGTGGATAAAATCGCGGTGGTAACGGTCGAGCAGCCAGTCGGATTCAGCGTCTAGTGCCAGCTCGCCTCGCTTTTTGTGGAGTTCGTCGACCCTGGCGAAAAGAGCTGGATTCAATTGAATCGAGTCGCTGTGGGCTGCCAACTTCGGAGCGATCTCGGCTTCAATCGCGTCCAGCTCATCGGAGGTGTCGCTCGATGACTTGTTGTAGAAGACCATGAGCATCCGGTTCAACACCTGACCGGCACGCTCAAGGCTGACGATGGTGTTTTCGAAGGTGACTTCCGATTGTGCGACGATCGCGTCTATCTCGAGAAGGTGTAGCCGGCATCCCTCGTAGAAAGCGGGAAGGTAGTGCTCGATCGAGATTCGATTGAAGTCAGGCAACTCGTAGGGGAGTGTCGAGCGCAGAGCAAAAGGGTTTTCTTCGTTGAAAGTCATGCCCATAGCCTAAGCCTTCTAGAGGCAGCGAACCGCGTCAGAGAGTGAAATCTCTACTCGGATTCCTCTGCGAATTCGATGTTGGTCGCCTCCACCGTGCTGCCTTCGGCAAAGTCGAGTTCCCAGATCTTGCCAACCGCCCGCAAGTCGCCAGCGGCCAAACGAAGACTTTGCAAGCTTTCGGCAGGGGCTACGATTGTCGCGCTCTGAATGCTCGCCTTCATCGAAACCTTGGCGTCTGACTTTGCCTTTCGGATGCTCGAAACTGCTTGCGACGCGAGTGTCAACACCGCGCCATTCGTCGGGTCGGTGTTTGCCCGAAGGTCGGCCGCTGTCGGCCAAGCCGCGCGGTGAATAGACCCCTGCTGCCACCACGACCAAACTTCCTCGGCCGTGAATGGAATGAACGGTGCAAACAGGCGCAGTAGCGTGTGCAAAGCGCGTCTAAGTGCCACCGTGGCCGATGCCTGCTCTGCCTCGGTTGCGCCACCCTGTCCGTAGGCACGCTCTTTGACTAGCTCGAGATAGTCGTCGGTGAACTTCCAGAAGAATCCCTCGGTCACCTCAAGTGCCTTGGTGTGATCGTAGTTTTCAAACGCGGATGTCGCTTCGTCAACTACATCGGCGAGGGCCAAGAGCATCGACTGGTCGATTGGCTCGGTAACCGAGTCGTAACCGCTTGGAACCTCGAACGAGAGCGCGAACTTGGCAGCGTTCAGCACCTTGATTGCAAGGCGGCGGCCGACTTTCATTTGGCCTTCGTCGAAGGCGGCGTCGGTGCCCAGACGTGCCGCAGCGGCCCAGTAGCGCACCGCATCCGCGCCGTGGTTATCGATCGGCTCGGCAGGAACAACTACATTGCCCTTCGACTTTGACATCTTCTTGCGGTCTGGGTCGAGAATCCAGCCGGAAATTGCCGCGTTGGACCACGGGAGTTGGTCTGATTCCTGGTGAGAACGCAACAGGGTCGAGAACAGCCAGGTGCGAATGATGTCTTGCCCCTGTGGTCGCAGATCGAATGGGAAGACCTTCGAATACTTCTCTGGGTCAGATATCCAACCACCGGCAAGCTGAGGCGTTAGCGAGGAGGTGGCCCAGGTGTCCATGATGTCGACTTCACCGATGAAGCCGCCTGCAACTCCGCGCTGGTCTTGGGTGTAGCCGGCAGGCACGTCGCTCGAAGGATCAATCGGAAGTGCATCCAAGTTTGGAACCAGAGGTGCCTCGAAGTTCGGCTGACCGTCAGCGTCAAGCGCGTACCAAACCGGAATCGGAACCCCGAAGAAGCGTTGGCGTGAAATCAACCAGTCGCCAGTCAGTCCATTGACCCAGTTCTCGTAGCGAACACGCATGAAGTCAGGATGGAACTTCAGTTGCTTACCCTTGGCAATGAGCTCGTCGCGGATAGCACCGTCGCGCCCTCCGTTGCGGATGTACCACTGCCGAGTTGACACGATTTCGAGCGGTTTGTCGCCCTTCTCAAAGAACTTCACGGGATGAGTTATCGCACGAGCCTCACCGACCATGTCGCCGGTCTCCTGCAGCATTTCTACGATTCGCTGCTTCGCCGAAAAGACTGTCTTGCCAGCCAGTTCGGCAAAGGCTGCCAAGCCGCGTTCGCTGGTGATTCCCTCGGGTGCTTCATCCTGAATTCGACCATCGAAACCGATGATGGCTCGGTTTGGCAGATCCAGTTCGCGCCACCAGATAACGTCGGTAACATCGCCGAACGTACAGATCATGGCGATTCCCGAGCCCTTTTCGATCTGTGCCAGACGGTGTGCCACAACGGGTACTTCAACTTCGAACAGCGGGGTTCGCACGGTCTTGCCGAATAGCCCCTGGTAACGCTCGTCATCGGGATGGGCAACCAAGGCCACACACGCGGGCAAAAGTTCGGGGCGAGTTGTCTCGATGAAAACCTTGCCGTCGGGGCCGTCAAAACCGAGCCTGTGATAGCTGCCTGGCTGGTCACGGTCTTCTAGTTCGGCCTGAGCCACGGCGGTTCTGAAGGTTACGTCCCAGAGGGTCGGCGCCATCGACTGGTAGGCCTCGCCGCGAGCGAGGTTGTTCAAGAAGGCTTTCTGCGACACGGCAACCGCGTCGGGGGAGATGGTTTGGTAGGTCTGCTCCCAGTCAACCGAGAGTCCGAGTCTGCGCCAGAGCGCCTCGAATTGCTTCTCGTCTTCGAGAGTGAGGCGTTCACAAAGTTCGATGAAGTTGCGGCGCGAGATCGCGATCTGATCGGCTGCCTTCGAAGACTTGTTGTCCCCGCCTTCGAATGGCGGAACGAACGATGGGTCGTAAGGCAAGCTCGGGTCGCAACGCACGCCGAAGTAGTTCTGAACTCGGCGTTCGGTTGGTAGCCCGTTGTCGTCCCAACCCATCGGGTAGTAAACCTCGAAACCCTTCATGCGCTTGAACCTGGCAACCACATCCGTGTGGGTATAAGAAAAGACGTGACCGACGTGGAGTGAGCCCGAAACTGTTGGCGGGGGAGTGTCGATCGAATAGATCTGCTCACGCGTGGCAGATCGGTCGAAGCGGTAGACACCCTGCTCGTCCCAGACGATCGACCACTTCTCTTCTAAGCCTTCGACGCTTGCCTTCTCGGGTGGGTTCGCCGGGGCAAGAAAGTCTGAGGATGGTGTGGCAGTGGTCACGCTGAAAGTCTCCAAAATAGGGGTCTGTATAAGGTTAACATTGAGTGTTGAATCACTTCACGAAAGCAAGCATGTACCCCAAAATCAATGACGACGCATCGAGCGCGAGCGAAGGCGTAAATCCGAGCCCCAGTTTCCCCTCGGTAGAACAGAAGATTTTGGGCTACTGGGCCGCCGACGGCACTTTCCAAGCCTCTCTCGACCAGCGTCGTGACTCCGATGAGTTCGTCTTCTACGATGGCCCACCGTTTGCAAACGGGCTCCCTCACTACGGCCACCTGCTAACCGGCTACGCGAAAGACATGGTTCCGCGATTCAAGACGATGCAGGGGTATCGGGTAGATCGTCGCTTCGGTTGGGACACACATGGTCTGCCTGCCGAGGTCGAAGCGGAGCGCCAACTTGGCATCTCCGGACGCCCCGAAATCGAGAAGTTTGGCATCGACAAGTTCAACGCATACTGCCGCACCTCGGTTCTCAAGTACACCGAAGAGTGGCGCAGCTATGTCACCCGACAGGCGCGTTGGGTCGACTTCGACAACGACTACAAGACACTCGATACGCCTTACACCGAAAGTGTTCTATGGGCGTTCAAGCAGCTTCACAACAAGGGACTCATCTACGAGGGTTTCAAGGTTCTCGCCTATTGCTGGCGCTGCGAGACTCCGCTCTCGAACCACGAACTACGCATGGACGACGAGGTCTACAAAAACCGCCAAGACCAAACGGTAACGGTCACATTCCCCGTGCTCGATGGCCAGGGATTCGACGGCGTGAAGCTTCTTGCCTGGACCACGACCCCTTGGACCCTTCCTACCAACTTCGCACTCGCGGTAGGGCCTGCCATTGAATACGCAATCGTCAATGGCTACCTTCTGGCTTCGTCACTCGTCGGCGCTCACGCCAAGGAGCTCGGTTTCGAATCCAGCGAGGATGCGGTTGCAGCCGTTTCGCGCAAGGTTCTAGGTTCTGACCTCAAGGGGCTTCGTTACGAGCCCATCTTCGATTTCTATCGCGACGAGTCAAAGTTTGAGGTGGCAAACGCTTGGCAGGTGCTCGTCGATGACTACGTCGGAGCCGATGACGGCACAGGCATTGTGCACCAAGCGCCCGCCTACGGTGAAGATGACCAAAGGGTTTGTGAAGCAGCCGGTATCCCCGTCTATGTGTCAGTGAATGAGCGCGGCGAGTTCAACTCGATCGTCAGCGAGTTCGCCGGTCAACACGTTTTCGACGCCAACAAAAACATCATCGCTTGGCTGAAAGCAAACGATCGACTGTTCAAACAAGCTTCCTATGACCACCCATATCCTCACTGCTATCGATGCAAGAACCCGCTGATCTACAAGGCGGTCTCGTCATGGTTCGTTGAAACCACCAAACTGCGTGATCGAATGCTCGAGCTCAACCAGCAGATCGACTGGACTCCCGAGCACACCAAAGAGGGCTCTTTCGGAAAATGGCTCGAGAACGTGCGCGACTGGGCAATCAGCCGCAACCGATTCTGGGGTGCGCCGATTCCAGTTTGGAAGTCTGACGACCCGAACTACCCTCGTATCGACGTTTACGGATCACTCGATGAACTTGAGGCCGATTTCGGCGTTCGCATTGACGACTTTCACCGTCCAACAATCGACAATCTAACTCGACCAAACCCGGACGACCCTACCGGTCGCTCGACGATGCGTCGTGTTCCCGAGGTTCTCGACTGCTGGTTTGAGTCTGGTTCGATGCCGTTCGCGCAGGTGCACTACCCGTTTGAAAACCGCGAATGGTTCGACACACACAACCCTGGCGACTACATCGTTGAATACGTCGGCCAGACTCGAGGATGGTTCTACACACTTCACGTGCTTTCAACCGCACTTTTCGACCGCCCGGCCTTCAAGTCGGCAATCTCGCACGGCATCATCCTTGGCAATGATGGCCAGAAGATGTCGAAATCGCTTCGCAATTACCCGGATGTCAACGAGGTGTTCGACCGCGATGGAGCCGACGCCATGCGCTGGTTCTTGCTGGCAAGCCCGATTCTGCGCGGCGGAAACCTGATCGTGACCGAGCAGGGCAT
>JBEEJJ010000058.1:0-7527 GCA_041169265.1 Actinomycetota bacterium
GGCGGTCAGCTGGTCAAGGATGCGGCGCGCGCAGGGCAAATCGTGCCCGTCGACTCCGAGCACTCAGCGCTGGCGCAATGTCTGCTGGGCGGCAAACCTTCTGAGGTGCACAAACTGATTCTGACCGCATCCGGTGGACCTTTTCGCGGATGGTCGCGCGAGCAACTCGCATCGGTCACCCCTGCGCAAGCTCTCGCGCATCCCACCTGGGTAATGGGCAAGGTGGTTACCACCAACTCGGCAACGCTTGTTAACAAGGGGTTGGAGCTCATCGAGGCTCATCTGTTGTTTGACATTCCGTTTGACCGAATCGAAGTGACCGTTCACCCGCAATCGATCGTTCACTC
Source organism: Actinomycetota bacterium (assembly GCA_041169265.1). Classification (GTDB taxonomy): domain Bacteria; phylum Actinomycetota; class Actinomycetes; order Actinomycetales; family Microbacteriaceae; genus Rhodoluna. Next base: position 348 of record JBEEJJ010000058.1, read on the forward strand.
GATGGTTGAGTTTGTCGATGGTTCGGTTTTGGCGCAATGCTCGCCGCCAAACATGAAACTTCCTATTGCACTCGGCATGTCTTGGCCAGACCGCCTCGACTCGGTTGCTCCTGCCTGTGACTGGACCACTGCATCCACCTGGACCTTTGAACCATTGAACGAGTCGGTCTTCGGCGCGGTGCGCCTGGCCCGTCAGGTCGGTTCGGCCGGGCTAACCTACCCAGCGGTTTACAACGCGGCCAACGAACAAGCGGTCGAGGCCTTTCACGATGGGCGTATCGGATTCAATCAAATCGTTGATCTAGTCGAGCGGGTCGTCGACGCACACCAGCCGGAGCCTCAGCTTTCGCTCGATTCAGTTTTGCGGGCTGAAAAATGGGCTCGCGACCGTGCGGATGCACAAATCGCCACCGCCTGTTAGTAACTCCACAGGGTTTTGTCAGACGTAAAAGTTAGGTTCTGCTCATGAGTGAATCGGTTCTCTACCTCGTCGGCATTTTGATCATGGTGCTCGGCATCGCTCTTTCGATCGGGCTCCACGAGTTTGGCCACCTGATTCCCGCTAAAAAATTCGGTGTTCGAGTGCCAAACTGGGCAATCGGCTTTGGGCCGAAGCTCTTTGGTCGCAAGGTGGGCGAGACGGAATACTCGGTGCGACTCATCCCGCTGGGCGGATTCATCACGCTGATCGGAATGTATCCCCCCGAAAAACCTGGCAACGAAGGCAAGAAGCGACTGTTTGCCAACATGATTGCTGCTGCCCGCGATGCCCACAGCGAGCACGTGCAGCCGGGCGATGACAATCGAATGTTCTATCAGTTGCCCGCATACAAGCGCATCATCGTGATGTTTGGCGGCCCGTTGATGAACCTGGTGCTAGGCGTGGCAATGATCAGCTCGGCACTTGTCTTTGTCGGGCAACCCCAGCGTGTTAATCAGATCGACTCGGTTGTCGGTTGTGTCGAGCAGATGGTCGACCCAAAGGCGGAGTGCGGTCAAGATTCGAAACCAACTCCCGCAGTCTTGGCTGGGCTTGTGGCAGGCGACAAGATTATCGAGGTCAACGGGCAAAAGATCGACCAGACCACCGAGTTTTTCAAGGGTAATGTCGACAGTTCGAACTGGACCTACTCGCTCCTGGTGCAGCGCGGTGAAGATCAGATCGAACTAAGTCTTTCGCCAGCGATTGCTGCGCTGCCATACGTTGGGGCCGATGGCAAAGTCGCTATCGATGCCAATGGCGACTACTTGCTGAAAGACCGCGGTTATCTCGGCGTGCGCTGGGCCACTTCTCGGGTGCCTGTCGGGGCCGATGTTGCTCTGCGCGCGAGCGGCGAGATGACGGCTCAAACCATGGGGTTCATCGTGCAGTTCCCCGTGGCTGTCTACGACTCGGTGTCTAGCCTTTTCACCGACAAGCCCAGGGCGGGCGACGGAGCGATTTCGATCGTCGGAATCGGGCAGATCGCCGGTGAAGCGAATGCCAACCAGAACGCAACTCTGGCCGATCGCGTTTATCTCAACTTGATGTTGCTCGGTTCGCTCAACCTGGCCCTGTTCGCGTTCAACATGATTCCGCTACCTCCGCTCGACGGAGGTCACATCGCCGGGGCAATCTACGAATACCTCAAGCGCGGTGCTTACCGCTTAGCCCGCAAGCCAGATCCTGGCCCGGTCGACACAGCTCTCATGGCTCCGGTGTCGGGCATCATGTTCATCCTGTTGCTACTAGCGGGTGTTGCCATGATGGTCGTAGACATCGTCAACCCGGTCGGGCTTTAGCCTTCGATTTTGAGCAAGCGCGTGGAACAAAATCGGTCGCTCCTATGCTTGTATCTGTCTAGTGAGTCGAAAGAGAGTTAGCAGCACGTGCCAGCAGTAAATCTTGGGTTGCCAAAGACCCCGCCACCGACCCTAGCCCCGAGACGCAAGACCCGTCAGATCATGGTGGGCAAGGTTGCCGTGGGTGGCGACGCCCCGATCTCGGTGCAGTCGATGTGCACCACCCCGACCACAGACGTTAACGCAACGCTTCAGCAGATCGCCGAGTTGACCGCATCCGGTTGTGACATCGTTCGTGTTGCGGTGCCTAGCCAAGACGACGCCGACCGACTGCACCTGATTGCTCGCAAGTCACAGATTCCGGTAATTGCCGACATCCACTTTCAGCCTAAATACGTGTTTCAAGCAATCGACGCCGGTTGCGGCGCTGTTCGCGTAAACCCCGGCAACATCCGTCAGTTCGACGACAAGGTTGGTGAAATCGCCAAAGCCGCCAAGGATGCGGGCGTCTCTATCCGCATCGGTGTCAACGCTGGCTCGCTCGACCCGCGTCTGTTGCAAAAGTATGGCAAGGCGACCCCCGAAGCCTTGGTTGAATCCGCGGTCTGGGAGGCCTCGCTCTTCGAAGAGCACGACTTTCACGACTTCAAGATTTCGGTCAAGCACAACGACCCGGTGGTCATGGTCAAGGCATACGAAATGCTCTCTGAACGAGGCGACTGGCCACTGCACCTTGGCGTGACCGAAGCCGGTCCCGCCTTCCAAGGCACAATCAAGTCTTCGGTCGCATTCGGCGCGCTTCTGTCGAAGGGCATCGGCGACACCATCCGTGTTTCGCTATCCGCGCCACCGGTTGAAGAGATCAAGGTTGGTTCACAGATTCTCGAGTCGCTGAACCTTCGCCCACGAAAGCTCGAAATCGTGTCGTGCCCGTCTTGCGGTCGCGCGCAGGTTGATGTTTACACCCTCGCAAACGATGTCACCAAGGGTCTCGAGAAGATGACCGTTCCGCTTCGAGTCGCCGTCATGGGCTGCGTTGTGAACGGTCCGGGCGAGGCTCGCGAGGCCGACCTCGGTGTTGCATCGGGCAATGGCAAGGGTCAGATTTTCGTCAAGGGTGAGGTCATCAAGACCGTTCCCGAGAGCGAAATCGTGGCAACGCTAATCGAAGAGGCAAACCGCCTGGCCGCCACCATGGATCCGGCCCTCGTTGGCAGCCCGCAGGTTCTCGTCGCCGAAAAGTAAGCCCAGCCAGAGCCAAATAGCGCTCTCGCTGGTAACCTTGCCACTATGCCTATTCGACTTTCAAGCCTGTTCTTGCGCACATTGCGCGAAGATCCAAACGAAGCCGAAGTAGCCAGCCACAAGCTTTTGCTCCGCGCCGGTTACATTCGTCGCGCTGCTCCCGGAGTTTACACCTGGCTTCCGCTCGGACTCGCGGTAAAGGCCAAGGTTGAGAAGATCGTCCGCGAAGAAATGGCCAACGCAGGGGCTCAAGAAGTGTTCTTCCCAGCGTTGCTGCCGCGGGAGCCTTATGAGGCGACCGGCCGCTGGACCGAGTATGGCGACAACCTGTTCCGCCTGCAAGACCGCAAAAAGGCCGACTATTTGCTCGCGCCAACCCACGAAGAGATGTTCACCCTGCTGGTGAAAGACCTCTATTCGTCATACAAAGACCTGCCGGTCTGCCTTTATCAGATTCAGAACAAATACCGCGACGAAGCTCGCCCACGCGCGGGACTGCTGCGCGGTCGAGAGTTCGTGATGAAAGACGCCTACTCGTTCGACGTCACCGATGAGGGTCTAGTTGCCGCCTATCGGGCGCAGCGCGACGCCTACGAGCGAATCTTCACCCGCCTCGGAGTCGAATACGTAATCGTCAAGGCGGATGCGGGCGCGATGGGTGGCTCAGCCTCAGAAGAGTTTTTGAGCCCGAGCCCGATCGGCGAAGACACCTTCGTGCGCTCGCCGGGCGGATACGCCGCAAACGTCGAAGCGGTCAAGACCCCCGCTCCGGCCGCTCAACCAATCGAAGGACTCGCCGCTGCTGTAGTTCACGATTCGCCAAACACGCCGACCATCTCATCCTTGGTTGACCTAGCGAACGCAAACGTGCCACGCAAAGACGGTCGCAGTTGGACCGCCGCAGACACCCTCAAGAACGTTGTGCTGGCGCTAACCAGCCCTGAGGGCAAGCGCTCGCTGGTCGTTGTTGGCATTCCTGGCGACCGTGAGGTCGACGCCAAGCGTGCCGAGGCTGCCTTTGCACCGAACGACGTTGAGCCAGCGACCGAAGAGGACTTCGCCAAAAATCCAGCGCTCGTAAAGGGCTATATTGGCCCGGTCAAGGATGGTCAGCTCGTGCTCGGCAAGGAGTCGACCTCGGGCATCCGCTATCTGCTCGACCCACGCGTTGTTGATGGAACCGCCTGGATTACCGGCGCAAACGTCGACCAGAAGCACGTATTCGACCTCGTCAAGGGTCGCGACTTCGATGCCGATGGTGTCGCCGACATCGCCGAGGTGCGAGCTGGTGACCCGGCTCCAGATGGTTCGGGGCCGCTCGAACTGGCTCGCGGTATCGAAATCGGCCACGTCTTTCAGCTCGGTCGCAAGTATGCCGAAGCGCTTGACCTCAAGGTTCTCGACGAAAACGGCAAGCTGGTCACCGTGACCATGGGTTCCTACGGAATCGGTGTAACGCGACTCGTCGCCGTGCTCGCCGAGGCAAACCGTGACGAGAAGGGGCTCATCTGGCCGACATCCGTGTCGCCAGCTGACATCCACGTGGTCGCCGCTGGCAAGGATGAAGTGGTCTACGAGACCGCCGAACGTCTGGTTGCTGAACTCGAGTCCGCTGGCAAGTCTGTGATTTATGACGACCGCTTGAAGGTGAGCCCCGGAGTGAAGTTTGGCGATGCCGAATTGCTCGGAGTTCCTCAGATCGTCATCGTTGGCAAGGGCTTAGAGCAGGGCGAGGTCGACCTGTGGGATCGCCGCACAGGCGAACGCCGCTCGGTCAGGCTAGAATCGGCACTGACAGAACTCGTCTAGCCCGATAGGCTCGACAAGTTCTAGAATTCATAACTAACTAGTGGCCGAGGAGGCGTCTTCATGGACATCGATTTGAGAGTTCTGAAGTCCCTTGAGAGTGAAAAGGAAATCCCTTTCACCGAGCTTGTCGAAATCATCGAGGGCGCCATTTTGGCCGCCTACTACCGCACCGTCGGCGTGATTCCCAAGAAGGACGACCCTCAGAACAGCCGTGCACACCTCGACCGCAAGACCGGCCACGTGACGATTTTCACCCGTGAACTCGACGAAGACGGCAACCCAAACGGTCCGGAGGTCGATGTAACCCCAGAAAACTTCGGCCGCATCGCCGCCTATTCGGCCAAGCAGGTCATCACCTCGCGCCTTCGCGCAATCGCCGACGAAGGCCTGATGGGCGAGTTCTCTGGCAAGGTTGGCGACATCGTGATGGGAACCATCCAGCAGGGCACTCGTCCGCACATGATTGCCATCGACCTAGGTCCGCTAGAGGCTCAGTTGCCGGCTGAAGAGCAGGTTCCGGGCGAGGAATACACCCACGGCAAAAAGATTCGTGTCTACATCACCAAGGTAGAAAAGGGCACCCGCGGCGGACCGATGATCACCGTTTCGCGTCGCCACAAGATGCTCGTTCGCAAGCTTTTCGCCCTCGAGGTTCCCGAAATCGCCAGCGGGGTTGTCGAGATCATGCAGGTAGCCCGCGAAGCAGGCCACCGCACCAAGCTCGCGGTTCGCGCCAACGAGGCCGGTGTTAATGCGAAAGGTTCGTGCATCGGCCCGCTGGGTCAGCGTGTTCGTGCCGTTTCCGCAGAGCTTAACGAAGAGAAAATCGACATCGTCGACTGGAACGAAGACATCGCCAAGTTCGTCGCCCAGGCACTTTCGCCTGCGAAAATCTCGAGCGCTTTCCTGATTCCGTCAGAAGCGGATGGTCGCCCTCACGTGCGCGCGCTCGTGCCCGACTATCAACTCTCGCTCGCCATCGGCAAGGAAGGCCAGAACGTCCGTTTGGCTGCCGACCTGACCGGAGCCAAGATCGACATTCAGCCCGAAAGCATTCTCGACGGCGAGTAGTCCTAGCCACACACGACACTGGGGGCTAGAATGGAACCTGTTAGAACCTGCGTTGGCTGTCGCCAGCGCTCCTCCCGAAACTCGATGATCCGAATCGTCCGTGCCGAAAACTATTTGGCGCTAGACCTCTCGGGTGGTCTTTCGGGCAGGGGAGCGTGGCTTCATCCGAGTTCTGACTGCTTGAGACTTTCGATCGAGCGCAAGGCCTTTGGTCGAGCACTGAAAGTCACCTCGCAGTTAGACGCGTCGGCACTGATCAAACACATAGAACAGGCAGAAACGATGTTGGCAAAAAATGAGTAGCTCGAAATGAGTGCCCAACAGCTTTAACGGCCTGCCCTGCTCGGGGTAGGCCCCCGAACAGAGGAAATTAATGGCGCTTCGCGTTTATGACATCGCCAAAGAACTTGGAATCGATACCAAGGATGCTTTGGCAAAACTTGAGCAACTTGGCGAATACGTCAAGAGTGGCTCATCCACGATCACCCCGCCGGTAGCCAAGAAGCTGCGCGATGCCTTCCCGAACGCCAAGCCGAAGGAAGAGCCAAAGCCGGTCGCAAAGGCCGAGCCAAAAGCAGAAGCACCGGTCGCTCCGGCAGCCCCAGCTGCGCCAGATGCTCAGTCACCGGCTGCTCCGGCAGCGCCAGCGGCTACTCCTCCAACTTCTTCTGGCGCTCCGGCAGCCCCGTCGGCAGACAAGCCAGCACCGGGTGCTCCATCGGCAACCCCGGGCATCCCACGCCCTGGCAACAATCCTTTTGCTTCGGCGCAGGGAATGGGCATTCCTCGCCCAGTTTCCCGTCCGGGTAACAACCCATTCGCACCGTCCCAGGGAATGGGTCGCCCAGGCCAAGGTCGTCCGGCTGGTGCCGGCGGTCCGGGTCGTCCGGGTGGTCCAGGTCGTCCGGCTGGTGCCGGCGGTCCAGGTCGTCCTGGTGGCCCAGGCGGCGCAGGCCGTCCAGCCGGTGCAGGCTTCGGCGGTCCTCGTCCCGGTTTCGGTGGCGGCGCGGGCGCTCCTGCCGGCGCAGGTTTCGGTGGCCCAGGTGGTGCCGGTCGTCCTGGTGGCGGTCCAGGTGCTGGTCGCGGTCGCGGTGTCGGTGGTGGAACCTCCGGTGCCTTCGGTAAGGGCGGCCCTCGCGGTTCGTCCAAGGCGAGAAAGTCGAAGCGCGCCAAACGCGAGGAATACGAACAAAGAACTGCACCGAGCCTAGGTGGCGCGGTCGTTCCACGCGGAGACGGAAACACCGTTTTGCGTCTGCGTCGCGGTGCGAGC
>JBEEJJ010000059.1:0-7483 GCA_041169265.1 Actinomycetota bacterium
AAGCACGCGGTTGGCCGACGGGATGCCGTGCACAACCTCATCGTTGATGCTCGCGCAGATCGTGTGCGAGTAGCCTGGCACCTTTTTGAAGTTGGAGTGCCCGCCGCGGCGCACGATTTCGGCCTCGGCTATCGCATCGAGCTCGAGGGTGGTGACGCCTGGGCGAATCGCCGCCTTGACAAGGTCTAGGGCTGCCGCGACCATCTCGCCGGCCTCACACATGCGAATGATTTCGGCGTGAGACTTGAGTGAGTATTCCTCGCGTGCCATCGGGCGGAGGCTTCGGTTAGTTGACGCCGAGTCGGGCGTCGAGAGCTTCGCGGATGCGCTCGGTGACCTCTTCGATAGCGCCGAGTCCGTCGACCATAACCACTAGTCCGCGACCGGCATAAACGCTGGTCAGCGGAGCGGTCTCGGCCTCATAAACCTCGAGGCGGCGACGAATGACTTCTTCGGTGTCGTCGGCGCGACCCTGCTCGATTGCACGGTTGAGCAGACGGCGAACGATTTCGTCGATGTCGGCGGTGAGCTGAATCACGGCGTCGAGTGAACGACCCTGGTCGTCGAGAATGCTGTCGAGTTCGTTGACCTGGTCGGCCGTGCGAGGGTAACCGTCGAGCAAAAACCCTGCCTGCGCATCCTCGTGTGAAAGTCGGTCACGAACTAGATCGTTGGTGACGCTGTCTGGCACGTATTCGCCGCGGTCCATGAACGACTTGGCCAGTTTGCCGAGTTCGGTCTCGTTTTTGACGTTGAAGCGAAAGATGTCTCCGGTGGAGATGGCTGGAATACCGTAGGCCTCGGCTAGTCGAGCGGCTTGGGTTCCCTTGCCAGCACCAGGAGGGCCGATCAAGAGAAAGCGGCTCACTTCAGAAGACCTTGGTAGTTGCGCTGCTCGAGCTGTGCGTTGATCTGCTTCACGGTTTCAAGACCGACACCGACGATGATCAAGATCGAGGTTCCACCGAACGGGAAGTTCTGGTTTGCACCGACGAGCGAGAACGCAACGAGCGGAATCAAGGCGATGAGACCCAAGTAGATCGCACCCGGCAGAGTCACGCGGCTGAGCACATACTCGAGGTATTCGGTGGTCGGACGACCGGCGCGGATACCTGGAATGAAGCCACCGTACTGCTTCATGTTGTCGCTGACTTCTTCAGGGTTGAAGGTGATCGCGACATAGAAGTAGGTGAATCCGACGATGAGCGCGAAGTAAAGCGCCATGTAGATCGGGTGGTCGCCCTTGGTTAGGTAGTTGGAGACCCAGGTGACCCACGCAGCAACTTCGCCGTTTGCGTCTGGTTGGTTGAACTGGGCAATCAACGACGGCAAATAGAGAAGCGACGAGGCGAAGATAACCGGAACTACACCGGCCATGTTGACCTTGATTGGAATGTAGGTAGCCTGACCGCCATAGCTGCGCTTGCCCACCATGCGCTTTGCATACTGCACGGGGACTCGGCGCTGCGATTGTTCAACCAGGATGACCAAGCCGACGATCACGATACCAACTGCTAGAACGAGAAGAAGAACTTCGATTTCGCGCTGCTGAGCGATCGAGAGAAGCGAAGCAGGGAACTTGGCGGCAATCGAGGTGAAGATCAGCAGCGACATTCCGTTGCCGATTCCCTTGTCGGTGATTAGCTCACCCATCCACATGATTAGGCCGGTTCCAGCAGTCATGGCGAGGATCATGAGGATGATGGCCTGCCAGCTGCTGTCAACCAACACCGGCTTGACACACGAAGAGCCAAACAGCGCACCCTGGCGGGCTACTGCAATCAAGGTGGTCGACTGCAGCACACCGAGAGCGATCGTTAGATAGCGGGTGTACTGAGTCAGCTTGGCTTGACCGGCTTGGCCTTCTTTGTGAAGTGCTTCAAAGCGCGGGATTACCACGCGAAGTAGCTGCGTGATGATCGACGCCGTGATGTACGGCATGATTCCCAGCGCAAAGATCGAAAGCTGTAGCAAAGCGCCACCGCTGAAGAGGTTTACCAGTTCGTATAGGCCACTGGTTGATTCAGTGGCGGCAACACAGTCCTGCACGTTCGCGTAGTTCACGTTCGGGGCAGGAATGAACGAGCCCAAACGGAAGATTGCGACGATGGCAAGGGTAAACAACAGCTTGTTTCGCAGGTCCACAGAGCGGAACACGCGAATGATGGCGCTAAACAATCGTCAGCCTCCTGATAGCTAAGTTGGTGGTTACTCGGTCACCGAGCCACCAGCAGCGACAATCTTGTCTGCGGCAGAGCGCGAGACCTTGTCGACACTGACAGTCAGTTTAACCGAGATGTCGCCATTGCCTAGAACCTTGACTGGCTCGTTCTTGCGAACGGCACCCTTGGCAACTAGATCGGCTACGGTCACGTTTCCACCCTTTGGATACAGGGCTTCAAGCTCGGCCACGTTAACAACCTGGTAGTAGACCTTTGCTGGGTTCTTGAAACCACGAAGCTTAGGGGTGCGCATTACGAGACGAACTCCACCACCTTCGAAGCCTGGACGAACCTGGTAACGAGCCTTAGTACCCTTGGTACCGCGACCCGAGGTCTTACCCTTCGAACCTTCACCACGACCAACGCGGGTGCGCTCCTTCTTCGATCCTTCAGCAGGACGAAGGTGGTGCAGCTTGAGCAGGTTGCTCTTCTCGCGTGGGGCGGCAGCCTTCTTAGCGGCTGGCTTAGCAGCAGCCTTCGGAGCGGCAGCCTTAGGGGCAGCGGCTTCGGTCTTCTCGGCAGCTGGCTTAGCAGCAGCCTTGGCCGGAGCCTTTTCTGCAGCAGGCTTAGCGGCAGCCTTAGGGGCAGCCTTCTCAGCGGCTGGCTTAGCAGCAGCCTTCGGAGCGGCCTTAGCGGCAGCTGGCTTAGCGGCTGGCTTCTTATCTTCAGCCATTAGTCGATCTCCTCAACCTTGACGAGGTGGGCAACCGTGTTAACCATGCCACGTACGACTGGGCTGTCGTCTTTGACGATGATGTCGCCAATACGCTTCAGTCCGAGGCTGCGAAGGGTTTCGCGCTGGTTCGGCTTGCCACCGATTTTGCTCTTGATCTGGGTTACCTTAAGACGCTTGGACATTAGGCACCTACCTTGTTCTGCTCACGAAGGATGTTTGCCGGGGCAACTTCCTCCAACGAAAGACCACGGCGAGCAGCCACAGCTGCAGGCTCTTCGAGGCGCTTGAGCGCGTCGACGGTTGCGTGGACGATGTTGATGGTGTTCGAGGATCCGAGCGACTTCGAAAGAACGTCGTGGATTCCTGCACACTCGAGTACGGCACGAACCGGACCACCGGCGATAACACCGGTACCAGCGGATGCCGGACGAAGAAGTACGACACCGGCCGCAGCTTCACCCTGCACTGGGTGCGGGATGGTGCTTGCGGTGCGTGGAACGCGGAAGAAGTTCTTCTTGGCTTCTTCTACACCCTTGGCGATAGCGGCTGGAACTTCTTTAGCCTTGCCGTAACCGACACCGACCAAACCGTTTCCGTCACCGACAACAACGAGAGCGGTGAACGAGAAACGACGTCCACCCTGAACCACCTTCGAAACGCGGTTGATAGCAACAACGCGCTCGAGGAATGGGCTTTTGGTCTCTTCGCGGTCGCGACGCTCGCCACGTGGGCCACGCTCGCGGCTTCCGCGACGCTGCTCACGCTCGGTAGCTTCAACCTGAACGGTTGCGGCTGCTGCGGTCTCAGTTTCAGTTGACAACTCTTGCTCCTTGATTTCTTCGCTCACAGTGCCAGCCCGCCTTCACGTGCTCCGTCTGCGATCGCGGCAACGCGACCTGCATACTGGTTTCCTCCGCGGTCGAAGACCACCTCGGTTACACCAGCCTTCTTGGCTCGCTCAGCGACTAGAACACCGACGGCCTTGGCCTTCGAAGTCTTGTCGCCCTTGTCCTTGCGCAGTTCAACTTCCATGGTCGAAGCCGATGCCAGGGTGTGACCCTTGGTGTCGTCGACGATCTGAACGAATACGTGGCGTGCCGAGCGGGTTACGACCAAACGTGGACGCATTGCGTCACCGGCGATCTTCTTGCGAAGACGCAGGTGGCGGCGCTCACGAGCAGCTGCCTTGCTCTTTCCGCGAGTCTTAGTAGTGAGACCCATGATTACTTACCAGCCTTTCCGGCCTTGCGACGAACAACTTCGCCGGCGTAACGAACACCCTTGCCCTTATAAGGCTCTGGCTTGCGTAGCTTGCGAATGTTAGCGGCAACCTCGCCCACGGCCTGCTTGTCAATGCCGTGAACAGTCAACTTGGTGTTTCCGTCAACCGTGAACGAGATGCCTGCTGGCGGCTCGACGGTGATCGGGTGAGAGTATCCGAGAGCGAACTCTAGGGCGTTGCCCTTCTGAGCTACACGGTAACCGGTACCGACGATCTCGAGGCCCTTGGTGAATCCGACGGTCACACCAGTGATGTTGTTAGCAATCAGGGTGCGGGTCAGGCCGTGAAGCGAACGCGAGTTGCGCTCGTCATCAGGGCGGGTCACCAGGATGGTGCCATCTTCGATGGCAACGGTGATCGGAGCAGGAACGGTGTGGCTGAGCGATCCCTTAGGACCCTTAACCTCAACGACCTGACCGTCAATCTTTACTTCGACTCCGGCTGGAACCGGAATCGGCAACTTACCAATACGCGACATCTGTGATTACCAAACGTAGGCGATGACTTCTCCGCCTACTCCCTTCTTGGCAGCCTGACGGTCGGTTAGCAGACCGGATGAGGTGGACAGGATGGCGATGCCGAGGCCGCCGAGAACGCGTGGAAGCTCGGTGCTCTTCGCATAAACGCGAAGACCTGGCTTCGAAACACGCTTGATTCCAGCGATCGAACGCTCGCGGTTAGGACCGAACTTCAGGTCTACAACGAGGGTCTTGCCGACCTCTGCGTCTTGAACCTTGTAGTCGGCGATGTAACCTTCGGCCTTGAGGATCTGAGCAATGTTTCCCTTCAGCTTGCTGTAAGGCAAGTTGATGGTCTCGTGATATGCCGAGTTCGCATTGCGGATCCGGGTCAGAAAGTCTGCTACCGGGTCTGTCATTGTCATTGTTTTTGTTTCACTTTCCTCAGCGGTTTCCGAACGCTTTACGAGCGGACGGACCTACCTGATTAGTTGGTCTTGAACGGGAAGCCGAGTGCACGTAGAAGTGCGCGGCCCTCTTCGTTGTTGGTGGCGGTGGTCACAACGGTGATGTCCATACCGCGTGGGCGGTCGATGGCATCCTGGTTGATCTCGTGGAACACGCTCTGCTCGGTCAAACCGAAGGTGTAGTTGCCGTGGCCGTCGAACTGCTTGTCGCTTAGACCGCGGAAGTCACGGATGCGAGGCAGGGCGAGGTTGAGCAGACGGTCGAGGAACTCCCACATGCGGTCGCCACGAAGGGTCACGTGAGCACCGATTGCCTGGCCTTCGCGCAGCTTGAACTGAGCGATCGACTTGCGCGCCAGGTTAACCTGAGGCTTCTGGCCGGTGATTGCGGTGAGGTCCTTGATTGCGCCGTCGATCAGCTTGCCATCCTTGGCTGCGTCTCCGACACCCATGTTGACAACGATCTTCGTCAGGTTTGGAACCTGGTGAGGGTTCGAGAAACCGAACTCCTTGGTAAGAGCTGCGATGATCTCGGCACGGTACTGAGCCTTTAGGCGTGGAAGAGCCTTGCCTGCGGCTGCCTTTGCGGCCTTAGGGGCCTTTACTGCTGCATCAGTCATTAGAGTTCCTTACCCGACTTCTTTGCGACGCGAACGCGAACTGTCTTGACGACGTCCTTGCCTGCGACAGTCTTCTTGACCGAGGTCACCTTGACGCCAACGCGGGTCGGCTTCTTGGTGCTTGGGTCTACGACCTGAACGTTTGAGATGTGGATCGGGGCCTCAACGGTCTCGATTCCACCGGTCTTGGTGCCACGGTCGGTCTGACCGGCCTTGACATGCTTCTTGACGAGGTTGATACCCTCGACGATTACGCGGTTCGACTTCTTGTCGACAGCAATAACCTTGCCCTGCTTGCCACGGTCTCCGCCGCGCTCCTGCGAGCCACCGGTGATGACCTGAACGAGGTCGCCCTTTTTGATGTTAGCCATGAGTTAAATAACCTCCGGTGCTAGCGAGATGATCTTCATGAACTTCTTGTCACGAAGCTCGCGACCGACTGGACCGAAGATGCGGGTACCCTGAGGCTCGCCGTCCTTCTTGATGATCACAGCGGCGTTCTCGTCGAACTTGATGTACGAGCCGTCTGGACGACGGGTTTCCTTTACGGTGCGAACGATAACGGCCTTGACGACGTCACCCTTCTTTACGCTGCCGCCAGGGATTGCATCCTTGACCGAGCAAACGATAACGTCACCCAAGCCGGCGTAGCGACGGCCTGAACCGCCGAGCACACGGATGGTCAACAGCTCTTTAGCACCGGTGTTGTCAGCGACCTTGAGTCGCGACTCCTGCTGAAGCATTTGTTACTCCTTGTTTGATGGATGTCCATTACCGACGGGCATCCTAGGGATTTTTTACTTGGCCTTTTCGAGAATCTCGACTAGACGCCAGTTCTTGGTTGCCGAAAGTGGACGAGTCTCGCTGATTAGCACGAGGTCGCCAATGCCGGCGGTGTTCAGCTCATCGTGAGCCTTAATCTTCTTGCTGCGGCGCATGACCTTGCCATAAAGCGGGTGCTTTACGCGGTCTTCGACCTCAACAACGATGGTCTTGTTCATCTTGTCGCTAACGACGTAGCCGCGACGAGTCTTGCGGTAACCGCGAGCCTCTTCAACAGCGACCTCGGCGACCTTTGCCTTCTTGGCTTCAGCCATGGTTATGCCTCCTCAGTGGCTGCTGCATCCTTGGCTGCGGCTGCCTTCTTGGCCTTAGGCGCTGGCGCGGCAGCGGCGGCAGGAACCGCACGGATGCCGAGCTCACGCTCACGAATGATGGTGTAGATACGGGCGATGTCGCGCTTTACAGCACGCAGACGTCCGTGGCTCTCGAGCTGGCCGGTGGCCGACTGGAAGCGCAGGTTGAACAGCTCTTCCTTGGCCTTCTTTAGCTCTTCGACGAGAACCGAGTCCTCAATCTTGTCAAGCTCTGCTGGAGCGAGGTTCTTCGAACCGATCGACATTATGCGTCACCTTCTTCACGCTTGATGATGCGGGCCTTGAGAGGCAGCTTGTGGATGGCGCGGGTCATTGCTTCGCGAGCAATGGTCTCCGAGACACCGCTGAGCTCAAAGAGCACGCGTCCTGGCTTGACGTTTGCAACCCACCACTCCGGCGAACCCTTACCCGAACCCATGCGGGTTTCGGCTGGCTTCTTGGTGAGCGGACGGTCTGGGTAGATGTTGATCCACACCTTTCCACCACGCTTGATGTGACGGGTCATCGCGATACGAGCGGACTCGATCTGACGGTTGGTCACATAAGCAGGGGTAAGTGCCTGGATGCCGTATTCACCAAAGCTGACCTTGGTGCCACCGGT
>JBEEJJ010000060.1:0-7394 GCA_041169265.1 Actinomycetota bacterium
GGGAGAACGATCTTGGAGTATTCCGAGATCGCCTGAAAAGGAGCAATACAAAACGGAAAGATCACTCCGGCGAGCATGGCAGAAGCGATTGGTTTTGGAATCGCGGACACTGCCCTGCCGAGAGCCGGCCATAGTCCGGTCAGCGCGAGTAACGCTCCGGTTACCAAAAACGCACCAGTCGCATTCGCAAACCCAAGCCCCAACGAAGCCGAAGAAACAAGGAGCGCAGCTCCCGGTGTACTCCAAACTATCGAGATGGGCATTTTGAAACGCCAGGATAGGCCGATGGAGAGCACTCCATAAGCGATCAACATCAAGAAGACGGCTGTTGCGGTTTGATCTGGCGTGGCACCAAGACCCGTGAGAGCGGTTAGAACTACTCCGATAGAAGCTGCAGTTCCGGTGATCGATGCGACAGTGCCCGCCAAAAGCGGAGCTCTCACATCAGCGAACTTCAATTAGGCAGATTTCTCTCGTAGTGCGCTGAAGGGCACAACCTCTGGTGCGGAGCCGGTGAGCACGACATCCTTGGTGATTTTGACGATGCCGGTGATTGCACTACCTGGAAGCTCGAACATGACCGGACCCAGAATCTCTTCGAGGATCGCACGAAGACCACGAGCGCCGGTGTTTCGCTCGATCGCGAGGTCGGCAATTGTTTCGAGTGCGTGGTGGTCGAACTCTAGTTCGAAGCCATCGAGCTCGAACATCCTTTGGTACTGCTTGACCAGTGCGTTCTTGGGCTTCGTGAGAATTTGCAACAAAGCTTTTCGATCGAGTTGACGCACGTGGGCGATCACCGGAAGTCGTCCGATGAACTCAGGAATGAGTCCAAACTTGCGCAGGTCTTCTGGTTGAACCTCGCCAAAGAGCTCCTCCGACGCATCCTTGCCAGAGATAGTCGCTCCGAATCCGATGCCCTTCTTGCCGGCCCGTGATGCGATGATCTCTTCGAGCCCCGCGAATGCACCGGCCACGATGAACAACACGTTCGTGGTGTCGATCGAGATGAACTCCTGCTGAGGATGCTTGCGACCACCCTGAGGTGGAACGGAAGCCACTGTGCCTTCGAGAATCTTGAGCAGCGCTTGCTGCACACCTTCGCCCGAAACGTCTCGGGTTATCGAGGGGTTCTCGGCCTTTCGTGAAATCTTGTCGATCTCGTCGATGTAGACGATGCCCGTTTCTGCCCGCTTGATGTCACCATCGGCCGCCTGAAGCAGCTTTAGAAGAATGTTCTCGACGTCTTCACCAACGTAGCCAGCCTCGGTCAGCGCTGTGGCATCGGCCACCGCAAAGGGAACGTTGAGCCGCTTGGCCAGTGTCTGCGCCAGGTAGGTCTTGCCGCATCCGGTGGGCCCAATCATGAGGATGTTCGATTTGGCGATTTCGATCGAATCGTGTTCCTTGCCAGCGGTCGTTAGAGTGCCTCGCGAGCGAATGCGCTTGTAATGGTTGTAGACGGCAACCGAAAGTGCCTTCTTGGCTTGGTCTTGGCCGATTACATACTCCTCGAGGAATGCGTAGATCTCTTTGGGACGAGGAAGGTCGATTTCTTCGACCGTCTTTTGAACGGGACCACCGAGTTCTTCTTCAATAATCTCGTTGCAAAGTTCGATGCACTCGTCGCAAATGTAAACACTTGGGCCGGCAATTAGCTTGCGAACCTGCTTCTGGCTCTTTCCGCAGAAAGAGCATTTCAGGACTTCGCCAGATTCGCTCAGCTTGCTCATAACTAAAACCCTATATCCACAGATAGACAAAGCGGGCGAGCAACGCTCACCCGCTTCTGCCTATGAGTTCGCTACTTGTTCTTGCGAGAGGTCAAAACCTGGTCGATCAAGCCGTACTCGAGTGCTTCTTGCGACGTCAAGATGTTGTCTCGATCGATGTCTTTCTTGACTTCGGCCACAGAGCGCTTGGAGTGCCTGGATATGGTGTCTTCAAGCCATTCACGCAGACGCATCATTTCGCGAGCCTGAATCTCAATGTCGGAAGCCTGACCGCGATCGCCACCGCTGGCCGGCTGGTGGATCAGGATGCGGGCGTTCGGGAGCGCAAGTCGCTTGCCAGGAGCACCAGCTGCCAGGAGCACCGCGGCAGCCGAAGCGGCCTGGCCCAGACATACGGTCTGGATCTGCGGGCGAATGTATTGCATGGTGTCGTAGATAGCAGTCATCGCAGTGAAGGAACCACCGGGTGAGTTGATGTACATGGTGATGTCACGGTCAGGGTCTTGCGACTCAAGCACTAGTAACTGAGCCATGATATCGTCGGCGGAGGCATCGTCTACCTGGACGCCAAGAAAGATGATGCGATCTTCGAAAAGCTTGTTGTAGGGGTCTTGGCGTTTGTAGCCATAGGAAGTGCGCTCTTCAAAGGTTGGAAGAATGTATCGAGCTTCAGGGCTCATGAAGTTTGGAGTGGTCATGTTTTACTTCTTTCCTACGCCGGTGGTGCCACTGGCAAACTCTTGGATGTGGTCGATAAATCCGTATTCAAGCGCTTCTTGGGCGGTGAACCAGCGGTCGCGGTCGCCGTCCTGCATAATCTGCTCGACTGTCTTGCCGGTTTGCGATGCGGTGAGAGTAGCCAACTGCTTCTTCATCGAAAGAATTAGCTCGGCCTGAGTCTGAATGTCGCTGGCGGTTCCACCGAAGCCTCCGTGAGGCTGGTGAAGCAGCACTCGGGTGTTTGGGGTCGCGTAGCGCTTGCCCTTGGTGCCCGATGAGAGCAAGAACTGCCCCATGGATGCGCACATGCCGATGCCAACAGTGACAACGTCGTTCGGGACGTATTGCATCGTGTCGTAGATCGCCATGCCCGCGGTGATGGATCCGCCCGGTGAGTTGATGTAGAGGTAGATGTCACGGGTCGAGTCTTCGGCGGCGAGCATCAGCATTTTGGCGCAGATTTCGTTTGCGTTGTCGTCACGAACCTCACTGCCCAGCCAAATGATGCGGTCTTTGAGCAAACGCTCGAAGATGGACTGCGGAAGGCGGAATTCCTCTGCCATGTTGTGACTCCTAAGTTGTTGTCGTTGCTAGACCAAGATACTTGCCTGCACCGACGTTATTTGTTGCTGTTCGCCATCGGCAGATAGTCGTGTCGCAAAAGAAAAGGCCCGAACCAATCGGTTCGAGCCTGTTTCTCAACGCTAATTAGTCGTGGTCGTGACCGGTGTGGTCTTCGCCAGCCTCTGCATCGGTTTTGAAGAACTCGGTGAGGTCGATTTTGTTGCCCTTCTTGTCGACAACTTCGGCCGACTCGAGCACAACCGCAAGTGCCTTGCGGCGAGCGACTTCGGCAACGAACATCGGGATCTGACCGTTCTGGTCGACGATCTTGATGAATTCGTTGACATCCATGCCATACGACTGAGCAGCCTGAATCAGGTATTGAATCAGCTCTTGCTCGTTGACCTTTACTTCCTCGGCCTCAGAGATCGAGTCGAGCAACATCTGTACCTTGAAGGAGCGGGTGCTCTGCTCGGTAACTTCGGCGCGGTGCGCTGCATCCTCGAGACGCCCCTCACCCTCTAGGTGTCGGTTGACGTCTGCTTCGATCAATTCGGCGGATGCAGGAACATCAACTAGCTCGAGGAGCTTGTCGGTGAGTAGGTCACGTGCCTGAATGCCCTGGTTGTAGGACTTTGAGCGGGCGATCTGAGCCTCGATACCCTTCTTGAGGTCGGCAACGGTGTCGAACTCGCTGTAGAGCTTGGCGAATTCGTCGTCAAGTGCAGGAAGCTCGCGTTCCTTCACGGCGTTCAGGGTGACCGAAACCTGAGCATCCTGGCCCGCGCGGTCGCCGCCAACTAGCTTCGAAACGAAGGTCGTCGACTCGCCCGCAGTTAGGGTGTCTAGAGCCTCGTCGATGCCATCGAGAAGGTTTCCCGATCCAATCTCGTAGGAGATGTTGTCTGCAGTATCGATGACGGTGCCATCGATCTCGGCCTTCAGGTCGATGCTGGTGAAGTCACCCTTCTTGGCCGGGCGGTCAACGGTCTTAAGCGCACCGAAACGAGCACGAAGTGCGTCTACCTCGGCGTCAACTTCGATCGGCGCAACCTTGATTTCGTCGACCTGAACCTTGATTCCCTGGTACTTAGGGAGCTTGATGTCGGGACGAGCCTCGACCTCAACCTCGAAAACCAGCTCGCCTGCGAAAGTCTCGTTGTCAGGAGTCGAGGTGATCTCAACCGAAGGCTGAGCCAACGGGCGAACTGCGTGCTCCTCGAGAGCGTTGCGGTAGAACGCGTCGATTGCGTCGTTGATGGCGTGTGCCAGGATGGTCGGCTTTCCGACTCGCTTCTCGAGCAGTGCCGGTGGAACCTTGCCCTTGCGGAAACCTGGGATCTGCGCATCCTCGCCGATGTGCTCATAGGCGTGCTTGATGCTTGGACCGAGGTCCTCTGCGGTTGCCGTGATGGTGATCTTGACGCGAGTTGGCTTGATGCGTTCGACTGTGGACTTCAAGGATTCATCTCCAATAGGGGTCGCCCGAGCGGGCTCGTTGATGCGGTTGAAGGCAATAACTGGTCGGGGTGACAGGACTCGAACCTGCGATATCCTGCTCCCAAAGCAGGCGCGCTAGCCACTACGCTACACCCCGGTGGTCAATCCGGTTTTTTGTTCAAAGACCGAACAACCTCCGCAAGTCTATCCCATAGAATGGTCTGGTTGATACGATTTCAAATCGAAAAATCAACGCTGCGGATGTAGCTCAATGGTAGAGCCTCAGTCTTCCAAACTGATGGTGCGGGTTCGATTCCCGTCATCCGCTCCAAACCCCGAGCCATCGGGGTTTTTTCTTTGAGGTCTCTCCTGGGCGAAAGTCGAAACCCGTCTAACTCTGACAGCCGCTGCACCAATACAGCTTGCGTGCCGCCATCAGTTCGATGCTGACTTCTGTGCCACACCTTCGGCATGGCTGCCCCTCGCGCTTATATACCCAGTTGCGTTCATCCTTGGTGGGGCGCTTTTTGAAGAGTTCGTCTCGAGTGATCATGAATCCCGTGGCGACACCGACTTTTAGCAATTTGACCGCATCGTCCCAGAGGGCTTGAACCTCCTCCTTCGTCAGGCTGGTTCCCGGTCGATGAGGCTCGATTCCCGCTCTAAACAGCAACTCGGCTCGGTAGACATTTCCGATTCCTGAGATCACATCCTGATTCATCAAGAGCAGTCCAACTGCGGACTTCGATCTCGTTACTCGCTCGATGAAGCGGTGGGACTCTCGTTGCCTGGGATTCGGATTGATTGGATCGGGTCCTAGCCGCCTAAGAACGGCCGCCACCTCCTCGGGCGAAATCACCTCGCAAACGGTCGGTCCGCGAAGATCTGCAGAGACCCGACCCGCGCTGAACCTAACTCGCACTTGGCCAACGACCTCGTGATCACGGTCGCCATCGTGAAACTGCCACTTTCCGTATATTCCAAGATGGATGCGGATTGTGCAGCCACCATCAAACTCAAGAAACATCTGCTTTCCGACGGCGTATGCCCGAATGAGCGTTTGCCCAGACACCAAGCGAGCCGAGCTAGCGAACCTGCCCTGCGGCGAGGAGATTGTGACGGCCTTGCCAGAAAAATCCCGTTCGAATCGGTCAGCGATTCGGTGAACTGTGTGGCCCTCTGGCATCGGTTAGAGGATGTCGCCGGTTTGCTCGTAAACGCCGATTTGGCCGATTCTTCGAACGTGACGCTCATCGTGGCTGAATGGCTCGGCGACGAAGGCTCGAATTAGTTCGAGAACCTCTTCCTGGGTGTGTTGACGAGCACCCACAGCGATAACGTTTGCGTTGTTATGTTGACGGGCAAGTTTCGCGGTGTCAAGGTTCCAGGCTAAAGCGGCACGAATGCCCTTTACCTTATTTGCAGCGATCTGCTCACCGTTGCCCGAGCCGCCAAGAACAATACCTAAAGCCTCGACCTGAGCGTTCTCATCCGCAATGACAGCCAATGCTGCATTTATGCAAAACGCGGGGTAATCGTCGAGTGGGTCGTATTCGGTAGGTCCATGGTCGAATACCTCATGGCCATCGGCTCTCAGCGAATCAATCAAAAAGTGACTCAGGTCGAGACCGGCGTGGTCGGTGGCAATGTGAATGCGCATCGCTATTTCTTCTTTCGAGGTGCGGGGGTTTTGCCCTTCGGCTGAGCCTGCGGACCCGTGTTTATCGTCGTGTATGCGGTTGGACTGAGTTTGGTTTTGTTGTCATCGAGAATGAAGCGGTAGGTCACAACAGCCGAAATCAAATTTGCACCTCCGACAACAAAGGCGGTGGTCACCATGGTCGCAGCTCCAGTGGCATTGACTCCAGCCTGCGAGTTGCTCATAACCCAAAGCAGAAATAAAGCTAGCCCGCCGGTGAATAAAACGTTGATTCCAAGGTTGATCAGAAAGCGTTGCTTGATCACACGATTTTTCACCAGTAGCCCAACAAATGACCAGGCGCTGAAGATCGGGAACATGAAAAATAGCGCGGACGCTGTGGCGAAGTTGAAGGCCGTGTTGAGGTTGCCGGTTGTCGCAAAGAAGTAGGCGATAACAAGAAGGAATGAAAGCGCAAACGTAGCCGAGGACTCAATCAGAGGACTTGGTCTCAGGCGCATTCTGTCTCAATTCATGTAGGCGGAGCACTGCTATTAGGCTAGACGAAGATTGCTACATCGTTCGACACAGGAGTCGCAAATGCCAGGAGAAAACCTCACCAGAAGCGAAGCAGAAGTTCGCTCATCCATAGTTAGCACGCATTCGTATTTGGTTGAACTCGACCTTACCTCTGGCGAGGAAACGTTCCGTTCGAAGACGACGGTTCGCTTCTCTGCCCAGCAAGGGTCAAGCACATTTATCGACGCGATCACGTCGAAGGTTCACTCTGTGATTCTGAATGGCGCCGCACTCGACACCGATTCTGTGTCAGACGGGGTGCGCATCTCACTTTCTAACCTCGCAAGCGAAAACACTCTGATTGTCGATGCCGAAGCCTTCTTCATGCACACCGGCGAGGGTCTGCACAGGTTTGTTGACCCTGTCGACAACGAGGTCTATCTCTACACGCAGTTCGAGGTGCCTGACAGCCGTCGCATGTTCGCTGTCTTCGAGCAACCCGACTTGAAGGCAACTTTCGAGTTCGTGGTCACGGCACCGAGCCACTGGAGTGTTGTCTCGAACCAGCCGAGCCCATCCCCTGTCGATCTGCGAGACGGAAGGTCCACTTGGCATTTCAGCCCGACCCCCCGAGTTTCGTCTTACATCACTGCATTGATCGCAGGCCCTTATGTTTCTCGCCACGACAGCCTGATCTCGTCTGACGGTCGCACCATCGACCTAGGTGTGTATTGCCGCGCATCGCTCGAACAGTACCTCGAGGCCGACTACATGTTCGC
>JBEEJJ010000061.1:0-7156 GCA_041169265.1 Actinomycetota bacterium
GTGACTAGAAGACCCGTTTGACCTTTGAATAAAGATCTTTGACCAACTTGAGCTGGTCATCGATTGACTGGCGGTAGTTGACCTCACGCTCCAAAAAGAGGGCAACCTGTGGTGGGGTTGGCTCTTTGACGACTGCATCCTTTTTGGGTTTGTAACGACGGGCATCGCTTTTTGCCCAAGACCAGTCACTCTTTGCGCTGTTAAGTTTTCGGCGATTCTCGTCATAGCTACTCGTGAGTTTCCAATCGTTTCTATTGCGAATCGATTTGGCGTCATTCACGGCGCGACTCAACTCCGCTTCTGTATAACTGGGTTTAAGTTTGAGCCGTTGCAGATCAGCCTCCAGATATCGAATCTCTCTAGAGGTGCGGTTGAAGATGTTTTTGTTATCTGAGATCGCCCAACGCTGCTGAGCTGATGGCTTCTCTGTCCAGTTTTCGGCGTACCAGTGGGCTGCGGCGTCGTATTTGGGAGTGCTTTCGAACTGTTCAATGGTCAGAAGCGCGATCTGATAGCGAAGCTCGGCCTCTTTGGCGATAAGTAGAGCTTCGAGAACCTTCGGGTCTGGAGCCCAAACCGTGGGCGTAGGCGTTGGAGCACTCGTCGGCTTTTGAGTCGGCTTCGTTGAAGGAGTTGGACGAGGTGAAACACTTGGGCCTGATGTCGGGCGAACACTAGGGCGCACGCTCGGCGTAACGCTAGGGCGAGCACTCGGCGCGGTGGTCGAAGGAATTGGCGAGCTGCTGGGGGTTGGGTTTGCCGATGGATTCGGAGCAAGACCGCTGGCAGATTGAGACGGCGATGCGACCGGAGTTGGCGTGAGCACCGGCGCTCCGGTGGAGGCAAAGGTGGGTGAAGGTGTGACAGCCGGAGCTTGACTGAAGGCTGGTGTGGGTGAGGGAGTCGAGAGAATCGCCGACGCGGGTGATACACCAAGGCTTGCGGCGGCTATCGCGACAAGCGACAAGATGCCGATTTGAACCTTCAAGAAGCCACCCCCTCAAGTCTTGGTGACAGCGATTTCGCTGTTGATTGAACTTTATCTGGGGCGAATGACATTGAATAGATGTATGAGCACGACGAGAACATCCAAGGCTAACGAAACAGCCGAAAAAGACTCAAGCAAGCAAGCAGACGTGAAGAAAGCTCGCAGGAGCGGACGGCCGGGTCGGCCAGATTCCGGGCCAAAGGCAAAGTTCAACCAGCTGACCCCCTATCTGCTCGAGCACAAGGGCGCTCTGGGAGTTGCAATCCTGCTCAGCCTTATCGGCGCGGGTGCCAGCCTCGCGCAACCCATCGTTGTGGGTCAGGTAATCAACGCGGTGACGAACGGCGACAACCTTTCGACGATCATCCTCATTCTCATTGGAATCACGCTTGGCTCAGCCGTCGCCAGCGGACTCATGTATTTCGTGCTAGCCAAGGCCGGTGAAGGCGTGGTGCTTTCGGCCCGCCAAAAACTAGCGCACAAACTGCTTCGGCTGCCGATTCACGAGTATGACCTGCGTCGCACCGGAGACCTCGTCTCACGCGTCGGAAGCGACACCACCTTACTGCGCGCCGCTCTGACGCAGGGCCTTATCGACGCCGCTGGTGGTGCCCTAATCTTCGTCGGCTCGGTGATCGCGATGGCCGTGATTGACCCACTGCTGCTTGGCCTCACACTGCTGATGATCAGCGTTGCCGTGGCCAGCATCGGCTTGACCGCTCGCCGCATCCGCTCGGCAACCACCAAAGCCCAGGCTCGAGTCGGCGACATGGCCGCGAGCATCGAGCGAGCCTTGAGCGCTGTGCGCACCATCCGTGCTGCCCGCGCCGAGATTCGTGAAACCGAACAAATCAATACGGATGCCCGCCAGGCCTACGACCAAGGCGTCAAGATTGCCGGGCTCAACGCCTGGGTCACGCCAATTGGTGGCCTCGCGGCAAACGGAGCGTTCATGGTGGTGCTTGGTGTCGGCGGTTTCCGCGTGGCTACCGGTGAGACCGACGTTGCAAACCTGATCACGTTCATCCTGCTGATGTTTCTGATGATTCGCCCGGTTGGTCAGGCGTTTCAGGCTTACTCGTCGGTGCAGAGCGCACTCGGTGCACTGGCCCGAATCGAAGAAATTGTTGAACTTCCGCTAGAGAACGCCGACGAGATCGAGGTCAAACCGGCAGCTCGCAAGGCAAACAACAAGACCGCCATCGAGTTCAAGAAGGTTGTATTCGCCTACGCTGCAACCGAAGAAGGCGCCACCCCGCCGACCATTCTCAATGGAGTCTCGTTCAAGATCGAACGAGGCACACGAGTTGCGATCGTTGGCCCATCCGGTTCTGGAAAATCGACAACCCTTTCGCTCATCGAACGCTTCTATGAGCCAAAGTCGGGCGACATTCTGCTCGATGGTCAGTCGGTTCGCGGCATCAGCCGCAGCGACCTGCGCGCTCAAATCGGTTATGTCGAACAGGATGCGCCGGTGCTCGCCGGCAGCATTCGCGACAACTTGCTGATCGGCAAGCCCGACGCCACCGACAAGGAGCTGCGCAAGGTGCTCGACGAAGTGAACCTCACCGAGGTGCTCAAGCGCGACAAGAAGGGCTTGAAGGCTGAGGTTGGCGAGCAGGGCATCATGCTCTCTGGTGGGGAGCGTCAGCGTCTTGCGATCGCCCGGGCTCTTCTGGCAGCGCCTCCGATTTTGCTTCTCGACGAGTCGACTTCATCGCTCGACGGTTTGAATGAGCAGCGGATGCGCGAAGCCATCGATGCGGTAGCCAAAAACCGCACAATGATCGTGATCGCTCACCGACTCTCGACCGTGGTCGACAGCGACCAAATCATCGTGATGGAAAACGGCAAGATCGTCGGAACCGGAACGCACAAAGAACTGCTCAAGTCGACTCCGCTCTATAAGGAGCTGGCGGCGACGCAGATGCTCGACTAGACCCGTTTGATGGCCGAACGATAAACCGTCTTGTCGGCGCGCCTGCCAACGGCGATGACGAACAAGGTTTTCGACATTTCATCAACCTGGTAAACGAGCCTGTGGCCTGTCTTGCCGACTCGTATCTTGTAGCACTCGGATAGCTCGCCCGACAGGCGGTCTGAGGTTATGCGAGGCTCAACCAATCGCTCTTCGAGCTTCTTGATGAAGACGCTTTTCACGCTGTTGTCTAGATCTCGAAACTCTTGCAGAGCGCTCGGGTGAAACTCGAGCGAGTAGTTCAAATCAGAGGTCTTTCAGATCGACCTTGATTGCGGAATCACGCGCAGCTAAACGCTCGGTGAGTAGGGCTGCCGATTCCAACTCCCAAATCCGCTCCATGAGTTCGTCATAGAGTTCGGGAGAGAGCACATAGAAACTCGGCTTGTTGTTGGTGAGAACCGCGAACGGCTTTTTGCCGGCTCGCCTAACCTCTTCGTTCGGGTTCTTTTTGAATTCTGAGATGCTGGTGGCAATCTCCGTCATTATCTTTTCCATATCTCCCACTCTTGATACGAAATTTAGCATTGAATTTAGGTCTAAACAAGGAATGTCAAAATCTGTGGAAAGTTGACAAGAGTAGGCTGAAACCAACCTCCGACGAAGAAGGAAAAAGTGCAGCCGACCGACCGCGCCTATGCCGAACAGCTCGACGCAAACGACCCCCTCGCCCACTTTCGCGATCAGTTCGTTATCGCCGACCCCGACCTTTGTTATCTCGACGGAAACTCGCTCGGGCGACTTCCGATTGACACCATCGAGCGAATCAACCACTTTCTGATTCACGAGTGGGGCACCGAACTGGTCGACGGTTGGAGCCACTGGATCGACGAAGCCCAACCGGCAGGCGACCTACTGGCACGAGCGGTTTTGGGTGCAGGCCCGGGCCAGACGCTGGTGTGCGACACCACATCCGTGAATTTTTATCAACTTTGCCTTGCAGCGATAAAGGCTAGACCCAGGCGCAAGACCGTGATCATCGACGCGGCCAACTTTCCGACCGACCGATACATACTCGATGGCATCGCTCAGTCGCACGGGCTGACGCTGGTGACCCTCGACAACGATGGAAGCGGCGGGCCTGGCTCGGTGCCGATCGAGTGCGAGAACGAACTCATCACGGCAGAAGCCCTGGCACCGCACCTGAACGACGACGTGGCTTTGGTCACGTTGCAGGCGATTCACTATCGTTCGGGCTCGCGACCTGACATCAAAGCCATCACCGACCTGTGCCGTGAGCACGGAATCTTGGTGGTCTGGGATGCGAGCCACGCAGCTGGCGCGATCGAACTCGATTTCGATGCCAACGGCGTCGACCTCGCGGTTGGCTGCACCTACAAATACGGAAACTCAGGTCCCGGTTCGCCCGCCTGGCTGTTCGTGAGCAAGCGAATCCAGCGCGAACTGCGTGTGCCGATTCAAGGATGGTTCGCTCAAGACGCGCAGTTTGAAATGGGTCCGTTCTTCGAACCCGCCGACTCGATTCGTCGCTTTCAAATCGCCAGCCCGAGCATCATCGGCATTCGCGGGGTGCAAGCGAGCTACGAGATGATCGAGCGCGCCGGCATCAAGGCGATTGCGCACAAAGCCGCGGTCGGAACCGACATGATGATTGCGCTGTTCGACGCGTGGCTCGCGCCACTCGGGTTCACGCTCATGACTCCCCGCGACGCATCCCTGCGAGGCGGACACATCACCATCGGGCACCCCGAGGCCAAGCGCATCGCGGCAGCCTTGCGCAAGTTCTCTGCCGTGGTTCCCGACTATCGCACACCGAACTCGATCCGACTTGCGATCGCTCCCCTGCCAACGAGCTACACCGAGGTGTGGGACGGCTTTGCGCGCATCCGCGAATCGGTGGCCAACAAGGATTACCTCAAGATCGAAGACAACGGAAGTCGAGTGACATGAGCGGCAACCAGGATGGCGGCAACCGCCACGACAAGGCACTCACCTACATCTCCTATTTGAAGATCGATGAGTTGCTGCAACTTCAACAACCCGAGTCCGACGGGCCCGAGCACGACGAGATGCTGTTCATCATCATCCACCAGACCTACGAGCTGTGGTTCAAACAGCTGCTGCACGAGGCCGGCGCTCTGCAAGTGGCACTCGAGGACGGCGATACTCACCGTTCGCTCGCACTGCTCGGTCGCATGCGCACAATCATGAAAACCTGCGTGGCTCAAATCGACATTCTCGAAACCATGACTCCGCTGCAGTTCAACTCGTTCCGCGGGTTTCTGCAATCGTCGAGCGGTTTTCAGTCGGCCCAGTTTCGCGAGTTCGAGGCCGTTCTCGGTCGTCGCGACGCCGCCGGTGCCGACGCAGACAAATCTTCGGGGATGGGCATGGCAGAGCACCTCATCTATGGCTCGCCTGCGCGCTCTCGGGTCGAGGCAGCGATGGCACGTCCGGCTCTCTGGGATTCCGCGCTGCGCTACCTTGCCGGTCGTGGCCACGCGGTGCCAAACGACCTGCTCTATCGCGATGTGAAGGTCGGTTATCACTCGGATGAGCGCGTGCAGTCGATGTTGCTAGACGTTCACCGCAATGATGCCGATGCCGCAGCGGTATGCGAGCGCATGGTCGACCTCGATGAAGGCTTGCAGGAGTGGCGCTATCGCCACGTGAAGATGGTCGAACGCACGATTGGCCGCAAGAGCGGAACCGGCGGTTCACCAGGAGTCGACTACCTGGCTTCGACCTTGTTCAGACCCGTGTTCGCCGACCTCTGGGCTATTCGCTCGAAGTTCTAGTTAGAGCCGCCAGGCCGGCAGCTTCCACTTGAAGAGGATGCTCGCGAAGCGAACCAGGATGATTGCCGCTGCGGTTATCGCGATCGAAGCGAGGGTGTCGAGCCCGAGCTCGTGCAGTCCCCACTGCATCCAAGCGCCGGCGAACGCCAAGAGTGCGTAGGGCTGGTGGTCGTGCAGCGCACGGGGAATCTCGCCGACCAAAACATCACGAAGGATTCCACCGAAAACCGTGGTCACCACGGCCATGACCGCTGCGATGAACGGGTTTGCTCCCGCATCCAAGGCGATTTGCGCACCCGAGGTCGCGAACAAACCGAGCCCAACGGCATCGGGCCATTCCATCGCACGCGAGGTGAACTCGATGTGGCGGGCCCGAAAGAACAGGGGTGCCAGCACCGCAAACGCGATGACCAGCCAGAGGATTTCTTGGTTTTCGACCCAGAAGAACGGGCGTCGATCGAGCAGGATGTCGCGCAGGGTTCCACCACCGAAGGCGGCGATGAAGGCAATTAGCACGACGCCGAAGATGTCAAACTTTTTGCGGGCGGCTTCGATCAAACCGGATGCGGCGAACGCGAGCACGCCGATGATCTCAAAGATTCTCAGCGCCGAGGCAACCAGTTCGCTCTGCACCGTGGTGTTCATGGTTACAGCCTAGAAGCCGAATCGACCACATTTTTGACCAGCATGGCTCGAGTCATCGGGCCGACACCACCAGGGTTTGGCGAGAAGAAGCCTGCCACCTCGGCAACGCGCGGGTCAACATCCCCGACCAGAGTGGCCTTGCCGTCTTCGCCTTCGACACGAGTGATGCCCACATCGAGCACAGCGGCACCTGGTTTGATCCACTCGGGTTGAACAAAGTGGGCGACTCCGACCGCTGCCACAACGATGTCGGCTCGGCGAACCGTGCCTTCGATGTCGAGCGATGCCGAGTGAAGCAGGTTGACCGAAGCGTCGATGCCCTTGCGAGTCAGCAATAGTCCGAGCGGACGACCGACGGTGACACCGCGACCAATCACGGCCACCTCGGCACCGCGCAGATTCACGTCATAGCGACGAAGAAGCTCGACGATTCCGGCCGGTGTGCAAGGAAGCGGCGAGGTCAACTCGCCAGAGACGCCGAGCACGAGACGCCCGAGATTTGTGGGGTGCAGGCCGTCGGCATCCTTGTTGGGATCGATCAGTTCGAGCATCTCGTTGGTGTCGATGCCAAACGGAAGCGGCAGCTGAACGATGTAACCGGTGCAGTCTTTGGCTTCGTTCAGATCACGGATGGCCGCACGCACGTCGGCCGCCGAAGCCGATGCCGGCAGGTCGATGCGAATCGAGTCCACGCCAACTTCGGCGCAGTCACGGTGCTTTCCGGCCACGTATGAATGTGATCCCGGGTCGTCACCGACGAGCAGCGTGCCAAGACCGGGGACGATG
>JBEEJJ010000062.1:0-7007 GCA_041169265.1 Actinomycetota bacterium
AAACCGCCACGACCGAACGCCTTCAAAACACGGATGCCGTGCACGCTCTGTTCGACCGAGGTGGCGAGGTCACCGGCCTGGTCTTGGCTCTTGCGAGCGGTGATGTGGTAGTTCTTCTCGAAGTTGAAGCCGATCACCCAGAGCGGTGCGACGATCACCAAGAAAATGCTGCCGAGAATCCACGAATAGGAATAAAGCACGCCGAGACCGACGATGATGGTGATGCCGTTGGCGACCAAAAGCACCAAACCGAACGATAGCCAGCGGCGAATCAGGCTGAGGTCTTGGGTGGCGCGGCTGAGCAGCTGACCGCTCGGCCAGCGGTCGTGGAAGGCCACCGGCAGGTTCTGAAGCTTGGCGTAGAGGGTGCGTCGAAGGTTTGCCTCGACGTGCGTTCCCGGAGTCAACACCAGCCAGCGACGCGCGAGCACCATGACGGCTTCGAGAACACCGAGCCCAAGTACCCAGAGAACCAGAGGGATGATCGACTCAACGCTGCCCTGCGCACCCACCGCATCGACGATACCCCGCAAGAAACCGGGGATCGATAGCGCGAGCATGTGCGCAGCGAGCGCGGCGAACATGCCCAGGACGATGCGAGGTAACGCCTTTTTGGTGAACGGGAAGATTCGCAACAGCGTGCGAACGGTTCCGCGTTTGGTTTCGGATTCAGCCACTTATGAACTTTCGTAAACGTCTTGAGAGGTCGTTCGTGCACGAACAGACCAGCCTTGTAGGCTAACACGCAAAACGCGCAGGTTATTGCAAAAGAAACGAGAAAACCGCCCGACTTTTCGAGCGGTTCTCAAGCGGATGCGCGCATCCAAGTTGTTGTTTTGAAGCGGTCTAGACCTAGAGGTTTTCGACGTCGGCTTGCTTGGCGCGAACGGCCTCGGCAGCGACCTTCAGGTTCTCGAGCTCGTCGGCCTCGAGCGGGGTCTCCACGACCTGCTTGATGCCACCCTTGCCGAGCTGCGCCTCGACACCGAGGTATACGCCCGAGATGCCGAACTGACCGTCGACCCAGGCACAAACCGGGAACACAGCGCCAGAGTCTTCGTGCACTGCCTTTGCCATGCGGGCCACAGCCGCGCTCGGTGCGTAGTAAGCCGAACCGGTCTTGAGCAGTGCCACGATCTCGGCACCACCGTTGCGGGTGCGGTCAACCAACTCGGCGACCTTCTCGGCTCCGAGAACATCGACGATCTTCTTGCCGTTGACGGTCGAAACGCTCGGAACCGGAACCATGGTCTCGCCGTGCGAGCCGAGGGTCAGGGTGCGAACATCCTTGGTTTCTGCACCGGTAGCTTCGGCGACAAAGTTGGTGAAACGAGCGGTGTCGAGCACGCCGGCCTGACCAATGACGCGCTCCTTCGGGAATCCCGATGCCTTCTGAGCCAGAGCGGTCATCTCGTCTAGTGGGTTCGAAACCACGAGGATGACGGCGTTAGGCGCATACTTGGCAATGTTCTTGGCGACTCCGCCGACGATGCCTGCGTTCACTTCGAGCAGGTCCATGCGGGTCATTCCGGGCTTGCGTGGCAAACCGGCGGTGATGATCACGATGTCGCTGTCGGCGATTGCCTCGTAGCCCGAGCCATCAGGCAGGGTGGTTGCACCGACAACCTCGGTCTCAAAGCCCTCGATCGAGCGGCTCTGGTTGATGTCGAGAGCAACACCCTGAGGCTTGCCATCGAGAATGTCGGTGAGCACAACGGTGTCGAAAATGTCATATTCGGCTAGTCGCTGAGCGGTGGTCGTGCCATAGAAGCCGGCTCCGATGACCGAGACTTTTCCGTGACGGGACATGTGTTTCTCCTTTTGGGATTTGGGCTTGAAATCAAGCCTATTGGTTGTTTGTCGATCGCGAGTTGCCGCGCGGTTGACTGGCTCTTCAACAGGTTGCAAACCAGAGTTCTCAACCTGCGAGCCATTGGTCTAGTGGTAGAAGTGGCGTTCCTTCGTGAAATACATGGTGATGCCGGCTGCCGCCGCAACGTCGATGGTGAGCTGATCTTTCTTTGAGCCACCGGGCTGAACGATCGCACGAATGCCTGCATCGATCAGCACCTGCGCTCCGTCTGGGAATGGGAAGAAAGCGTCGGATGCGGCGACCGAATCTTTTGCTCGGCTAGCAGCACGCTCGACCGCCAACTTGCACGAGTCGACTCGGTTAACCTGGCCCATACCGATGCCGACCGATGCGCCGTTCTTGGCGAGCAAGATAGCGTTCGACTTGACCGCGCGGCAGGCACGCCAAGCAAAGATGAGGTCGCGCATCACCTCAGGGCTGGCTGGCAATCCAGTCACCAGTTCCCAGGATGCTGGGTTGAAGGCACCGAAGGTGTCGGGTTCTTGCACCAAAAGTCCACCCGAGATCTGGCGAACCTCGTGATCCTCACGCGCGTAGTTCGGCGGGAGCTGCAGGATGCGCATGTCGGGCTTCTTGGTAAGCAACTCGAGTGCCTCGAACTCATAGCTCGGTGCGATGACCACCTCGCTGAAACTCGAAACAATCTGCTGAGCCATGGTCTTGGTGATTGGGCGATTAGCCGCGATGACACCACCGAAGGCCGAGGTCGAGTCACACACATATGCGTTTGCGTGCGCATCCGCGATTGGATCGGCCGAGTTAGGGTCGCCGATAGCGATTCCACACGGGTTGGCGTGCTTGATGATCGCCACGGCTGGCTCAACGTGGTCGAACGCGGCGCGCAGGGCAGCATCGGCATCGACATAGTTGTTGAACGACATCTCTTTGCCGCTCAGCACGCGTGCCTGAGCGATGCCCGAAACCGAACCCTCACCAACGGTTCGGTAGAGCGCGGCTGGCTGGTGCGAGTTTTCGCCGTAGCGAAGCACGTTTACCAGTTCGCCCTCGATGGTCACGTGCTGGGTGAATCCCGGGTTCTTCGATTCGTTGCTCGCGTCTTGGCCAGCTCCCTTGCGCCACTCATTGTCGAGCTCGGTTGCAAACCAGGCGGCAACCGCCGAGTCATAACGTGCGGTATGCGCGAAAGCAGTTGCAGCTAACTCGCGGCGCTGGGCAAGAGTGGTTCCACCGGTCGGCAGTGCGGCGACGATCTCGGAGTAACGGCTCGGGTCAACCACGATCGCGACGTTCGCGTGGTTCTTTGCGGCGGCACGCACCATGGCAGGGCCACCGATGTCGATCTGCTCGACTGCCGCATCCCCCTTTGCACCGTTTGCAACGGTCTGCACGAACGGATAAAGGTTCACCACAACCAGCTCGAATGCCTCGATGCCGAGTTCGTCGAGCTGCTGCTCGTGACTCACCAAGCGAAGGTCGGCGAGGAGTCCGCCGTGAATCTTCGGGTGCAGAGTCTTGACTCGGCCATCGAGCGATTCTGGAAAGCCGGTGATCTGCGAAACCTCGGTCACGGCGATGCCGGCATCGGCGATGGTCTTGGCGGTCGAGCCGGTCGAAACTATCGAAACGCCGTTGTCGGATAGGGCATGAGCGAACTCGACCAGTCCGGTCTTGTCGCTGACCGAGATGAGTGCGCGACGAACCTGGATGCGGTCACGGTGACGATAGTCGTTTGGGTTGCGGTCGGCAGATGCCACTGGCGGCCTTTCGTTGAAGGAGGTTATGCGGAAAGTTGGAGCTTTTGTTCTGCGATCTGGCGCACGACATCGACGAGCAGTTCGCGTTCAACAACCTTGATGCGCTCGTGAAGAGCCGCCTCGGTGTCGTTGTCTTCGACCTGCACCTCGCGCTGAGCCAGTTGCGGTCCGGTATCGACTCCTTCGTCGACAACGTGTACGGTCACGCCGGTGGTTTTCGCCCCGGCGGAAAGTGCATCGCGCACCGCATGAGCGCCAGGAAAAGCCGGCAGCAGCGACGGATGCGTGTTGATGAGATTTGGCGACATAGCCTGCACAAAGTTGGCAGGCAGAATGCGCATGAACCCGGCCAGCACGACGAGGTCGGGCTCAAAGTGTTTTACGTTCGAAAGCAGGGCTTCGGCCCAGGCCTCGCGGCTCTCAAATCGGCTCGGATCGACCACAAACGTTGGCACTCCGAACAGTTCGGCGTGCTCTAAACCGGTTGCTGGGTTGTCGGCACCAACGGCCCGAACCTTGGCCGGAAAAAGCGGGCTTTCGCAGGCGTCGAGAAGTGCTCGCAGGTTAGAACCCGCACCAGAGATGAGAACAACGACCGACAGCACCGCTCTAGTTTACCTTTTGAGATAGTCGGGAATCGGGGCTGCCTTTTCGGGGCGAGCGCTGTAGAAGGCGGCAAGGAAAGACACCGGAGCTACTTCGATGAAGACCACGAGGGCAAGCATCCACGGATTCACGCCGAAAGTTTCGAGACGGCCAGGCCCGATCGCGCCGCTGGCCAAAACCGCGAGCGCGCCAGCCTCAACGGCGGCCACCAACCCGACTCCGAGACCGAGCGAGAGCGCCGCGGTGAGCGGCGAGGCAAAGTTGAAACGCATCTGCTGGGTGTGCGACTTGACCCAGAGGGTGCAAACCAGCGCGAGCACCACGGGAACCACGATTGCCGCGAGCCCGATGAATGTTTCGCCAATCGGCAAACCGCCGAAGATCGGAAGCGCGGGAATCGGGCCAAGCTCGGTGCCGAGCGGACTCACCGATGAACCCGTGCCGATCGAGAAGCCGACTCCGGTGAACCACGCGGCACCGAAGATGACCAAGTTGGGAAGGGCGAAGAGCTGACCCAGCGTCACGGCGATGCCACCGATGGGGCTCACCTGCAAACCTTCATAGAGGCGGATGACCGGAATCCAGTTGAACGCCAGGCTCATGCCGAGCCACACCGCCGAGACTCCGAGAAGTCCGGCTACCACGCCAGTTCCGGCACGAAGCGCCGGCGAACTCAGCGACGCCACAAACCAGTTAGCGCTTCGCGACTGTCGTTCGATGAAGTTTTTGAGCCAGACGCGTTCGACCGCATCCCCCGAGCCTTTGCCGAACAGGTTGGTGACGATGATCGAGCCGACATAGAGCATCGCGGGAAAAGCAGCTGCTTGGCTCGAGTCTGGGTGAACGGTCGGGGCTGAAGCGATCGGGGTTAGAACGATCGACGCGATTAGGTAGACGGCGAAAGCACCCAGCCAACCGGGCCAAAACTCGTTGGCAAGAGCCAGTTTTTTGGCGGTGCGACGGCCGAAAAGGTAAACGACGCCCAATAGCAAAATCGGAGCTAGCGAGAACTTGAACGCTGGAACCGCAATTCCGACGAGGTCTTGCGCGGCAACGTGGATGGTCACACCGTGACCGACAAACCAAAAGTTAGTCATG
The DNA here is from genome assembly GCA_041169265.1 of Actinomycetota bacterium. Classification (GTDB taxonomy): domain Bacteria; phylum Actinomycetota; class Actinomycetes; order Actinomycetales; family Microbacteriaceae; genus Rhodoluna. The sequence continues at coordinate 5,293 of JBEEJJ010000062.1, forward strand.
GTCTGCAGCGCCATCACCCAAGGGATGTCCGGGTCGTTCTCGACCAGCCAAACGGTTGTGCCGATGGCAATCAAGACCACGAAGGTCAGAGCAACGATGAAGAGCGCATCCAAAGCACCGACCAGCAGGGTCAACCTGCGTGTGGTGCCTCCCTCGCCCTTTGCCACTTTAGGTGCTTAGAGACCCTTGACCACTTCGCGCATCAGCGCCGCGGTCTCGCTCGGAGTCTTGCCGACCTTGACACCGACGACTTCGAAGGCTTCCTTCTTGGCCTGGGCGGTTCCGGCAGATCCAGACACGATCGCACCGGCGTGACCCATGGTCTTGCCCTCTGGCGCGGTGAATCCGGCAACATAGGCAACGACCGGCTTGGTCACATTCTTGGCGATGTATGCGGCAGCCTTCTCTTCGCTGTCTCCACCGATTTCACCAATCAGCACGATGGCCTTGGTCTCTGGGTCGGCTTCGAAAGCTGCGAGAGCGTCAATGTGTGTGGTTCCGATGATCGGGTCTCCACCGATTCCGATTGCGGTCGAGAATCCGATGTCGCGAAGTTCGAACATCATCTGGTAGGTCAAGGTTCCCGACTTCGAAACGAGGCCGATCGGACCCTTGCCGGTGATGTTCGACGGGGTGATACCGGCGTTCGACTGCTCTGGGCTGATGATGCCTGGGCAGTTAGGGCCGATGATGCGGGTCTTGTTGCCCTTCGAGCACGAGTATGCCCAGAAGCTGGCCGAGTCATGAACCGGGATGCCCTCGGTGATCACCACTGCGAGTTCGATTTCCGCGTCGATCGCTTCGACAACTGCGGCCTTGGCGAACGCTGGCGGAACGAAAATAACCGAGACGTTTGCACCGGTTGCAGCCATAGCTTCGGCCACGGTGCCAAACACCGGCAGGCTCTTGCCATCGATTTCAACGGTTTCGCCGGCCTTGCGTGGGTTCACGCCTCCGACGATGTTTGAGCCACCGGCAAGCATGCGGGTGGTGTGCTTCATGCCCTCGCTACCGGTCATTCCCTGAACGATGATTCGCGAGTTGCTGTCTAGAAAAATAGCCATCTGTCTTGTTCCTTCTCGCGACTATCGGTTGGCCAGTTCGGCAGCCTTGTCGGCAGCCTCGTCCATGGTTTCAACCACGGTCACTAGCGGGTGGGCAAATTCGGCAAGGATGCGGCGACCCTCGGCAACGTTGTTGCCGTCGAGACGAACAACCAGTGGCTTGGTAGCGGCCGAGCCGAGTTTCTCGAGAGCTCCGACAATGCCGTTCGCAACCGCGTCACAGGCGGTGATTCCACCGAACACGTTGACGAATACGCTCTTGACCTGCTCGTCGCCCAGGATGACATCGAGACCGTTGGCCATGACCTCGGCCGAGGCACCGCCACCGATGTCGAGGAAGTTTGCTGGGCGAACACCACCGTGGCGCTCACCTGCGTAGGCGACCACGTCGAGGGTCGACATGACCAGGCCGGCACCGTTTCCGATGATTCCGACCTGACCGTCGAGCTTCACATAGTTGAGGTCCCAAGCCTTTGCCTTCGCCTCAAGCGGGTCGAGGTCGTCGCGTTCCATTTCGGCACGCTCGTGACGGAACTCGGCGTTGTCGTCGAGGGTTACCTTGCCATCGAGAGCGAGGATTTGACCATCCTTGGTGAGAACCAACGGGTTGACCTCTACCAGGGTGGCGTCTTCTTTGACGAAAACGTCATA
>JBEEJJ010000063.1:0-6721 GCA_041169265.1 Actinomycetota bacterium
AGTCAGGTTTGCGTCGTTGAACACCGGCATGTTCTGAGGGCCAGTGACCATCGCTTCATAGATGTGCTTGGCCTCGACACCCTTTAGGTTCGGAGCAAACTTTCCTTCGGTGAGAGCGCCACCCGCACCCACCGCGTTGTGACACATTGCACAGTTGATGCGGAATAGTTCTCCGCCTCGCGTGGTGTCTCCGTTGGTGGAAAGGTATTTTTCATCTGGCACCGATGGCCCAGGGGCTAGCGATGCAACATACGCGGCAAGCGCGTCGATTTGGTCTTGCTTGAACTGAACCGGCTTTTTCATCATCTGCGGTCCAGAAGCCTGGCCAGGCATGCGGCCAGTGCCAACTTGGAAGTCGACGGATGCAGCGCCAACACCGATCAGGCTGGGGCCGTAGTTGGTTCCTTCAGCGTTCTTTCCATGGCACGAAGCGCAGTTCGCGAGAAAGAGCTTCTTGCCCTCGTCGACCTGTGCCTGGGTGTATTCACCAGAGGTGCTGTGAGCCACGGCAGCGGTTGCTCCCGCGTAGCCTCCACCGGCGATCAGAAGGCCAGCGGCGATTACGAGGATGGCCGCAAACGGGCTGCGACGAGCATTGTTGATCTTGCGCTTGTTCATGTGCTTGCTTTCGCCTATTTGAGAACGTAGATGATTAGGAACAGGCCAATCCAGACCACGTCCACGAAGTGCCAGTAGTAACTGACCACGATGGCGCTGGTGGCCTCATAGTGACCGAATTTCTTGGCCGCGAAGGTCTTTCCGAGAACCAGAAGGAATGCGATCAGACCGCCGGTCACGTGCAGGGCGTGGAACCCGGTGGTGATGTAGAACGCGCTTCCATAAGAGTTTGAGCTCAGCGACACACCTTCGGAAATCAGAGTGGCATACTCCCAAGCCTGGCCGGCAACGAAGATTGCACCCATGAAGTAAGAAATGAAGAACCACTCAACCATGCCCCACTTGAAAGGGGAGAGGCCTGTAGCTCGCGGCTGCATACGCTCGGCAGCGAATACGCCGAACTGAGCGGTGAATGAGGAAAGCACCAGAATGATGGTGTTGGTGAGCGCGAACGGAATGTTCAACTTTTCGGTGTCGACAGACCAAATTTCGGGGGAGTTGGCTCGCAGGCTGAAGTACATGGCAAACAATCCCGCGAAGAACATCACCTCGCTACCGAGCCAAACGATGGTTCCAACCGAAGTTGGGCTCGGGCGGTTGATTACGGGGGCTGATTTGGTGGCTGCGACACTCGTAGACATACCTAAATCATAACCCTTTGGTAACGGTCAAAAAGCGTTTTTGGGGCGGAAACACGCGGAATTTGACCGATAAACTTAGCCGCATGACCGATTCACAATCCTGGCCGAGCGTGCTGCAGAAATTGCTGGCAAAAAACGACCTGAGTCGTGCCGAAGCAGCCTGGGTGATGACCGAGATTATGTCAGGTGAAGCCAGCGAAGCTCAGGTCGGAGCGTTCATGATGGCACTTCGATCGAAGGGCGAGTCGGTTGACGAACTAGCAGGCCTGGTAGACGTGATGCTGCAGCATGCAGTGCTTCTAAACACCGGCTCGGATGCCGTTGACATCGTCGGAACCGGGGGAGACCTCGCTGGAACGGTAAACGTCTCGAGCATGTCCGCGGTTCTTTGCGCGGCAGCCGGCATCCCGGTTATGAAACATGGCTCTAGGTCGGCATCTGGAAAGACCGGATCGAGCGAAATGCTTGAGGTTTTGGGTATTCGTCTAGATCTATCGCCGGAGGCGGTGGCAGATGTCTTCCGCGAGGTAGGGCTCACGTTCTTCTTCGCGCCCGTTTTTCACCCGGCCATGAGGCACGTGGCTCCGGTTCGCAAGGCCCTGGGTGTGCCGACCACCTTCAATTTCCTCGGTCCGTTGGCCAATCCAGCGCAGCCAATTGCCACCTCTCTAGGTGTTTCCAACGAATTCATCGCCCCTTTGATGGCTTCTGAAATCGCTGCTCGAGGTCGCACCGCTCTGGTATTCAGGGGTTCTGATGGGCTTGATGAGCTCACCACCACGGGAACCAGTCGAATTTGGCAGGTTTCTGGGGGAGCGGTGACAGAATTCGAGCTCGATCCGGCATCCTTGGGCTTACCCAGAGTCTCTGTGGCCGACCTCGTCGGCGGGGACGCCCATCACAACGCCAAGGTCGCCCGAATCGTCCTCGGTTCGGATGACTGGGATGCGTCACTGAGCGCCGTGCGAGACATCGTGCTTTTGAATGCCGCCGGTGGAGTGGTCGCTTATCGTTTGGCAAAGGATTCCTCGCAGGCGTCACGCGATCTGCACGCACGTTTTGCCGAGGCGCTCGAACTCGTTCGTTCGGCGCTCGATTCGGGTGCCGCCGCCGAGAAGCTCTCAGCCTGGATTGCGGCAACGCAGGCCTAGAGCAAAACCCGCCCGAATCAACACCAATGGCAAACTTCGGGGGTAGTGGTCAGATATTTATTACTTGACATAATGTTCATTATCGGCGTTTATTATGCGTTCGCCGAGAGGGCTTCCTGCCTTAGCTCAGATACTCGACCAGGAACTCAGCTAGACCGTGTGGCGCGACTGCTTCTCCGCTGGCGAGCAGTTCGGCGGGTTTCCACCAGCGATACACGACAACGTCGCGGTGTTCGTCTTGAGTCCATCCGCTCGTGTCGATCTCAAAACCTTCAACCTTAAGTTGAAAGATTGTGTCCTCATATGTGTGGTGGTTTCCGTCAGACCAATCCCATCGCCCAATCCTGTGGAAAATCGGTTCGCCGAGTTGATCAGGACTCAAAACGATGCCGGTTTCCTCGCGAAGCTCGCGCACCGCCGCATCCCTGGTATCTTCGCCGGCGTCGATGCCACCACCCGGGGTTAGCCAGCGCGGCGGCAGTCCGACTTCTGGGTCGAAGTGGGTCAGAAGCATGAAAACCTCGCCAGCGTCGTTGTGCAACAAGACCCGAGCCGTCGCCCGGTGTTGACCCGGATAGACCATGGCTACTCGGTTCTTTTCTTGGCTTGAGGGTCAACGAACTTGAAAACCTTCAACGAAAACTGCATTAGATAGCCGATGCAGAACGCGAAAATCAGGGTTCCTTCGCGAACCTGACCGCCGAGCAGCCACCCGATTGCCAGCACGATCGTCTCGTACATGGTGCGAATCTGCCAAAACTTCCAGCCGAGCAGGCGCTGTGTGCCGATCATGAGTCCGTCACGCGGACCGGTGCCGAGGTTCGCCGAAATGTACAAGCCCGTTGCCAGAGCGACCAGAACCATGCCCAGGCAGAATGAGCCCAGCTGCAGAAGGTAGGTTTCGGCCGATGGAAGAAGGTTCATCCAGAAATCGGCGAAAAGGCCGATGAAGATGCCGTTGAGCACGGTGCCGATTCCCCACCGTTGGCGCAGCGGAATCCAGGCGAGCAAGACCAACGCACTAACGACAACCGACGCCCAGCCATAGCTGATGTGAGCCTGTTTCGAAATGCCTTGAGCCAGAACATCCCAGGGTGGGACTCCAACCGTTGCTTCTACGATTAGCGCAAGCCCGAGCCCATAAATGAAAAGGCCAAGCCAGAGGCGAGCAAATCGCGCCAGAGTCTTAGAATCGAAAGTCAGAGCCACCGTTCCAGCCTAGGTGGCAACCGCTAGCGGACGGGTGCATCAAGTTGACCGAGTTGCCATACCTCTCCCCCGCGGGAATTCACGTTTTTGCCCATCGCGGGCTGGCGACTAAAGATGCCGAAGAAAACACGATTGCGGCGTTTAAGGCCGCTCTGGTCGCCGGCGCGACCCACATCGAGACCGATGTGCAAGCCACCAGGGATGGTGTTGCAGTGCTTTTTCACGACGATGACCTGCTGAGAGTCGCCGGCATCAAACGCGACATCTCGCAACTAACCCTTGCCGAAGTGCAGGTGGTGTCAATTGCAGGAGGCGGAATTCCAACGCTTGCCGAAGCACTTTCCTCGATGCCAGGTGCTCGGTTCAACCTCGATATCAAGCGAGCCAACGCAATCGATCCGACCGTGAAGGCAATCAAGGATGCGCGTGCTGGCGATCGGGTGCTCGTGTCGTCATTCAGCGATACTCGCCGAGTGCGGGCCTTGAGGCGGCTGCAAGCTGCCGGTGTCGAGGTCGCAACCGGAGCCGGTGTCGGCCGCATCCTGGCTGGCTATTTGGCGGCACGATTTGCTTCTGAACGTTGGTTTCCCAGGGTCATGAAGGGCACTCACGCCCTGCAGCTTCCATACGAGCACGCATTATTAAACACTCTTCACCCGAAATTTGTCAGACGGGTGCTGGATGCTGGTATCAAACTGCACTACTGGGTCGTCAACGACGAACAAACCATGCTCGAGTTGGTAGCCTTAGGGGCGCACGGCATAGTCACCGATCGCGCAGATGTTGCTGCAGCCAGCCTGAGAAACAAAAACTGAGTTTTTCGTTTCATTCGGGAACAAATCACCGAGATCTTCGGTTTAGGTCACAAGTCAATCGACGAAGTTTTTTAGGTTTCAAAGAGGAGAAAAATGGCTCAGTCCACCATGCGCGGTATGCGGCTTGGAACCCAGTCGCTGGAGAGCGAAAAGGGCGTTGCTTATTCGGAACGCGCCACCCACCTCTACCGTTGCGCCAACCAGCACGAGACCCCTGTTGTCTTCGCGGCCGAAGCCGAGCTGCCTCAGACCTGGCAGTGCAAGCAGTGTGCTCTCGAAGGCGTTTTGCTCGAAGATGGCAAGCAGGTAACCCTCGAAGCCAATGACGACAAGACTCCACGTAGCCACTGGGAGATGCTGCTCGAGCGCCGCACTCGCGAAGAGCTCGAAGAGATTTTGCAAGAACGTCTGGACTACATCCGCGCTCGCCGCAAGGCCGGAGAAGCCGACATTTAGATTTCAACCGGGTTATTTTTTGCCGAAGAAACCCCAACGAGTAATCAGCCATAGTGCCTCAAGCACTATGGCTGAACTCATTTTTGACCTGCCGTTGACGCGCTCGATGAACGTGATCGGCACCTCGACCACGCGAAACTGGGCGCGTTCGGTTAGCCAGGCAAGCTCGACCTGAAACGAATAACCTTGAGCCGAGATCGTGCCACTCGTGAGTTGACGCAGAACTTCAGCGCGATAGACGCGAAACCCAGCGGTGAGGTCGTGGATGCGCGACCGGAGCAATGAGCGGGCGTAACGGTTGCCCATCCGAGATAAAAATCTTCGATGAGCTGGCCAGTTGACCACCTCTCCCCCAGCGATCCAGCGGCTTCCGATGACTAGGTCTGCCGAGGTTGCGGCGGCTAGCATGCGCGGCAGGTCGATCGCGCGGTGACTGCCATCGGCATCCATCTCGACTAGCAGTTCGTAGCCGCGATCTAACCCCCAGGCGAATCCCGCCAGATAGGCAGTTCCCAGTCCCTCTTTGCTCGCTCGCTCGAGCAAGTGGATTCGAGGGTCACTCTGTGCGAGAGTGGTGACCAGTTTTGCCGTGCCGTCGGGTGACCCGTCGTCGACGACCAATGCATCGACCTCAGGGTTATGTTCAAAAAGTTGCTGGATGCTGCGCTCGATGTTCTCTGCCTCGTTATAAGTGGGCAGAATTACCAAGGTGCGCATTAGTGGGCCTCTAGCACGATTTGCATCAGTTCGTCTTGCGTCGACGGTAAATGACGATCGAGACTAAGCCCGCCGCGAGTAGCAAGTTGGCCAGATCGAAGTAGCGGCCGATCACCATCGCCGGAGTCTTTGAGTTGGAAAGCCCGATGTCTGCCACGAGATAAGCAGGTTCGAAAGCGCCGCTTCGAGCCAAGGTGTCTCCCCCATCGAAGATTGCCGAAGGTCCCACGGTAGATGCGTTAACCAACGGTAAGCCGGTTTCGATGCTTCTGAGTTTGGCGATCGCGAGTTGCTGAAAGGCTTCGTCGCTCCGACCGAAGTCGGCGTTGTTGGTTTGCGACAAGATGGCCTGAGCCCCAGAGTCGACGATATCTTGGGTGATTTCGTCGATGGCGATTTCGAAGCAAATCAACACGCCGAACTTTTTTCCTTCGACTTCAAAAATCGGGTCGCGCTCGCCGAAGGTGTAGCCGCGCGAGATTAGCCCGATTAGGTCTGGCGCGAGTTGATACCAAAAGTCGCGGTCTGGAACGAACTCGGCGAACGGCACCGGTCGCTTTTTGTCATATTGGTCGGTAAAACCCGTGTTCGGTAGCCAGAGAATCGAAGAGTTGAAGATCTCTGACTCTGTTGCCGTGATGGTGCCGAACGTGAACGGTGTCTTCAACTCCTGATTCACGAGCGAGTTGAGTTCGAGGTTTGCCCGAGGGCTGAACTCTGGGTTCAGGTCAGAAGCATTCTCGGGCCAAACCACTAGCTGCACGCCTTTGGCCTTGCCGTCGGAGATCATCTTTCTGGTGACTGTTAGGTGATTGTCGAGCACCTCGCCGGGGTAGGTCTTGGCGAACAATCCGGCATTTGCGTTGCCCTGGATTGCCGCAACTCGAAACTTCTCGCCAGATGACTGCAGGTTGACCGTCATTGGAATAGCGGCCGCGGTTGCCAAAACTCCAGCGATGACCCCGAGTGCCTTGCGTCGGCTAGTGGCCTGCAACATGCTCGGCGCGTATTCGACCAAGGATGCGGTGACAAAGGCAACCACGAAGCTCAACAGGCTCAATCCCCCGAAGAACACCCAGTTGGCCAGCGGCGAGTCTGCCTGCGACATTGAGAG